>SLDX01000137.1 GCA_007125075.1 Desulfonatronospira sp.
ATACTTAATTGAGCAAAGAAACAAAAAGGCACTGATTATCGACTAAAGGCTGATCAGCCGGGTTAAACGGTGAGTCTTTTTAAAGTCCAAGGATCTGCTTTAATTCATTGATCCTCCTGCGGCTTATGGGCAGCTCTATCTTGGTCCTGCCAGCCGTCCTGAGCATGAAATTGCTCCCGGGCAATGAAGCGATTTCAGTGACCATTTCCAGATTGACCAGATATTTGCGGTGCACCCGGAAAAAACCATGCTTGCTTAATCTTTCTTCAAGGCTTTTTAATCGGTAGGAGGTCAAAAATTTTTCCTGAAAGGTGTGTACAAAACTGTAATCCTCATAAGCCTCCACAAAGACTATCTGATTATATGGAACAAGAATCAGCTTGCCTTCCAGGTTTATGGGCAGTTTTTCTATTTCAACATGCTTTTTGTAGGTCATGTCCCAGGCAGTACGCAAGGCGTTCAAAAAAGATTCTTCATCAGCATCGGCCATAGGCAGATGCAAGGTTCTTTCTTCCTTGTCCTGTTGCCTGCCTTGAGTTTCCCTTTGGCCGCTTTCAATTATCCTTGGCTGGGGAGCTAAACGCAGCAGACGCTCCACTGTGTTCTGCAGCCTTGAGTGCTCGAAAGGCCAGATCAAGTAGTCAGCGGCCCCCAGCTCAAAGGCCTTGTAAGCCTGCTGCTGGTCATTGGCGATAAATACTATATGCGGCCTTTGCTTTCGCTGCGCCAGTATCTGAGTCAATTCCATCCCGTTGACTCCATTGGGCAGATCTATGCTCAAAAAAAACACATCATAGGAAATGCTTTCCAGGAGTTCCAGGGCTTCGTGAGAACTGACAGCCTCACCCAAAATTTTGATGCGCTTCTCTCCGGACAGGTACTCTCGCAGCTTGAGGGCGATTTCTCGATCAGGGTGGACAATTAATGCTTTTAAGTATGACATTTGTCTTCCGCCCGGAATCAGGCTGTAAAAATATCCGATTAAACACAGAAAAAAATCTTTTACTAGCCGATGAACACCTCTCCGGAGCCTTCGTCGTCTGCTCCTTCCGGCCACTCAATCTCGATCTCCAGAGATTTCTTGGTAACCCTTTTGGTTTCCTCCTCAACTTTTAGTTCAAGGGTTACATTGGAAGGGATTTTCAATCGCACTTCTTCTGAGCCGCGGGTCAGGACAACCTCTCCTCTTTCCACCTTGTCTGCTATCTGGCGCAGGATGGCCGCGACTTCACTGATGCTTTTTTTCTCTTCACTTTTAAAAAGGACAACTTCCATTATAAATCTCCTTTTTCATGCACTGTATAAGAACTATCTTTTGCTGCCGGTCAGTTGTCCGGCAGAGGCACTGAAGTCATGAAGAATTTCAAGTCTTCGTCTGTAAAATAAAAACCCAGACCGGCAAAGAAGGAAGAATCCCTTCTGCTTACATAATCATCAAATCCGGCTGTGAGGTAAAAATTATCCAGAAAATATAAATTCGCTCCGGATTTGAGGTGAGGACGATCAGCACCGAGGTCGAAAAATTCAGTATACAGCTTAATGCGCTCATCCCATAAGAAATAGTCCATGCCGAAGCCGCCTGTAGATTCGATCAGACCTCCGCGAAGGATGAAATTGTTCCACCTTTTGGCCAGTTGAGCTGAAAATTTAATTCTGTCCTTTTGAGTCTTTTCCTCCCGCTCCCTGACTTCTCTTTGAAATTCGCTGTCAACCCATTTTCTGGTTGTAGTATCTGTAATTCTTGTCCTGCCCTTTGGGTCGTCGACAAGAGATAAAAGATAGAACCTGTCCTCTGCCGGCTGCAGAGTCAGATTGAGATAGGATTTCATGTCACCGGTTCTGGCCATGTATTCGCTTCGAAAATCCACCACTGTCTGAAACCGGTCAAAACGGTCCAGAAATTCATTAATTCCATCCAGAGCATCGTCGATTTTTCTGCCGGTATCATCTTCAGTGATAAGCTTGCCCAAGGTTCCTTCGCCTTCGTCCAGCTTGCGGGTCAGGCTTTCCAAAGATGTGGCCGTCCTGCGCAGATCCTCGCTCATTTGCCTGTCCTCGAGCAGGGTGGTCACCGGGCCTTCTCCGTGCTGGACTGTTTCCAGGATATCGCCGATCCTGCTTAAGGTTATGTTCAGCTGGTTAGAATAGGTGGCAAAGTTTTCGATTATCTGATTAATGTTTTCCTTGTTGTCCTGGCTTATATGTTGCAGGTCTCCGGAAAAATTTTCGAGATTAGAGACGATCATTTCAACACCCTGGGCATTTGTCTGCACAACCTGGTTCAGTTGTACAGCGGCCATGCGCAGGTTTTCAAAAAATTCCCTCATGTCCCGTTCTCCTTCAGGACCCCCAAAAACATTGGACACGCTTCTGGTCACCTCGCTGATGTCATCAGCGATATCCCCTATACGGGCCATGACCTGATCCAGATCTGTAGGCTGTACGCCTTGAGCCACGACACCGCCGTCCTCGAGCGCCGGCTGTTGAGAACTGCCGGGATTTATCTCCACAAATTTATCTCCCAGTACACCTCTGGTTCTTATGGTTGCTCTGGAATCGGCATATATGGTGATATTCTCGCGTATAACCATGCTTACCCTGGCCCTGTGATTAACGAGGGAAATTTCCTGTACGGTGCCTATGTCGATTCCAGCAATTTCCACAGGAGAATTGGTGCGCAGGCCGGACACGTTTTCAAAATCAGCGTGCACGGTATAAGTATCTCTGGTAATAATGCGGTCCCGGGTGATCAAGGTGGTGAGGTAAGCCAGAAGAAGGATGGCGATGAAAACGAATATGCCCACCTTGATCTCCATGCTCGGACTTTTGGCCATAAATCACCTTAGCTTCAGAGCACCGGTAAGCTTGAAAACCTGGCGCCCTTGATATTTTAGTTGATCTGAATCGGCCCCTTGGCCTCTCCCCTGATAAACTGCCGTACGACCGGATCAGAGCTTTCCTTAATTTCTTCAGGAGATCCCTGGACGATAATTTTCCCCTCGTAAAGCATGAAAATATTGTCCGCAATTTTCATGGTCCCGCTTATATCGTGACTGATAACGATGCAGGTAGCTCCGAACTCATCTTTGGTACGCAGAATAAGATCGTTTATTGTCGCACCCATGACCGGGTCAAGCCCGGATGTAGGCTCATCAAACAGGACTATTTTGGGCTCCATAACCAAAGCCCTGGCCAGCCCCACCCTTTTGCGCATCCCTCCTGACAGCTCTGCAGGCATCTTGGACCCCATACCCTGAAGACCTACTCCGGCCAGCTTATCCTGGACAATGGTCATAATTTCCTTGTAACTCTTGGAAGTATGTTCATGCAAGGGAAAAGCCACATTTTCTTCCACACTCAAAGAATCGAAAAGGGCGGCTTCCTGAAAGAGCATGCCGAACTCCCGCCGCACATGAGCCATTTCCCGTTCAGACATGGGTACTATATCCCGGTCCCTGACCAGAATGCGTCCTTTGTCCGGCTTAAGCAGACCGATGATATGCTTAATCAGTACGCTTTTTCCCCCGCCGCTGCGGCCGATGATAATGTTGACCCTGTCTTTTTCCAGGTTGAGATTAAGGCCGTTCAAAATGGTAAATGTACCAAAGCTTTTGGTTAGACCTTCGATCCTGATGATATACCGATCCTGCTCCATTGCCTCGCTCTAGAACATCAGTGCAGTCAAAAAGTAATCACTAATCAGAATGAGAACGCAGGACATGACCACTGCCTGAGTAGTGGCCCTGCCCACGCCTTCAGCCCCGCCAAAAGTATAAAAGCCCTTATAGCATCCCACCAGAGTCAATATCCCTCCGAACACGGATGCCTTAACCAGTCCATTGTACACATCGGCCAGTTCAACATATTCGTATATCCTGTTCATAAACAATCCGCCGTGAATATCCAGAAGCTGTACCCCGACCACATACCCTCCGAAGATGCCCATGACATCGCTTATGATGGTCAGCAGAGGCAGCATGATGAAGCCGGCCAGAATCCTGGGCATGACCAGGTATTGCACCGGGTTGATGGACATAACCGTCAGCGCGTCAATCTGCTCGGTAACCCGCATGGTCCCGATTTCGGCACAGATGGCCGAACCAGCCCTGCCGGCGACCATTAGTCCGGTGATAACCGGTCCTAATTCTCTGGTCATGGATAATGCTACTGTTGCTCCGACAAGAGTTTCAGCACCGAACATGCGAAATGCATAATAAGTCTGCAGCGCCAGAACCATACCGGTAAACAATGAAGTCAAACCAACTACGAATAAAGAGTTTACCCCGATAAACTCCATTTGTTTTAAAAACAGACGAATCCGGAACGGGGGACGCAAAAGCCAGAAAAAAGCCTGAATGAAAAGAAGCATCATCCGACCCAGTTCCTGAAGAAGCTCCAGAAAATTATGTCCCAGCCAGCCGAAAAAATTTTTCATGTTGCCATACACTTGATGGTAAAGATAGTGCTTATTCTTCGATGAGAGAAGTGTAAAACATAAGTTCCTCCGGGAAGCGGGTGAAAATTTTGTCTCTGACCAGACGGTTGCTTTTCAGGACGTCATCGCTGGTTAATACCTGTCTTAAGAGAGTCTTGCACTCATCCATTGTCGTCTGGCGGATAATGCGTTTAATGCCCGGGATGGCCTGAGGATTAAGACTTATCGAGTCAAGCTGCATGCCCATAAGAATAGGAATGCAGTAAGGATCTGCAGCAACTTCACCGCATACATTGACTTCGATTCCGGCTTCATGGCCAGCGTCGATTACATACTTTATGCTTCTCAGCACTGCCGGGTGCAAAGGCTGATAAAGATATGAGACGTACTTGTTGGTCCGGTCTATACCCAGGGAATATTGTATCAGGTCGTTAGTGCCGATACTGAAAAAATCCACTTCTTTTGCCAGCATATCTGCAATAAGCACGGCACTGGGAAGTTCAACCATGATCCCCAGCGGCAGATCCGGATTAAACTTGTCTTTCTGTGTTTTAAGTTCGTCATGTACCTGGAAGTAAATTTTTTTGACTTCCTGAAGTTCCTGCAGCCCTGAAATCATGGGGAACATGATGGAAACATTGCCCATGATGCCGGCCCTTAAAATTGCTCTCAGCTGAGCTTTAAAAAGATCCAGGTTCTGCTGACAGAAACGGATGGCCCGCAAACCAAGAGCAGGGTTGAGTTCATGAATGTTAGGGAATAGAGGAGCAATCTTGTCCGCACCCAGATCCAGAGTGCGGAATACTACCCGCTGAGGGTAAACTATTGAGGCCAGGTCACGGTACTCTTCAAACAGTTCGTCTTCTGAAGGCAGACTGTTTCGATTGAGAAAACTGTACTCTGTGCGGTAAAGTCCGATACCTTCACCGCCATTGTCTATTACCGCGGTGACTTCCTCAAAGAGTTCGATATTGGCCAGCACCTGCATCTGAAAACCATCGATAGTTTCGCCCGGCAAATAGCAGTTGCGCCTGACCTGGGAATAATAATCACTGAAGCGCTGTCTGAACTCTTTAAATCCAGCAAGTTCTGCTTCATTGGGTTCGACAATAATTTTTCCGTTAAATCCATCCAGAACAACAAGCTGGTCATCCTGGATTTCATCCAGCCCTTCAACACCCACAATGGCCGGTATTTGCAGGGATCGCGCGATTATGCCCGCATGTGAAGTCTTGCCGCCGGTGGTGGTGGCAAAAGCCATGATCTTATCCAGTTTCAGTTCTATTGTGTCTGCGGGAGAAAGATCGTAGGCCAGAAGAATCATCCGTTCCGACACAGCATTGACATTTCTTGGCTGGCCATAAAGCTGGTTTCGAACTCTTCCGGCAACAAGATGTACGTCCTGAACCCTGCTGCGGATATATTCATCTTCAATCCTGCTGAATGCTTTTTCAATATCTTTAACAGCGTATTCCAAGGCCCATTCAGCATTTACCAGTCTGTGACGCACATACTGGCATGCGGCTTCCTGAAACTTGGCATCTCGCAGAATCATTATGTGCGAGTCGATTATTGCAGCCTGTTCCTTAAGTTCTTTTGGCACCTTTTTCCTGATATTCTCAAGATCATTAAGAGCCAGTTCAAAACCTTGCTTAAGCCTTTCAATCTCCTGGGGCAGCTGTTCCGGGACAATACTGACCCGGACCATGGAACTCCCTTCCTCGCGATCGAGGAAATGGGTCTTGCCTATGGCCAGTCCTGCCGAAACCGGAATTCCTTTGAAAATATGCTTGGCCATTATTTTTCTTCTTTAACCAATTCCCGGAAAAGAGTCTGCAGATGTTCCACTGCCTGTCTGGCGTCTCTGCCCTGAGCCAGAATGCGCAGATCGCTGCCATTGGGAGCTGCAAGACTCAGAATATCCAGAATGCTTTTGGCATCCACCTCGCGATCGTCGAAGCCTATCCAGATCCGGGATTCAAATTGTTGTGCCTCCCTGGCAATCCTTCCGGCGGGCCTGGCGTGGAGTCCGAACTCATTGTGCAGACTTATGGTTGTTTCATATGTGTTTTTTATTTCAGACATGGGATATGAATTCTGCCTGCGCGGTTATCGGGCAGACAGCTTATCTTTTAAATGTTGATTACAGTCCGATCTGCCCCCAGGGCAGCAGAAGAATCAGGACAAATACAGCCAGCAGCAAGATCTCCCTGCCCCATTGAACTTTGAAGCAGGCCCAGGCCGTGATTAAAGCCAGAGAACATATGACAATAAAAGTAAAAATATGCCAGCTAAACGGCCAAATGACAAGCCAAAAGCAGAGAACAAGCAGGGAATTCACTATTTTCAGTCTTCCGCTCCAGTTGATCAGGTTCCATCTTTTCAATCCTTGAATAAATACCAGACCCTGTACATACCCCTGATAAAAAATATATAATTTAAAAAGCTGCAGAAACAAGAACAAGAACAAGCCCAGAATAATGGCCGCCCAGAACTGTCCAAGAGCCAGAAAAATTACGGTCAGCAAAGACCAGGTTACCAGCAGGCTTCCACTGAAGAAAGAATCTCCAATGGCGGATAAAGTATAGACAAGGGTTGATTTGACTTTTGGCAAAGAATGCGCGGGAAAGACGCCCTGGGCAATTTTGTCTTCCAGAGATAAAAAAAGGCCCACCAGAAGCGGATTCCAAAAGGGATGGGTGTTATACAGTTTCAGGTGTCTGCGTCTGGCTTTCTGCAGTCCGTTGAAGTCATTGGCATATATTCGACGCAGCCCAGGATCCAACGCAAAAGCCAGGCCAATATTCTGCATGCCCCTGGTGTTGAAGGCGCTGCCCATGAACTGACTGCGCAAAAAACAGCTGTTCAGGGATTTCAAGTCAATATTGGCCATATTTTTAATTGCTCAGTATCTTCAGCCATGCAGCATAACATCTCTTCAAAGTGCTTTTTAATGAGACTTGGACCGCATCTTGAGCATCAGCGCGTAGATCTCTTTGCTGCTCCAGCCTCTGGAATTGTTTTGGACTCTATGCACAACATCTTTGGGCTTCAGCCCCTGTTCCATGTAGTAATTCAAAAGCTTTTCCACGCTTTCCGGATCGCTTGCGGGACCTGCCGCCAGAGAAGGACCAATGATTACAGTCAGCTCACCAAGCAATTTTTCCTGATCAAGACTGATATTTTCCAGGTTACCTCTTATAAATTCTTCAAATTTTTTGGTCAACTCTCTTGCCAGACAGTACTCCCTGGCACCCAAAATCCTGGAGGCTGTCTGCAGGCTGGGCAGGATACGGTTCTTGCGTTCAAAAAACACGAGCGTGACGGGCATATCCTTCCAGAGACCAAACGTCTTTTCCAGTTCAGTCTGCTTCCGGGGCAAAAAACCCAGAAAAGCAAAGGGATACGGAGGAAGACCGCTGGCCGTCAGCGCAGCCACAAATGAACATGGGCCCGGCACTGGAATAACTTTGAGCCCAAGATCACAGCAATGTCTGACCAGACGGTATCCTGGATCAGCCATGAGCGGCGTGCCTGCTTCGCTAATCAAAGCACAGTCGGATCCCTCCATAATTCTGGCCGCTACCTGGTGCATGCGCCTTAACTCATTGTGTTCATGCAAACTCAAAAACTTCTTGCCGGTTATGTGCAGGTTTTTAAGCAGCGTGCCCGCACTTCTTGTGTCTTCTGCCAGGATCAGATGCGACTTTTTAAGCACTTCAACGGCTCGAAAAGTGATGTCACCAAGGTTGCCAAGAGGAGTGGCCACCACCCAGAGGGCTGAATTCAAAGGCATTCTGGACATGTTCTATTAGCACTTCCCTCCCGACTGTTACGCAGATAAAATCGAATCGGCACTCTCTTGACCAGAGCCTGTGCTGGCTGAGGTACTGGCCGGCTGTACGCAGGAGCTTTCCTTTCTGTTTAACCCCCAGGCTCTCCAAGGGATGGCCCATGCCGAATTCGGTGCGGGTCTTGACTTCAACAAAGATAACCCGGCTGTCCTGCATGCAAACCAGATCGAGTTCACCCCCCCTGACTTTCCAGTTTTGACCAATGATCCTCCATCCCTGCTCCAGAAGATAAGATGCAGCCACTTCTTCACCAAATCTGCCCAGATCTAGATTATGGGCAGCCATGGAAATACCTCCCGAGACGTCTGGACCACTCCTTTAAAACTCTTGCGGTGTACTGGAGATGGCCCCAGATTCTGCAACGCGAGCAGGTGTTCCTTCGTGCCGTAGCCTTTGTGTCTGGACAGTCCATACCCGGGATAACGCAGGTCCAGCTTACCCATCAATTTATCTCTGAAGGTTTTGGCCAATATGGAAGCAGCTGAAATGCAGGGCTGGCTCAGGTCGCCACCTGTTATGCACTTCTGCGGTATGGTTGATGGGATTTGGTGATTGCCGTCGACAAGCAGTCTGTCAGGTTCGCGAGCAAGGCACCTGACAGCTCTGCGCATAGCCTGCATGGTAGCCTGAAGCACATTGATGCGATCTATTTCAGCAGGCCAGGCCAGGCCTATAGACCAGCAGATACACCTGGCTTTTATTTCCAGAGCCAAAAGCTCGCGCATGGATGAGGAAACTTTTTTGGAATCAGTGAGACCGGAAATGATCGCCTTTGCAGGCAGAATAACGGCTGCCGCGACTACTGGACCGGCCAGACAGCCTCTGCCGGCCTCATCTATTCCAGCCACAAGCATGGTTTCTCCCGCTTCCGTGCAGGCATTAAGCAGTTTTACATTAATGAGTTTTTTGCCAGTCGTTTCTCAGCTTAAGCCTGGCCGCCTTGCCCCTTAGTCTGCGCAGATAGTAGATGCGGCCCTGCCTGACCTTGCCCCTGGAAACCACTTCCACCCGCTCGATATAAGGAGAATTCAGGGGGAAAACCCGCTCTACTCCGACCCCATCAGAAATCTTGCGCACCAGAAAAGTGGAATTCGTGGTCCCGCGCTTGACTCTCAGCACCGTGCCCTGGAAAACCTGAATTCTTTCTTTTTCTCCTTCGATAATGCGCACATGCACCTTGATCGTATCCCCTGCCTTGAACTGGGGAATATCTGTTCTTAATTGTTCCTGCTCTATCTGTTGCATGATGTTCATAATCCATTTACTCCTTAACAGAATTTCTCCCCGTTCAAGTCTAAAATTAGGCTAGGGGCTTTGTTTTTTATGATACGTATGAACTGTGACAGTACTTTCATTTGAATGAGGCAGCTTCAACCTCACTAATCAAAAATCAAGCAAAATCGCCTAATATGCGATCCACAAGAATAGAAGCGGCTGAACGCACGGACAAGTGATTGTACCGGGCAAGCAAACGTACCGGACTGAGAACATAATCCGCTTTGTCGATGACCTGTGCAGTCAAACCATATCCGGTACCCAGAACCATAAGTACCGGCTTTTCAGCGAGCAAGGTACGGATTTGTCTGCACTGGATGTTCCCGGTGTCTGAAGCCCTGGTGGCTATTACCACCGGAGAAACTCCGGTTTCCTGCGAAATATTCCGCACCACTTCTTCCAGAGACGAGCCAATCCTGATCCCTGAAAGAGCCCGGGAACGATCAGGATTGGTTTCTGCACCGGCCCCCTTGATCCAGTGAGTGATAAGCCGGTCAGCCAGCGCTCTCTGGTCTTCCAGAGGCGTACAAAGGAAATATTGACCCAGACCGTAGGTAGCGCAAACTCTTCCTATATCATGAATATCAAGATTTGTCAAAGAAGTTGTACATTCTTTACCTGTTTTATTTTTTACAGGATGGTGAACCAGAGCAATGTACAGGTTGCGTCCGGGGCAGGACCTGGGAAGATTTCGCAGGCACCTGATGTCTTCAGGTATAAGTGCTGTTTCGCTTAATAATTCCGGCCGGCGCTCAAGTGTATTTTCAAGAGCTTTTTCTCTGCGCCACCTGGCTATGCGGGCGTGATCTCCGGTCAGGAGGGTTTGAGGCACTTGCAGGCCCTCATATTCTTCCGGTCGTGTATAGTGAGGATACTCAAGAAGTCCAGCAGAAAAACTTTCTTCACCTGCGGACTCCTGCCTGCCCATAAAACCCGGAACATATCGGGACACAGCCTCTATAAGACAAAGAGCTGCAGCTTCACCTCCATTCAGCACAAAATCTCCAACAGATAAGGGTTCCAGCTCAAAAAGCTCTTCGATTCTGGCGTCTATTCCTTCATAACGTCCGCACACAAGAGCCAGTTCTTCATCTCTGGAAAGCATGGCCGCTTTTCTCTGACTTAGAGGAGCGCCTTTTGGAGTCAGCATAATCTTTCTGCATTTTCCGGGCAGGGTCTTCAGTGCCCGCACAAGCGGATCCAAAAGCATGACCATGCCCGGACCCCCGCCATAAGGCCTGTCATCAACACTTTTGTGTCGGTCAAGAGCAAAATCTCTTGGATTGACCAGATTGAAATCCAGAATATTCCTCTGCCTGGCTTTGCCCATTAATCCATATTGCAGAGGGGAATCAAAATATTCAGGAAATAAAGTGATTATATGAAAGCGCATATTCAGTCCTGCAGGTACAGATCAAGGAGTCCTTCAGGCGGGTCGATGACTGCTCTTTTTCTATGGGGATCAAGTTCAATAATAAACTCATCATGAGCAGGGAAAAGCACTTCCCGGTCTTCCGGGGTTATGATCCTCCATACTTCGCTGCCCTTTTTCCTAAAAAAACCCTGGATAACACCCAGAAAAACATCATCTTTTAAATATACGCGACAATCAAGTAGCTCATACAGGTAAACCTCGTCCTCGTCTTTTCGGGGCAGGTCACGGGCGTCTACAAGAAGCTCTGCACCTCGCCATTTTTCAGCCAGATCCCTTCCAGCAATCCGGTCCAGAGAAAGCAGTACCATTTTTTGATGCACTCTCCATGCAAGAATTGTAAACACCTTTGGTGTAGTTTCAGGCGGCTGGAGATATACCCGGGTCAGTTCATTTAAAATTAAAGGGGAGTCTGCATACCATACAATGCAAAGCTCCCCCCCTAATCCATGTGGCTTGACCACCTTTCCGCAAGGTATCAGGTTTTTGGCAGCCATTTTCAGCTGATCTAAAGTTTACTCAATTATTTCCAGTACGGCCCGCTTTTGAGCCTTGGTTGATGCCGCGCCCAGGATCGTACGCATGGCCCGGGCAGTACGTCCCTGTCTGCCAATAACTTTTCCCAGATCCTCCTTGGCAACCTTGAGTTCAATAACAGCTGTCTGTTCGCCTTCCACCTCGGCTACTTCCACTTTATCAGGATTATCCACCAAAGACTTGGCAATATATTCGATCAATTCCTTCAACATGATCACCTCCGATTATTCCACGATTCAGGATAGATTTTCCGGTTCTTGCCCAGCTATGGTTGTTGACAAAGAACTTAATTTCGCGCTGCTCAAATCCTGTTATCGGAACAATGCCTGCGCGAACTGAGAGCTGTTTCAGATTAGGCTTAATCAGATATTGCAGACCCTACTGTAGGTTTGCATATTTTAGTAGATAGACTGCTTTTCATTTAATATTTCTAAACAGTCTTATACAGCCCTCATCCAGCAAGACCAAGATCCACTTTCAGATCATACCCGCTTATAAACTTCCTGCAGGAAGCAGTAAATCCAGCACAAATCCAAGGCATGCGACGCTTAGAATTTTGTCAGGAAATTTTTCATATGACGTTCTAATGTGAACCTTTATTTCTTTTTTTTAATCTGCTGTTCGTTTATTTCAGTCGATAGAAATAATTTCTGCTTTGTCACAACACAAAATCTTTAAGAATAATCTGATTTTCATATAACGTCAAAAAAAGCCGAAGGCTGAAAAACACTGATCAGGAGCTAGCTTTTTTGAGCAAAGAACGCACTGTATCAGTAGGTTTAGCTCCCTTATCCATCCAGGCTTTGACTTTATCCATGTCTATCTTGATTTCCGGTGGCTCCTGAAGAGGATTGTAGTAACCCAGATATTCAAGAGCGCGGCCATCCCTTCGGGTTTCGCTGTTTAAAGCCACAAGGCGGTAAAATGGTCTCTTTTTGGAACCCATTCTGGTCAATCTCAATCTAAGCGCCATCTAATTCATCCCCCCATTAATTTTGATTTATATTGTTTATTCGGCATTCAGTACCCTTAACAGCATAATCCGTCCGCCTTGTCTGCAGCAACAGATAATCCCGCTTTATGTATCCATTGCAGGAACTCCCCAAAGTACTTTGAACTCGTGGGCATAAAACTTACAAAAAAATATATATTTAATAGAAAGTTTGTCCAGTTATTTATTTTTTCTTTTTTTTCGCTTAGTTTTTTTACGCTTGGATCTGATCTTGCCCGTTGTCACGGGGAGTCCTTTGCTCATGTCCAGACTGGGCTGACCTTCCTTGTTCATCATTTTTTTCATCATTTTTTGCATCTGCTCAAAGTTGGTCAGCAGCTGGTTTACATCCTGAACCGTGGTCCCGCTGCCGCGAGCGATCCTCTGCTTGCGCGATGCGTTAAAAATCTTTGGATTGCGGCGTTCGTAAGGAGTCATGGAACTGATGATGGCATCGATCTTGACCATCTCCTTTTCGGGGACCTGCACATCCTTGAGTTTATCCCTCATCTTGCCCATTCCCGGGATCATCTTCATCAGACCTTCTATAGAGCCCATCTTCTTGAGCCGGCCCATCTGCTTACGGAAATCATCCAGATTGAACTGGGCCTTTTGAAACTTCTCCTGCATCTCCCTGGCTTCATCCTGATCCAGATCAGCCTGGGCCTTTTCAATCAGGGTCAATACGTCGCCCATGCCAAGTATGCGTGAAGCCACCCGATCGGGATGGAAGACTTCCAGGTCGCTTAATTTTTCCCCGGTACCTATGAACTTGATCGGTTTTTGGGTGATGGACTTGATGGACAAGGCGGCTCCACCCCTGGCATCACCTTCCATTTTGGTCAGGATGACCCCGGTAATGTCCAGAAGTTCATTAAAACGCTGGGCTACATTGACTGCATCCTGCCCGGTCATGGAGTCAGCCACGAACAGAATCTCATGGGGAGCGCATCTGCTTTTGATGGATACCAGTTCCTGCATCAGGGTTTCATCAATGTGCAGACGTCCGGCTGTATCAATAATCACGGCTGTATGTGCATTGAGCCTGGCATCTTCAAGGGCCCGTTCGCATATATCCACAGGATCGTCTTCGGAAGATGACGGGTAAGCCGGAATGCTTAGTTCTTTGCCCAGCTTGTGCAGCTGATCTATTGCTGCAGGACGGTACACGTCTGCCGGTACAAGATAGGGAAAATATTTTTTACTCCGCAGATAAAGGGCCAGTTTGCCTGCGGAAGTAGTTTTGCCGGATCCCTGCAGACCCACGAGCATAATCACTATCGGAGGCTTTGCCTTAAGATCCAGTCCCTGGTATTCCCCCCCGAGCAGCTCCTCAAGCTCGCTCTTTACTATCTTGATTACCTGCTGACCTGGTGTAAGGCTTTTAAGAACCTCCTGACCAAGAGCCCGCTCCTGCACGCGCGCTGTGAAATCCTTGACCACCTTGTAATTGACGTCAGCTTCCAAAAGCGCCAGACGGACCTCGCGCATGCCTGCCTGGATATTATGCTCATCCAGACGGCCATGT
Organism: Desulfonatronospira sp.; assembly: GCA_007125075.1. Classification (GTDB taxonomy): domain Bacteria; phylum Desulfobacterota; class Desulfovibrionia; order Desulfovibrionales; family Desulfonatronovibrionaceae; genus Desulfonatronospira. Next base: position 14,053 of record SLDX01000137.1, read on the forward strand.
CCTTTGAGCTTCTTGAATACGGTATTCAACCGTTCAGATAAACTGTCGAACATCTGAATTAATTGTCCCGGAAATTAGAATATTTCATCAGTAAAGTTTTTTTGTGGATATTAAGGTTCGTTTATATTTTTCAAAAATGGTCATTTCAGTCTTCTGGCAAAATGCTAATAGAATTAAAAACTTTTCTTGTGTTTGCTGAATTGACAACAAAAATGCTTATAAAAAAACTCTATTTTTTAACCTGCTGAAAAACAGAAGTCAAGCTGCCAGGCTTTCTAATTTCATAGTTCTCGAATATCAACTTGTCCGTTACTATGAACAATTCTCAGCCAAAAATATTCTTTTCAATGCCCTTATCCGTTCACTGCCCTGGCCAATGCTGAACCGGATCTGTAGATGACCTCCTCGGGCAGGCAGAATGAAAAACGCACAAAACCCGGATAACCAAACCCGGATCCGGGCACGGCCAGGATATTTTCCTCGAACAGATCCCGGACAAATTTTAAATCATCTTTTTCCGGAGCCATTGGAAAAAAGTAAAAGCCTCCCCTGGGCAGGGAAAACTTTAACCCTGCTTCCGATAAAACAGAAGCCATGGCTTTTCTTCTGGCAGCGTAAATTCGTTTGTCTACAGTTACATGCAGGGCCTTTTCCACCAAGATTTGCCCGATGACCGGAGCATTGACAAAACCAAGAATCCGATTGGTCAGATTCAGACCTTGCAACAGCTCATCCCCGCCGGGAAATTCGGGATGCACTGCGAGATAACCCACTCTTTCTCCGGCCAGGGAAAGACTTTTGGAATAAGAACTCGCCACCAGACTGTATGGATAAAGGGATAAAATCGGGGGAACCTCTGTTTCATCATAAGTCAAAAACCGGTAGGGTTCATCAGAAACAAGCAGTATGGGCCGTCCAAACTCTTGGCTCTTCTTTTCCAAGATTCCTGCCAGTCTTTTGAGCGTTTCCAGGTCATAAACCTGCCCGGTTGGATTGTTCGGAGAATTGATGAGCACTACTTTGGTCTTGGGAGTAATGAACTTCTCCACGGCGTCCAGGTCCAGATCAAAGCTGAGCGGCTTGGCCGGCACCGGAACAAAAACACCCTGGAAATTCTGTACATAAAAAGAGTATTCCACGAAAAATGGTGCGGGACAAAGGACCTCATCTCCGGGACTGAGTACTGCACGGAACAGCGCGTTTAATCCGCCTGCCGCACCGCAGGTGAGAATAAGATGATCTTGGCTTAGGCTTACCTCCTGTTCCTTAGAGACCGCTTCAGCCACAGCCCTGCGTACTTCCGGCAGACCGGCATTGGGCATGTACCCGAATGCGTAAGACTTGTCAGCTGTTTTGGCCAGATCCTCAAGCGCTTTAGAGATTTCAATCGGAGGAGGTAGATCAGGGTTTCCCAGACTGAAATCATAGACATTTTCCGGTCCGTACTTCTGCTTAAGCTCGCTGCCTGCTTCGAACATGCGCCTGATCCAGGAGGCTTTTTCCAGATAGTCCATAATTTGCGGGTTTAAAACAGACATACATTCTCCTTGAATTGATTAAGCTTTCGCAAAAAATTTGTGTTAACTGGTGAAAACCTGCTGATAATAGGCCATGGATAAAATGTTTACAATCACAAAAACACTCGCCATGCACATACTGTAAACTAACATCTCCTTGCCCTTTGGAGATTAACTGCATATAGGCATATTAGCTCAAATCAAGATTCATGTTGAGCTGAGCAGAATTCCAGCCTGGACTGGAAAATTCTGTGTCTGGAAATCTTGCAGAACAGGTCTTTACAGAAAACCTTCAACAACCATCTTTTTTTCTGTAAAATAAAATCTTATTATCTTTGTCAGGCCAGCAATATTATAGCTTCGCTTTAAACATTTGCAGGCCTGCAATTTCTGAATAAAAAAAGAAAAAAGACAACTTTCAATGTAAGTGGGCGAAAATGCCGTCAAACCGCTTGAGCCAGATCTACTGGAGCATAATCCATGCTTAGAAAGGAATTGGCCATCATTCTGAACGAACTGGTCCGCGGAAGCATATCTGTGGAACAGGCTATTGAAAAAATCGGGCTTGAGCCTTTTCTGGAAACAGAGCATTGTTTAACTCTTGACCTGGACCGCGGAATTCGCACCGGAATATCCGAGGTTGTCTTCGGCACAGGTAAAAGCAGGGAACAACTGTACAGCGCGGTCAAAAATCTCTCCAGGCAGCAACGTCCTGTGCTGGTAACCCGCCTTGACCGTGATTCAGGTCAGGATCTGGCCCGGAAATATCCTGAGGGAAGATATTTTGAAATCCCGGGAATTTTTGTCCTGAACAAACAAATAAACCTTGATGATTGCTGGAGCGGTGAAGCTGAAGCAGTGATCATCTCGGCAGGCGGCGCTGATTTGCCTGTTGCTTTGGAAGCCTACGCGACCATGGTCTTCTTCGGTCATACTCCCGGGCTTATATCTGATGTGGGAGTAGCTGGTCTGCACAGGCTTTTCCCGCATCTGCCCAAAATAGCCAAAGCCAGGATACTTATAGTCATAGCCGGCATGGAAGGGGCCTTGCCCTCTGTTCTTGCCGGAATAACGGCAGCCCCTATTGTGGCCGTGCCTACATCAGTTGGATACGGTACCAACCTGGCCGGCTTTACCCCCCTTCTGGCCATGCTTACCTCCTGCGCTCCCGGAATATCAGTTGTCAATATCGACAATGGATTCGGAGCGGCCTGCTTTGCCTTGAAGGTATTGGAAAACCAGGCTTCAGGTAGAGCAGGCTCAGGACCGGAAAAATAGTTACAGAGCTTGCATCTCATGCATAAATATCTTCATTTCAAGTCAGCTTTGCCTTGATGAGGCATTTAATCCATGCCGAACCATTTATGATATTTCTGCCAAAAATTCAGTCTGCTGGAGATGAAATCCAGGATCTTTTCATGTTCATTCCGTCCATTGCCCTGAATATGCATGGGCCTGCCAAATGAAAAATATATGGGTCTGAAGGGCCTTATTCTTCCAAAATCCTTGATGATCCATCCCTGGTCCCAGGCATCTGTCTTAAGGGCCAGGGGCACGGCCGGGATCTTGGCCCTTTTGGCCAGCTTGACCCCCATGGAATTGAATTTCTCCGGTTCCAGACTTTTAGCTCGCTCACCCTGGGGAAAGACCACAACTGAAGTGCCATGATCAAGCCGATTTTTCCCCTCCTCCATGACCACCTTGAAGTCTTCCCTGGAATTTTTCCTGCTGACCACTATCGGGTTGATGGTCATCAGGATGTGCTTGAAAACCGGGTAACGCATAAGACTTTCCTTAACCACGAATGTCATCGGACGATGCGGCCCGATGATGGCGCCCAGCACAAAAGTTTCCAGGGTGCTCATATGGTTGCCCACAAATACGCAGGGTTCTTTCAGGTTTATGAAGTTTTTTTTGCCTTGTATGGTTATCCTGCAATCCACTTTTTCCAGAAATCGAATGATATCTGCGCAGTTCTTAATCCAATCTTCTTCAGAGTATCTGCCTCTTTTTGCTTTGTAGGATGCCTTGAATACGGTACTAAGCATCCGGGGATAAAAGTACAGGTTGGGAAAACACTGTAAAAAACCTGAAGAATGTATCGGGTTGGTTACATAATTGTTTCTGGAGTCTGAAAGACTGAGATTCATGTCAATCCTTGCTTCTAAGAGATTTGTAAAATGTTGTTATCTTTAAACTGCATTTCATACAGCTTCTTATATAGTGAACACTGCTCAAGAAGTTGTTCATGATTCCCTTCGGAAAGTACCCGGCCCTTATCCATAACCATTATTCTGTACGAAGACAGAATAGTGGACAGCCTGTGAGCGATGACAATGCTCGTCCGCTCGCGCATCAAATTTTCAAGCGCCTGCTGAACTATGCGCTCGGATTCAGTGTCCAGTGCGCTGGTGGCTTCATCAAGGATAAGCAGTGGAGGATTTTTAAGTAAAGCACGGGCAATAGTAATGCGCTGTTTCTGACCTCCGGACAGTCTGACTCCGCGTTCACCCAGCACTGTATCATACCCTTGGGAAAGATTCATGATAAACTCGTGGGCAAAAGCAGCCCTGGCTGCGGCGACCACATGTTCTTCATCCACATTTTCCAGGCCATAAGCAATATTATCCCGGACAGAGGCGTTGAAAAGAAAGTTATCCTGAGCAACAATGCCCATGAAACGGCGCAGGCTGGACAGGGTATATTCTCCGGTGGACCTGCCGTTGATGAATACCTCACCCTGCTGCTGGACATAAAATCTGGGCAGGATATTTATCAAAGTGGTCTTGCCCGCACCGCTTGGTCCGACAATGGCCACTTTTTGTCCCTGCTCAATGCTCAGGCTGACCTTGTCCAAAGCCGGATTCTCCGATCCGGGATATTGAAAGGTCACTCCCTCAAGCCTTAAGCTTTCCAAAGGAGGCTTAAGTTCAATATTTCCTCCTTTTTCTTCTCTGATTTCCCTGGAATCCAGCACTTGAAAGACCCGTTCCGCTCCTGCCAGCGCCTTCTGAATGGCCATGTTGGTCTTATTAAGCTTCTTGATGGGCTTATAAAGCATAAAAAGTGCGGTAAGAAAGGAAAAAAAGGTCCCGGGTGTAGTCTCCCCGGCAATGACCTTGCTGCCGCCGTACCAGATGATAAGGCCCATGCCTAACGCTCCCAGCACTTCCATGACCGGAGTGGCCAGAGAATTGTACTTCAGCTGCTTCAGAGCGTTTTCTACGAGCCTCTTATTCTCATGGGCAAAATTTCTGTTTTCCCGTGGTTCTGCGGAAAAGGCTTTAATGACCTTGATGCCGCTTAAGGTTTCCTGCAAAAAACCGGTGATGTGCGAAATCCTTAGTTGATTTTTTCGTCCCAGCTTGCGTATTTTGTTGCTGAAGCGGATAAAGGGATATATGGCCAAAGGATAGATAACCAGGGAGATGAGGGCCAGCTGAGCATCCTGGTAAAATATCACCACCAGAAGACCCAACATGGTCAGGAAGTCCTTGATGAGGTCAATAAAGTGAGGCAGACTCGACTTTAGCAGGTTGACGTCATTGACTATCCTGGACATGAGCATGCCCACCCGGTTGTGATCAAAAAAAATTACCGGCAGACTGGTAAACTTGAAGTAAATTTCGTTGCGCAGCTGCTGCAGAACCTTGAGGCCGCAGTAATTCATGAGATAATTCTGGAGAAACTGAAAAAGGCTCATGCCCATTACGGCCAGAAAAAGCAGGAAAGGTATGACCACCAGTGCGCGCTCATCCTGGGCAATGAAAATCTCATCCAGGGCAGGCTTGACCAGAAATGCAGCTGCAGCAGTGGAAGCAGACACAATTGCCAGAGAGACAAAAGAAGCGGCGATAAAAATCTTATAAGGCCAGAAATAACCCAGGCATCTTTTGATAAGAGGCCAGCTGTCGCCTTGAGGCTTAGTATATTTAACTTTTTCTTCCATAAACTTATTCAGCAAAATTATAAATTAAGCAATTTTGAGCAAAAAAATCAATTATGTCTTTAAAAGAAAGCATGTCAATACCTGCATATATTTGCAATTAAATTCCGGCTGCTCGGATAAGTTCATAAAATCATGCCTTGTTTTTTTAACTCTCTGCTCGATCACCATGTAAGCTGAAATTCTTCTGATTTCCTTATCAGTTTACTTTGAGGTCCAAAATCTATACATTTTGAAGCTTCTGCATAAATAGCAAAAACCAAGAAGGTCTTGAAGGATTTTTTTAATGTGTCTTTATAAAGTTTATGAATAATCTGGGCAGCATACGGGCGGAAATTAAAATGAATCCTTTTTGGATATTAACACAATACCTAAGGCTTCAAACTGCTCCAGGACATAACAGGTATATTCCTTGGCCAAGCGTTCACCCCTAAAGATTCCATTAACTGCTGAACGACTCCTTGCCTCCATGGATCCCGGATACAGGGTGTTAAAGGTAATACGGGATAAAGATCCCAGGCTCGTTGTGCATGTCCGGCTTCAAGGCAGAGAATGCCTGCTCAAGGTTCTGAAAGAAAGTTTCCCCTGGAAAAGGCCTGGGCGCCATCTGAGGTTCCAAAAGGAGATTTTTATATACAGCATGCTGCAGCATATCTGTTTTTCCAGGTTTCGTTATCCCAAACTGTTGAATACAGATAATAAGAATTATATTTTAACAGAATTCATTATAAACAATTCTGCAAACCGGCAAGACCAAGTCTTTTATACTTCGGCCATGAACGCTGTTCTGGAATTCAATACCTGTGATTTCCCCTTTCATGAAAAGAGCTGTGCAGGCTGGATCTGGGAAAAAACAAACCGGTGGAAATTTTCCAGATCTGCAAAAACTCTGCGCAATCTTCTGGAGGGTTCCCTGGTCAAAGGCAAGCTGTCCTTTTTATTGCTGATAAAAATCATAGGCTTCTGGAGAAGGGCCATTACTTATACCCCTGCACTTAAAAAGCCCCTGCTGGTACACCGCGATATATTTAAGGCCAACATCCTGTACCCTAAACCGGGAAAAATTTATTTTGTAGACTTTGAAAAAGCAGGCCTTGAAAAACGCTGGCTTTTTATCGATGCTCTGAAAATCGCTCAGGCCGAACCATTATTCTTTAACCGCAGGGCGGGCCGGTTATCCGGCTTTCCCCGCTTTTACGCCTGCCTGCTTCAAAAATACTGGAAGGGCCTTATAACCAGGCGTCCGGAAATAAGCCCGGAATACAACCAGTTCATACTCCAGCTGAAATTCTGCCTTATAGGCTGGTGCTTGAAAAAGCTGTTCAAGGAAGACTCTGACCCAGAAAGATCAGCAGCTCTGATCAGATTTTTGCAAGAGGTCATAACCGGTCCTGAGCATTATTTTGAGTATTGGTTTGAAGGTCTGCCCCGGCTACCAAAGCCTTGACAGGAAAAGTCCCTGATGACAAAGCCAAAAGTTAACAAACCCTGAGAGAATATCAAGAACCTGATCCATATGTTTACTCACGCCTGACCAGAGGCGAAAACCCCACTGTTCATGAAAAACATAAAAAAAAGCTGCAAAAAAGCCCTGAAATGGACAAGTTATCCCATTTCTGCCGGGCTGTTCATACTCCTGGGCCTTTTGACCAGAAAGTTGTCCAGAGAGCAGGCTTTGAGACTGGGCAGGCTGCTGGGCTACCTGACCTGGGACGTGTTGAGGATCAGGCGCAGCCTTGTCCTGGACAACTTGAAACAGGCCTTCCCGGAAAAAGAAGAAGAAATCAAACAATTGGCCAGGCAGAGCTATGTCAATCAGGCCAAGAACATGATTGAACTTCTGCGCATACCCCAGATCCGGAATGAACAGGACGCCCGGGTACTTGTTGAAGTTCGGGGGGATGCCACCTTTCATGAAGCCATTGTTCAAAACCGGGGCGCAGTCGTTGTCTCAGCCCATCTGAGCAGCTGGGAAGCAATCGGTGTATGTGCAGGAATTCTCCTTTCTCCCTTGCATATCGTGGTCAAGCCCATTAAAAATAAATACCTGGACAGGCGCATCAACCAGCTGCGGACCATGCACGGCAACCGGGTCATGCCCAAGGATCAGGCTGTCCGCCAAGGACTGCAGATATTGAAGTCCGGCGGGATCATGGTCATCCTGGGTGATCAGTCCAAAAAGCACGGCAA
>SLDX01000029.1 GCA_007125075.1 Desulfonatronospira sp.
GATGGAAACTAATTACTGTCCACCAACCTGCCTATTGCCAATGATTTTTTAACTCACCTCTCACCGCTCATCTCTCAAAGCTTCTTCTGATCACTGACACTGCCCTCCCACCGGGCCGTAGGCCCTATGGGCCGGAGGCTGCCCTCTGTCTTCTGTCCTCTGTCCTCCTAACGGGCCGGAGGCCCTATGGGCCGGAGGCTGTCCTCTGATTTTTCAGGCCACAACATCGGCGATCTGGAAAATGGGCAGATACATGCTGATGACCAGGCCTCCGACAACCACGCCCAGAAAAACTATCATAATCGGTTCCAGAAGCGAGGTCAAAGTGTCCACTGCCACATCCACTTCGTCATCGTAGAAATCAGCGATTTTTTCCAGCATATTGTCCAGTGCTCCGGTTGCCTCGCCAATGGAGATCATATGCGTGACCATCGGCGGAAAAATATCTGTTTCACTCAGAGGTTCAGCCAGGCTCTGACCCTCGGAGATGCTCTGTCTGGCTTCAAGCACCGCTCTCTCCACGGTTTTGTTCCCGGACGTTCTGGAAACAATGTCCAGAGCGCTCAGAATTGGCACCCCTGAAGAGACCATGGTGCTCATGGTCCGGCTGAACCTGGCCACAGCCACTTTGCGCAGAAGCGGTCCGAACACGGGCAGATGAAGAATCCACTCGTCCACAAGTATTCTGCCCTTTTCCCAGCGATAAAACAGCCTGAACAAAACAGCCAGCAGGATCACCCCGGCCAGAATATAAAAAATGTTGCCTGTTACAAAACGGCTCAGACCTATGACCAGCTGGGTTGGAGCAGGCAAAGCTCCTCCGAAATCGGAAAACATCTGCTCAAAGGTTGGAATGACAAAAATCAGGATAATGGCGATGACCGCCACTGCCACGGTAATGATCACTCCTGGATATATCATGGCGCTCTTGACCCTGGCCTTCAGTTTGGCCGCTTTTTCTATATATCTGGCCAGACGGTCCAGTACCACATCCAGAACTCCGCCGGCCTCCCCAGCGTCTACCATATTGGTATACAGATCATCGAATACGTCCGGATGTTTTTTCAGAGCATCGTAAAGTGAGGAGCCGCTTTCTATGTCGTTTTTAATTTCATAGAGCCTGCGCCTTAAAATCTTGTTTTCTGTCTGCTGGCATAAAACCTGTAATGCCTGCAGGATGGGCACGCCGGAATTAATAAGTGTGGCGAACTGGCGGCTGAATATGACCATATCCCTGGAAGAGACACTGCCTTCCAGGAATGTTCCTTCCAGAATATCCTTGGGTTGGGGCTTGACCCGGAGATTTTCCAGACCGCGTCTTTTGAGTACGCTCTGGGCCATGTCCAGACTGGGGGCATCCAGATCACCCCTGATCTTCTTGCCTGATCTGCTTGTAGCTTTGTACAGGAATATGGGCATGCTGACCTTTAACTTACCGTACTGCGCAACACTTCCTGAACCGAAGTTTCTCCGCGGGCCAATTTCATCAGACCGCTGCGGCGCATGGTGATCATTTCTTCTTTAATTGCCGCCTTCTTAAGCTTTAAGTCGCTTTCCCCCTTCAAGACCATCTCCTGAATCAAGGGGGTGACCGGCATAACCTCATACACGCCTGTTCTGCCCTTGTAGCCGGTGTGGCTGCATTCTTCACAGCCTCCAGGGCCGAATATCCGAGCCTTCTCGAGCTCTTCCGGAAGCATACCCATGGCCAGAAGCTTCTGCTGATCAATATTTTCAGGAATCCTGCACACCGGACATAAAAGGCGCACCAGTCTCTGAGACATGATGGCGTTGACGGAAGAGGCCACGAGAAAGCCGTCCACGCCCATGTTTATCAGTCTGGTCAATGTGCTTGGTGCATCATTGGTATGCAGGGTCGCCAGAACCAGATGTCCTGTCAGAGCGGCCTTTATGGCTATCTCAGCAGTCTCCAGGTCCCTGATTTCTCCGACCAGGATGATGTCCGGATCCTGGCGCAGAAAAGAACGCAGCACAGAGGCAAAAGTCAATCCTACGGCTTCCTGTACCTGGACCTGATTAACCCCCTGAAGACTGAATTCCACGGGATCTTCCACTGTGGAAATGTTCACCCCGGGCTGGTTGAGTTCCATAAGCGCAGAATAAAGGGCTGTTGTCTTGCCCGATCCTGTGGGACCGGTGACCAGAACCATGCCATAGGGCAGTTTTATTGCCTGTTCCAGTATTCTGAGAGAATGTTCCTCCAGGCCCAGCTTATGCATGTCCACCTGGAGCATGGACTTGTCCATGATGCGCATGACTACTTTTTCTCCAAACAAAGTGGGCAGGATGGAAACCCTGAACTCCAGAGGGTCCCCTTGAGGAGTACGGGCTTTAATCCGTCCGTCCTGCGGCAGTCTTTTTTCGGCAATATTCAATTGAGCCATGATTTTTAATCTGGAAATCAGGGCATTCTTCATGCGCATTGGTGGACGCATGACTTCGTTGAGCATGCCGTCCAGGCGCAGCCTGACCCTGAAATCCTGCTCATAAGGCTCGATATGAATATCCGATGCCTTTTTGCGGATTGCTTCCATAAGGATCAGGTTGACCATCTTGACCACCGGTGCCTGGGAGGCTGCCTCCAGACTCGAAGCATCTTCATTTTTCCCGTCTTCTCCGGTATAAGCTCCTTCTTCGGCCTCCATCCTGGCCATGATTTCCTTGAGGTCGCCTGCGTCCTTATCCGCAAAAAATTCCAACGCCCTGTTTATTGAGGACCATGTAGCCAGATGAGGTACAGCCTCCATTCCGGTCATGAATCGAATATCGTCCAGAACCGCAATATTGTCCGGCTCAAAACAGGCCAGGAAGAGTTTGTTGCCGTGCATGAAAAAAGGTACTGACTTGTATTTGGTCCACACCGACCTGTCCAGAAGAGCAAGAATCTCCCCGGATATGCCGATACGTGCCGGATCAGCCGCCGGCATGCCCAGATGCCTGGACATAAAATCGCGGTACTGTTCTTCGGAAATCACGCCTGACACCAGGGCAGCCTTGGCAAAATCTACTCTTTGATCGCCCTGCTCTTTACGGATCTTTTGTATCTGGTCGGGCTTCAAAGCGGCCCAGCGGACAAGCTCATCAGCCATGGAAGGTGGATGCATGCTCTAGCTCGATCCTGGAGGCAGGATTGTTTCATGCTAAGTTTATACTAAATTATAAAAAAACTTTACTCGAATTCAAGCATAAAAGCAATGCATCTACTTTAGCCTTTTCAGTTCATTCTACAGGCGGGGCTTTTATTGCCCCGGCAGAAAGAACCGGACCGGGTGTGCTGACGGGTTGACTAAATTCTGCTCAAGAGTTAATAAACACTTTTATCTTTTCGCAAGGAGAATTTTCGGATGAAAAGAACATATCAGCCCAGCAGAATCAAAAGAAGAAGAACACACGGTTTTCGTGTTCGAATGCGCACCAAAAACGGCCGGGCGGTGATCAACAGAAGAAGGGCCAAAGGCAGAAAGAGATTGGCGGTTTAACATTTCCCAAGCATCTGAAACTGGTCAAAAGGCCGCAATTTCTGGCCTGTTACGAGCGGGGCCGGCGTTACCAGACCAGGCATTTCATCGTCTTTGTCCGGCCCAATCAACTGAATCATTGGCGTTTAGGAATAACCGCGAGCAGAAAGACAGGCCCTGCAGTGCTTCGCAACCGGATCAAGCGTCTGATCCGGGAGACGTTCAGGCTGCATCAAAAACAAATCAACATTAATGCAGACATAGTTGTCGTCTGCAAAAAAAGGCAGGATCTTCGGAAACTTGACCTGGGGACGGTCAGTGACCAGCTTCTTAAGCTGCTCATCAGGATCGGCGATTCAAAGGAAAATCAGACTCAATCATAAGTTACCGGTGCCTTTTTGTTTAGAACACTGATGCGTTATATCTTGATCAAGCTGATCTTTATTTATCAAAAATTATTATCGCCCCTGCTTCCTCCCGCATGCCGCTTCATTCCCTCATGCTCCGAATATGCCAAAGAAGCTGTGCTGGTGCATGGACCGGGCAAAGGGATGATTCTGTCCTTCCTGCGGCTTCTGAGATGCAATCCCTTTTTTGCTTCTGGGCTGGATCCTGTACCCGAAACTTTTTCTCTTAAATCCATTCTCGGAGAAAAAAAAGAACATGGAAATACATAAGATACTGCTTGCCGTGGTTTTATCCCTGGCGGTCCTGGTTGCCTGGAATATTCTGTTCCCCCCGGCGCCTCCTCCGGATAGACCCGTGGAGGAACGCGAGGTGGAAAGACCGCGCGTCGTTGAAGAAGAAATCCGGCCTGAAGCTTTTGACCCCGACAGAATCATGCCTCACGACGCCCTTGATTTTGTGCCTGTTGAAGGCAGGCAGATCAGGGTCGATACTCCTTTGTATCAGGCTACCTTCAACTCTGCCGGCGGAGTACTGGAGCACTTTGTCCTTAAACAGTTCAAGCAGACAATTGATCCCGAGGCTCCAGAAATTGACCTGGTCACTCCCCGCTCTCTGGTCAGGGGACCTATGGGTCTTACCTGGAACCAGATACCGACCTGGATCGAAGGCGAATGGACCCTGGAAAACGAAGAGGACATACTTCTGGAGCCGGGGCAGGAAAAAACCCTGGTCTTCACCGGGCTCATCGGCCATATGCAGATCATCCGGGAGATGACCTTTCTGGCCGACACATATATGATCGAGGAAAGCATCGAGATCATCAATACCGCGGATACCCAGACCGCGGGTGAAATTGGAAAGATCATGGCCAGCCCGACTTTCTCGGATGACCGCCTGAATCCGACCAGAGTAGGCTACTTTGATCAGGAAGGCCTGAGCCATGAACGGGAACGCCACCTGCGCGACGGGCTGCGCGTTGAAAATCAGCTGCAGTGGGCCGGCATAGTCGATCATTACTTCATGCTGACCATTGTTCCGCATTCTCCGGATATGAATCTGCGGGCCGGCTACGAGAATGAGCTCTTCCAGATCTCTTTGAACAAAAACATGTTCTTTGAGCCCGGCTCCTCCCAGAATCTGGATCAGCTTTACTATCTGGGCCCCAAAGACCGCAACTACCTCCAGGGAGCTCCAAACAGCCTGGAGAAATCTATTTACTACGGGTGGTTCAATTTTCTTGCTCAACCGCTCATGCATGTCCTTAAGTTCTTTTACCAGTATGTAGCTAATTATGGTGTGGCCATCCTTCTGCTCACCCTGGTGATCAAGATTATTTTCTGGCCGCTTTCCCATAAAAGCTACAAGTCCATGAACCAGATGAAGAAGCTCCAGCCCATGATGACCAAGATCCGGGAAAAGTATAAAGATGACCGGAAAAAAATGAATGAAGAGATCATGCGGATGTACAAAACCTATAAGGTGAATCCTCTGGGAGGATGTCTGCCCATACTGGTGCAGATACCTGTATTCATCGCCCTGTACCAGGGTCTGCTTGGCTCAGTGGAGTTAAGGCACGCGCCGTTCATAAGCCATATTCCCTTTACAGACATTGTCTGGCTTGCTGATCTGTCCGCCAGGGACCCGTTTTTCATCACCCCTCTGCTCATGGGCGCGACCATGTTTCTGCAGCAGCGTATGGCTCCGGCTCCCGGCGATCCCATGCAGGCCAAGCTGATGCAGTTTCTGCCCCTGGTCTTTATTTTCATCTTTATCACTTTTCCTGCCGGCCTTGTTCTTTACTGGCTGGCCAACAACGTATTGTCCATCGGCCAGCAATGGTATATGCTCAGATCCGCCGACCTGCCCCTGCAGAAGGCAGAGGAAAGAGCGGAACAGAAAGCCGAGCAGAAAGAGAATCAAAATGCTTCGCCCAAAAACGATGCCGGGGATGCATCCAGACAGCAGGAAAAAAGACCTGAACCCAAAAAACCAGGAACGGCCAGAAAAAGAAAGAAGAAAAAATAGGCATCGCTCGTACTTGAAAGTGAATTCGGTAAACATTTAAAATAACCCTGTTCTTTGAAAACCGGTTTTTCAGGCAAAAAAACAAGCGCAATAATTCAAGGAAATCCGGGCGCAGCTCAAGCACATGCCTCCTCCAGCCTCTTGATGGAGCTTGCCCCGGAGCCCTTGAATACTGCCGGAAGCAATCCGCAATCCGGTTGTTACAATCTCTCAAAGCGCGTCTGCATAAAGACCTCTCAATCAGGTAAAAACCAGCCTGAAACCGGAACGGACACGGTAATCATGAAGGAGTCAGCATGGACAAATACGTGGAATTTTCCGGCAAGGACGTTGATGAAGCCATATCCAATGCCTGTAAATTTTTCAGTATCGATCGCAATCAGCTGGAGATTGAGATAGTAAGCGGCGGGTCATCAGGCATTTTTGGCCTGGTAGGAGTGAAAAAAGCAAAAATCAAAGCCCAGAAAAGAATCCCGGATAACCACATAGAGAAAGAGGAAGAAACTCTTCAAAAATCCGAACCTGAAGATGCACTACAAAACGAAAGCTTTGAAGAGGTTCCCGAAGAAACAGCTGCGCCTGAAAGTGAAGAGCTTCCTGTTGCAGATCAGGAACTAAAAGATTTCATCCAGGATCTTGTTTCCAGGCTGATCAGACCCCTGGCCCCGGAGGCAGAGATCAGCATCAGGGGAGACAGTGACCCTGTTCTGGTCCTGATTCATGACAGCAACAATTCAAACCTGATTCTGGGCAGGGACGGACAGACCCTGAGCGCCCTGCAGTACCTGGCCAACAGAATTATAGCCAAGCATCACCCTGGTGCCGCCAGAATCCAGCTGGATACGGAAAACTTTCTGGAAAAGCAGAGTGAAAAACTGGAACAGAGTGCATTTCATCTGGCCCAGAGGGCGATAAAGGCCGGTAAAACCGTGAGTACCCGGCCTCTTAGTTCATATCACCGCCGCATAGTTCATCTGGCTCTTCAGGGCGAAAGCAACATCAGGACCAAGAGCAAAGGCGAGGGCCCTATGAAAAGAGTCTTGATCATGCCCAAAGCAGGCCGGAAAAAAAAGCAGCAGCCACATGACGACGCAAACTCCGAGCGGGTCAGACTGCAGGAATGACTTTAAACGCCACCATTGCGGCCATAGCCACTCCAATGGGCCGGGGCGGAGTGGGCATCATCCGCTTAAGCGGTCCTAAGAGCCTTCAAATAGCGGATAAACTTTTTGTTCCCGGGCCCAGGTTCAAGGGTTTCAAGGCCTACAGGCTGCACTACGGATGGATAAGCAACAAAGAAGGCCAGATCCTCGATGAAGTGTTGCTTGCTTTTATGCCCGGACCTTACTCCTATACCCGTGAGGACGTGGTGGAAATCAACTGCCACGGCGGTCCGGCAGTCCTGGAAGGAGTCCTGGAGGCCTTGTTCGGACAAGGCGCTGAACCGGCGGGTCCAGGCGAATTCACCAAAAGAGCTTTTTTGAACAACCGTCTGGATCTGACCCAGGCTGAGGCTGTTCAGGAACTTATAAGCTCCCCCACCCAGAGCGGAGCCCTTCTGGTGGGCGACAAGCTGCAGGGACACCTGGGAAGCCGGGTTGAAAAGCTGCGCCTGAACCTCGAAGATCTGAAAAAAGAACTGTGTCTGGCGGTGGATTTTCCCGAAGAAGATGTGCAGTGTCTGCCCAAGAATGTTCTGGCGGAAAAGGCCGGGGCCTGCGCTGATGAAATCTCAGGGCTGCTTGCTTCATATGAGCAGAATAAAGTGTTCAGGGAAGGTGCTCTGGTGGTCCTTGCCGGAAAAGTCAATGCCGGCAAATCAAGTCTGATGAACGCCCTTCTTGGCCGGGAAAGGGCAATTGTCACCCCGGTCCCGGGAACAACCAGAGATTATCTAGAAGAAGCCATTAACCTGAACGGACTTCCGGTCCGCCTGGTGGATACCGCGGGACGCAGGCCCACCAGGGATGAGATTGAAATGATCGGTCTTGAAGCAGGACGACGTTTAATCGCTTCCGCTGAGTTGTGCATTCTGGTCGTGGATTCATGCATCGAGCCAGACCGGGAGGACATGGAGATCCTGGAGGAAGTAGGAGCTGACAAAATTGTGGTTGCGGCCAATAAATGGGATCTGGTCGACAGCAGTCCTGAGTGGCTGGACAGTTTTTCCGGTTCAGGGGCGGAAGTCCTGCGTGTTTCAGCAAAATACGGAAGCGGCCTTGAAGAACTAACCTCAAGAATTCGCTCAAGAATACTCGGCACCCCCCGGGTGGAAGCTTTTTCAAACATGGTCCCTAATCTGAGACAAAAAAACGCCCTGGAAAAAGCCGCTCAGGAACTTGAACTTCTGATAAATGAAGCAGACCGGGACATACCTTTTGATCTTTTAGGTGTAAGGCTTGATTGTGCCTGCGCCCATCTGGACGAAATAACCGGACGCATCGTTTCCGAAGACATCCTGAACTCAATTTTCGACAATTTCTGCATAGGGAAATAGCCCCCATGAGCAGGGACAGCATCTGGATCAATGCCTGTGAGGCTTCAGCCGATGCGTACGGTGCCCTGCTCATGCGCGAGCTTAAGGCTTTGTCCCCTTACCTGGAGATCATGGGCATGGGTGGAGAAGCAATGCGAAGTCAGGGTCTGAACACTGTGTACAGGTCTGAAGAGCTTTCTCTGGTTGGTCTGACCGAGGTCTTAACCGCCCTGCCCAGAATTGCCGGCTATCTGTGGAAGATCAACAAAATCCTGAAAATCAGAAAGCCCCGGGTCATGGTTCTGATAGACGCCCCGGATTTCAACTTCCGCCTGGCCAGGATGGCCACGAACCTGGGCATCCCGGTCATTTACTATATAGCTCCCCAGGTTTGGGCCTGGCGCAAATCCAGGATCAGCTTCCTGAAAAAATACGTCCACAAAATCGTCTGCATCTTTCCCTTTGAACAGAATTTTTTTCAGGACCAAGGCATCCCCGCTGTTTACGTGGGCCATCCTCTGCTTGAGCTTCTGGACCTGGATCAAATCGAACGGATAACTCCCCTTAACAATCAGATCGCAATCCTGCCCGGGAGCAGGAAAAAAGAAATTTCCTCGCTGCTGCCCGTATTTACTGCCGCAGCTGAACGCCTGCACCGGACCCGTCCTGACCTGGTCTTCGGAATCGTCAGAGCTCCGGGGATCAGCCGGGATTTTCTGCTTCGGCACACCAGGAAAAACTCATTTATTTCCTGCATACAGCCTGAAAACAGGCATCAATACCTGAAGAAAAGCCTGATGGCCATGGCCGCATCAGGCACCATCACTCTGGAATGCGCCATCCTTGAAGTTCCGGCCATAGTAGCCTATAAACTTTCCTGGACCAGCTATCTAATGGGCAGGCTGCTTATTGACGTGCCATTTATAAGCATGCCCAATCTTATCCTGGGCAGGGCGGTTTATCCGGAGTTTATCCAGCAGCAGGCCGGTGCAGGGAACATATGCCGCGAGGCTTTGAGGCTTCTCAGCCAGCCTGATGAAAGAGAACAGATGTGCGCACAGCTGCAGAAAATAAAGTCTCTTCTGGGCGAAAAAAAGGCCACTCCGGCCTGCGCCCGGTTGATTCTGGAAACCATGAACAGCAATAAAGCTTGAAACCAGAGATCATAAAAAATGAACAAACTGGCCCTGGGAATCATCGGCGTGGGACATCTGGGATGCATCCACGCCAGGCTGGCTGCCCAATCGGAAATGATTGATCTGGTGGGAGTACATGATCTGGACGGGGACAGGGCCGCCAACGTGGCGGCAGAATGCGGCTGCGCCTTTTTTGAAGATCTTCCTGAACTGCTTGAACAGGTGCACGCAGTGTGCGTGGTGGTCCCCACCAGCGAGCATTTTGCCGTTGCCGTACAGGCTATGGACTGCGGCTGCCACTTGTTTCTGGAAAAACCCATGGCCGCAACCGTGGAAGAAGCCAGACTCATCGTTGAAAAAGCCCGTCAGAAAAACTTGAAAGTTCAGGTGGGACATATAGAAAGGTTTAATCCAGCCATGCTGGCCATCAGGGGATATCCGCTCAATCCGATGTTCGTGGAAGTGCACCGGCTGAGCAGATTCAGCCCCAGAGGCTGCGATGTCAGCGTGGTTCTGGACCTGATGATTCATGACCTCGATCTCATTTTGTATATGGTCAACAGCCGGGTGACCCATGTGGATGCATGCGGAGTGGGGGTGGTTTCTGACAGCGAGGACATTGCCAGTGTGCGCCTCAAATTCGCCAGCGGCTGTGTGGTCAACCTGACCAGCAGCAGGATTTCCCTGAATCCCATGCGCAGGATGAGACTGTTTCAAAAAAATCAATATATTGTTCTTGATTTTCTGGAAAAGAAAGCTGAAATATTCAAACTCCGCAATGCGGACAAAAACCTGTCCTCCAAAGATTTTTCCATGGTTATCGGACAAATCGGCACCGGAGAAAATATCAGGGATATAATTTACGAAAGGCCGGCCGTTCCTGAAGTCAATTCACTGCAGATGGAACTCGAGGAATTCGCAAGAGCGGTAACAATGAATCTGGAACCCCAGGTAACCGGTGAACAGGGACTTATGGCTCTGGAAACTGCCTCCAGCATCCTGGAGCAGATTTCCAGACCAGAGTAAGAAAGGCAAAAACCTTTCATAGAAGCCTTCATGCTTTAAAAGAAGGTCTTCTTTGCTGTGTGCACTTAACACAACAATCATTATATAACTCAACCAATGGATTATTTGCTGAAACCCGGAGGAATCCTTGAGCATTCCCTTTATTGACCTCAAACATCAGCACCGCCGCCTGAGTTCGCGCATCCGGGAAAACATCGACCGGGTTCTAAAACATGGCGCCTATGTCATGGGGCCGGAAATTGAAAAGCTGGAACAGGAACTCTCCTCTTTCTGCGGCACCGATCATGCCGTAGCCTGCTCTTCAGGAACCGACGC
Source organism: Desulfonatronospira sp. (assembly GCA_007125075.1). Taxonomy (GTDB): domain Bacteria; phylum Desulfobacterota; class Desulfovibrionia; order Desulfovibrionales; family Desulfonatronovibrionaceae; genus Desulfonatronospira. Next base: position 10,866 of record SLDX01000029.1, read on the forward strand.
CCTGCTTTTGTCGCTCATGGCTCTAGACGTTGGCCCGGGCGACGCAGTCCTGACCACTCCGTTTACTTTTTGCGCCTCGGCCGAGGTCATATCCCTGCTTCAGGCCGTACCTGTCTTTGTGGATATTGATCCGGTGACCTTCAACCTGGATCCCTCGCAAGCTGCCAAAGCTCTTCAGGCCCTGGACAAAAATGATCCGGGCATCCATCCCCTGCCCGGATACAGAGGTCATAAACCAAACTCCGGCTCAGGACGAAATGCGGCACATTCCGCCATCAACACCTCAAAGCTCACACCCAGGGCTATAATCAGCGTGGACCTGTTTGGTCTGCCCTGCGATTACGATGCCCTGACCGCGCTGGCCGGAGAACATGGCCTGTGGCTGATTGTGGACGCCGCCCAGTCGTTTGGTTCCCTGCATCAGGAAAGATCGCCCTGCGCCATGGGAAATATTTCCTGTACTTCGTTTTTTCCGGCCAAACCACTTGGATGCTACGGGGACGGGGGCATGTGTTTCACCAGAGATTCAAAGCTGGCGGAATTGTTGCGTTCCCTCAGAGTGCACGGTCAGGGTCAAAGCAGGTACGACAATGTCCGCCTGGGCCTCAATGCCCGCATGGACACATTGCAGGCCGCAGTGCTGCTGGCCAAAATGGAGATCTTTCCTGAAGAGCTGGACATGCGCAGAAAGGCTGCCATGAAGTACAACCGGCTGCTCAGTGGCCTGCCCGGCATTGTCACCCCGAAATTCTTTCCGGACCGGCAAAGCGCCTGGGCGCAGTACAGCCTTCTGGCCGGTGACAAAACACACCGTAGTCGTATTTTCAACCGACTAAAAGCAAATAATATTCCCTGGGCCGTTTATTACCCTCAGCCTTTGCACCTGCAAACCGCTTTTTCCTATCTGGGATACATTCCCGGGGATTTTCCTGCAAGCGAAGATACGGCCTCAAGGATTTTCAGTCTGCCCATGCATCCATACCTCGACCCCGGTGATCAGGAAATGATCGCAAAAGTGGTCGCGGATCTGTAAGCAGGCTCTTTAACGATTTTCTTCTGAAATCAGCATTGTCTGGATAGAAAAAGGAAATATCTATGGAAAACAAAATATTCAAGCTGGGACTGTCCGTGGAAGCAGTCTCCTTATATCTGATTCTGTACGATCTGGAATTTTCCAAAATCCCTCTGGAGAAAAAAAATATCTTTCCTCGCTGGAACGCACCTGAAGAGCACCTTGATCAGGCTCTGGAAGAACTGATGATGCACAAGGTGGTTGATCAAAGAGGCGGTGAGTTTGTAGTCAATCCTGAAGGACAGTGGGTTGAATCCAGATCTTCTTAGGATTTTTTTCCGGCAGGCCATGCTCAAAGCGCATATAAAAACAGAACCGTGTGAAAAGGTTTTACTGATTCATGCTTACCCTTTACGAACTATGGTCCGGGTTGGGTCTGCCCCTGCTGAGGATCTGCATTTTCATCGCCATCGGCGTGTTTGTGGGCAATCTCATCGAATCCATGAACTGGACCAGGTTCATGGCCAGGCTGGCCGCTCCCCTGATCAGGCTGGGCCGGCTCCGGGACATCTCCGGAGCCAGCTTTTCCATGGCCTTCTTCTCCGGGATCACCGCCAACACCATGCTGGCCGAAGCCTATGAACAGAAAAAGCTGACCTACAGGGAACTGGTGCTTTCCAATCTGTTCAATTCTCTACCCACTTATTTTCTGCACCTGCCGACCACCTTTTTTATCATGGTCCCGCTTATCAAGGCGGCCGCCCTTCCCTATATCCTGCTGACCATTACCGCTGCTGTGCTCAGGACCATGGCCGTGGTTGTTCTGGGCAGGCTGATTCTTGATCCAAAACCCGATCAATGCGTGGAGTGCAGACTGCCGGGAGATGAGAAGCTGAACTGGAAGGATGTGTTTGCCAAAGTCTGGAGCCGCTTTAAAAACAGATTCAAAAAGATCATCATCTTTACCGTACCCATTTACACCCTGTTTTTTATTCTGCAGCAGGCCGGATTTTTCAACTGGATTGAAGAAGCCATGGCCGAACATGTTCACTTCCTGGCCTGGCTTTCGCCACAGGCCCTGAGCATCGTAGCCATGCAGCTGGCGGCGGAACTGTCAGCCGGGCTGGCTGCAGCCGGAGCTTTGCTTGACAGCGGCGCCCTGGGTATCCGGGAAGTGGTCCTGGCCCTGATCACCGGAAACATTTTGTCTTCTCCCATGCGCGCCGTACGCCATCAGCTGCCCTATTATGCGGGAATCTTCAATCCCGGTCTGGCCCTGAAGCTGATTTTCTACAATCAAAGTCTCAGAGTGGGCAGCCTGATCCTGGTGGGCACGGTCTATTATCTCTGGACTTTAATATGAATGACTTTCAAAAAGGACGGAACACCTCCATGGCCTTGATGCGCTCAATCCTGATTCTTGCCGCTTTTCTTATCCTGCTTCTGACTGCTTCCTGCAGCGACAGGCAGGACATGGCCGGTACATACCGGCATGTCACCGACTCTGTTCCGGGCAATTCCTCGGTCATCGAACTCAGAAAAGATCATATGGGTACCTGGAAAACGGAACTGGACCGAATTGATTTCTGGTGGAATGTCCAGGGAAATGAAATCCTGCTGGAGACAGTATGCGGCAAGAAGATCGCCGGTGAAATCACCGGACGGGATTTCCGGATTGAGCTGTCCAGGGCCGGATCTTTCTTTTTTGAAAGAATTGATCCATGAGACCGCGATTATAAAAACCATAAACGTACTCATTTTTCCCGAATCAAAAAAAACCAATTTATTCTTGCCTGCCGGAAAATTCAACTTTATACACTAATTAAAGCAACATACAAAAATCATTCTTTGTGTTTTTTTAAACAATCTTAAATAAAAACGGCCGGCAATCATTAAAAAGCCTATCTTATTGAAGTCCGGCATCATTACAATAAATTCCAGGCAGTACAGGCTTAACTCCTGAGTTCACTGCAAAACAATGAATATTTTTTTTCATGGGTTGACATCTGTATATTTTTAATTTTATGAGTGAAATATATAACAAATATTAATACGCCTATAGCTATCCTTTATATACTTAATTTCTTTATGTACGAGGCGATCGGGTTTTTAACCTTAAACCACGGGGGCAGTTCCCCATGCAACCTTTTATTCTCCCCTTTTTCGGCCTGGGATACGACTTGAGCCGCGCCCTGCTGCAGGGTGCCGCCCTGCGCTTGACCAGGCTGTCCGTCTTCAGGACCGAAGCTTACAGCTCCCAGTATTATCCCCCGTCAGGTATAGATCTGCTCATATACCTGAACCGGGAAACCGGAGGCAGTTAATCTCAACCAACATGATACAGGAGGGATTATGAAACTAGGTCGAAGAGAATTCATTAAACTTTCGGCAACCGCCACCGCGGTAACAGCCTTTGCCGGACTGGGCTTCAATATGCAGCCGTCCACGGCCAAGGCCAGGTTGCTGAAGACTCACTGGGCCAAGGAGACCACCAGCATATGTGCATTCTGCTCCGTTGGCTGCGGTTTGCTGGTGCACACCGACACGTCCGGTTCCGGCCGCGTCATCAACATCGAAGGCGATCCCGAACATCCCATCAATGAAGGCTCTCTCTGCGCCAAGGGCGCGGCGCTTGCCCAGACCCTGGAAAACGAAAACCGGATCACCACGGTCAAGTACCGCGCGCCTAACACCGACCAGTGGGTTGATGCCCCCTGGAGCTGGGCTCTGCAGCGCATTGCCCAGAGGGTCAAGGAAGCCCGCGATGAGACCTTTGAGGAATCAAACGGCGATGGTCAGGTGGTCAACCGCACCGAAGGCATAGCCCATATCGGCTCTGCCGAAATCGACAACGAGGAAAACTGGTGTCTGCAGGCGATAATGCGCTCCTTCGGCCTGGTGTATATCGAACACCAGGCGCGTATCTGACACAGCGCCACAGTTGCGGCTCTGGCAGAGTCGTTCGGACGCGGCGCGATGACCAATCACTACAATGACCTGATGAACAGTGATTGCATTTTGATGATGGGGGCCAATCCGGCCGAAAACCATCCCATCTCCATGAAATGGGTGCTCAAGGCCAAGGAAAGAGGAGCCACCCTGATCACTGTTGATCCCAGATATACCAGGTCCGCTGCCAAATCACACATCTATGCGCCCATGCGCAGCGGCACGGACATCGCCATTCTGGGAGGCATGATCAAATACATCCTGGACAATGATCTCTACTTCCGCGATTACGTGGTCAATTACACCAATGCCCCGCAGCTGGTGAATCCTGACTACCGCTTTGACGAAGAACAGGGACTGTTCAGCGGCTTTGAAAAAGTAGGCGAGATGCCCTTTGCTGATTTCGGTTTCTATGACAAGACCACCTGGACTTTCCAGAAGGATGCCGACGGCATCGCTTTGAGGGATGAAACTCTGCAGGATCCCAACTGTGTGTTCCAGCTCATGAAAAAACACTATGAGCGCTACACCCTGGAGAGGGTCTCCGATACTGCAGGCACTTCAGTGGAAGACCTGGAGGCTGTTTACAGTGCCTTTGCAGCCACAGGAGCACCGGACAAGGCCGGGACCAGCATGTACGCCATGGGCTGGACCCAGCACACTTCCGGCGTGCAAAACATCCGGTCCATGGCCATGATCCAGCTTCTGCTGGGCAATGTGGGTCAGCCCGGCGGCGGGGTCAACGCCCTGCGCGGCACATCTAACGTTCAGGGTTCAACCGACCAGGCCCTTTTGTTTCACATCATCCCGGGCTACATGCCCACACCCAGGGCCAACCTGGCCAGCCTGCAGGATTATAACGCCACCACGCCTTCAAGCCCGGATCCCAAAAGCGCCAACTGGTGGCAGAACCGGCCCAAGTACATCGCCAGTCTGTTGAAGGCCATGTATCCGGATCAGGACCCTGAAGAAAGCTACAACTACATGCCCAAGCTGGACGTGGGCCAGAACGCTTCCTGGCTGGTGCTCTTTGATCAGATGCACAACGGCAAGTTCAAGGGCTTTTTCTCCTGGGGCATGAATCCGGCGACCAGCGGATCCAACGCGAACAAGAACAGGGAAGCCCTGGCCCAGCTTGACTGGATGGTTTGTGTCAATCCCTTTGATAACGAGACAGCTTCCTTCTGGAAGGGTCCCGGCGTGGATCCCGGCAACGTCAAGACCGAGGTCTTCTTTCTGCCTCCGGCCCTTTTTGCCGAGAAAGAAGGCGCTGTCACCAATTCCGGCCGCTGGGCACAGTGGCGCTATCAGGGACCCAAACCCCTGGGACAGTGCGCTCGCGATGGAGACATCATGCTGGAGATCTTCAGGAGAGTCCGTACCCTGTATGAAGAAGAAGGCGGAGCCTTTCCGGACCCCATACTCAACCTGAACCAGAAGGACATGGCCAAGGAAGGGGCAACCTTCCCCAATCGTTATGATCCGCACAAGGTGGCCAAGGTGATGAACGGCTACTTTACCAGGGACACCACCATCAACGGCACCACCTACAGCGCCGGCACCCAGGTGCCCAGCTTCCCCAGCCTCCAGGACGACGGCTCCACCTGCTCTGGAAACTGGCTTTTCTGCGGCTCCTATACTGAAGCCGGCAACATGATGGCCAGACGAGACAAGACCCAGACTGAGATGCAGTCCAATATCGGCCTGTTTCCCAACTGGTCCTGGGCCTGGCCGGTCAACCGCAGAGTCCTGTACAACCGCGCTTCAGTGGATCCCCAGGGCAACCCCTACAATCCTGAAAGAGCGGTCATCAGATGGGAAAACGGTCAATGGGTGGGCGATGTGCCTGACGGCGGATGGCCTCCGGGTGAAAGGCATCCGTTCATCATGCGCCCCCAGGGTTACGGTCAGTTCTTCGGTCCGGGTCTGGCCGACGGGCCTTTCCCGGAGCACTACGAGGCCCTGGAATGTCCATATGAGGAGCAGCCTTTCTCCGCACAGCTGCACAATCCCACTGCTTTGCACTTTGAAGCTGACAAGGAAGCCGCCTGTGATCCCCGCTATCCTTTTGTGGGTACCACCTACCGGGTATGCGAGCACTGGCAGACCGGCCTTATGACCCGCTGGACTCCGTGGCTGCTGGAAGCCATGCCCCAGCAGTTCGCAGAGATCGATCCGGAATTGGCCAGGCTGAGGGAAATAAACAACGGAGACATGGTCATTGTGGAAAGCGTACGCGGCCAGATCGAAGCCGTGGCCATGGTCACCCCCAGGGTGCAGCCCTTCACGGTCATGGGCCAGACCCTGCACATGGTCGGACTGCCCTGGCACTACGGCTGGGTGTATCCGGAATACGGCGGAGATTCAGCCAACCTGCTGACCCCGTCCGTGGGCGATCCCAATACCGGCATTCCGGAAACCAAGGCCTTTATGGTCAATATCCGCAAAAAGTAAGGAGGACTGATTCATGGATGGTAAAGGATTCTTTATAGATTTGACCAGATGCACGGCCTGCCGGGGATGCCAGGTGGCCTGCAAGCAGTGGCACAACCACCCTGCGGAGGACACCCGCAACTGGGGCTCTTTCCAGAACCCCCCGGATCTGTCTTATGTCACCTACAAACTGGTGCGCATGGAAGAATACGTGGAAAACGGACAAGTCAAGGACTGGCTGTTCTTTCCGGATCAGTGCCGGCACTGCATCCAGCCCCCCTGCAAAATGGTCGGGGACATGGACGACGAAAGGGCCATTCTGCAAGACTTCGACACAGGAGCTGTCCTGTTCACCGAAAGGACCAACAACCTGTTCTTCGACGAGATCCTGGCTTCCTGTCCTTACGACATTCCCAGGCTGGACGAGGCCACCAACCTCCAAGGCAAATGCGACATGTGCTTTGACCGGGTCATTAACGACAAGCTCCCGGCCTGCGTGCTCGTCTGTCCTACCGGGGCGATGAACTTTGGTGACCTGGATGAGATGCGCCAGATGGCCGATGAGAGACTGGAAGTGGTCAAAGAGGAATTCCCAAACGCCGTGCTTGGCGATCCCAATGCACTGCGGGTCATTGTCCTCTTTCACAGGGAACCCACCAGGTTTCATCACGCGGCTGTTGCCAGTCTGCACGGACCCGGGCGCTTCACCCGCAAACAGGCTTTTGCCAAGATGTTTGGAAACAGAAAGGCTCTGATTTAAACATTAACACCATTCCGGGGTCGCAACCACTGCGGCTCCAGGGTCCCCAGGGGGAGCGCCTGCAGGCACTCCCCCTGGGGACCAAAAAAATCTTCCTTAATAAATACGCTGTCTCCAATAAGCTTCCCGATCCATAATCCAAACCCGGCATACAAGTGCGGCATTTTGGTCTTTAACCTGAATCCATGCAGTCATTTTGCCCCTGCAGGTTCCTGGGTTTGGTCGAACGGTCGTAAACTGTCTGAGCGACATAGACAGACTTGATCAAAATCCTTTAACCCCATGAAACAGTTCATAATAAAATCAGACTCTCCAGCAGAATGTGTTGATTCATGCACGACCTTGATTTTGATTTAGTCTGTCTTGGAGCGAGTTTTTGCGGCCTTTCGGCCAAACCCAGGAACCTGTTTTCATGGATTCAGGCTCTAAGCCTGCCATTCCTTGTGTTTTGACCCGTAAACAGGTTATTGCTACAAGCAGCTTATGATCGACAAAAGCAGTGCCATCCCGGTACTTCTGGAACGCCTGGAAAATCTGCCCAAAGGCCACTATCTGGACGTGCGCACTTACAAGCGCAACCGTTTCCTGCTCCTGGTCAAAAGTGATGAAAATGATTTTCTGATTATTGAGAACGGCTATTTCCAGGAACGCTTCGAACATGTTCCTGGAAAAAAGCTGAAAAAACTTCTGAAAACCCTTTTGAAAAAAGAATTTCCCCGCAGCACAAAAATTAGAGTGTACAACATGGGTTTGTTTGAAGAGGGCTCAGCTGAACTTATGGAAAGGAAGATCCTGTAGCCGGAACCACCACTATATCCGTGATTTTTATCACAGGAAACTGGCGAGGTCCTGAGAGCTAAGATACAAACCTGGCCGCCCCTTCCTTGAAACTGATCCTGACCTCATCTCCGGAAATAATGCCTGATAAGGCAGCCTCTTTTCTGGTCATCACCGTTCTGATGGGCCAGCCCATGTCCAGCAGGACATTGATATTTTCTCCCTCTGCAGTCATCTGAAGCACTTTTGCCGGGACAAGACTTTCAAAGGTGGTAACCTTTTTCTTTTGCAGTGGAAAAATGTTAATTTTCTCAGGATCGATCATCACCCGGCACGGCCCTTCATGACGCTCTTTTATTTCCAGCTCCAGTCTGTCCATGACAACGCACACATGTCTTCCGTTGCGCCTGATTACTTTGCCCGGCAGCAGATTTTCTCCTCCAGGACCTGTAACCTTGCCTTCAGATAGAAATATTTTGTGTTCAGCCAGCACGGATGCCTCCAGGCGGTTATGTGTAGAGAAAATAACCGTGATGCCTTTTTCTTTATGAACATCCTTTATGATCTTTGTGATGACCGCCTGGTTCTCCACATCCACACTGGCTGTAGGCTCATCAAAAAGCATCACCTCCGGAGAACAGGCCAATGCCCGGGCAATGGCCACACGCTGAGTCTCTCCTCCGGAAAGAAGATGGGCCTGTCGATATGCAAAATCATGCATGCCCACCCGTTCAAGGCATTCCATGGCGATCCATCCGCGCCTTTTGCCTTCCAGACCACGAACCTTAAGCCCATATTCCACATTCTTGATTACCGTGGTACTGAACATGATGGGATGCTGATCCACCAGAACTATCTGCCGGCGCAGGGATGTCAGAAAATTTTTCTTCCAGTTGACCGGCATATCCTTATAATAAAGGGTCCCTCTGGCCGGAGGGCTGAGCAGGGCCAGAATGTGCAGGAGAGTGGTCTTGCCTGAACCGTTGGGTCCAAGCAGCGCGCAGCTCTTTCCAAACTCGAATGAGAGCTCGGGCAGATCCAGGACTGTGTGCCCCCCGAATATCTGCTGCACATCCTTGAGGACATAAAGGCTCATCTTGCGCTCCCGTACCGTCCCTGCACCAGCTGGAGAAAGATATTCATGACCAGGCTTACTGTCAGAAGAACTATTCCCAGGGCAACGGCCAGCACGAATTCGCCCTTGTTGTGCTCCAGGGCCATGGCTGTGGTCATGGTCCTGGTAAATCCCTTGATGTTGCCTCCGAGCATCATGGCAATGCCTATCTCGGCTATTACCCGGCCGAAAGCCGCGATGACCGCCGCCAGGATGCCGAAGCGGGCCTCTCTGACAATGGCCAGCGAGGTTTGCAGCGGGCCGGCTCCCAGAGTCATGGCCGTACTCCTGTAGCGCACATCTATGCGGCTGACCGCTGACAAAGTGAATGTGGCCACCCAGGGCAGAATGAGTATGACCTGACCTATGACAATGGCCCAGGGAGTATACAACAGGCCAAAATCTCCAAATACTCCCCTTCTGGAAAGAAAGGCATAGCCCAGGAGGCCGATGACCACCGTGGGCAGGGCCAGCAGGGTGTTCAGGACAGTAATAACCGCCCGTTTGCCCCGGAACTCACTGACGGCGATGGCGAAACCGAGGGGCACGCCCATAAGTGAAGCGATAAGAGTGGAGAAAAAGCTCACGTACAGGGATACGTAAACTATAAAGTAAAGTTCCGGATCCAGAGACAAGAGCATACGTCCTGCCTCGATCAGGCTCTGGGTCAGAAAACCGTCCATCAGTATTGTCCCTGCTTACTCTGCATCCGGAAAAAACAGTTGGTGACCATGCAATTGATAGGAGCCGATCACCTCCTGGCCGCGCTCGGATACCAGCCATTCGGCAAAGGTCCTGGACAGGACATATTTGACATGAGGATGCATTTCCGGATTCACAGGTATCACCCCATAAGGGTTCTCCAGCATGTCTCCGCGCTCATAAACGACTTCCAGTTCATACTCCACATCCCGGCCATACTTGTACTGCAGATAGGTCCCTCTGTCCGCCAGAACGTAGCCCAGCATCTGCTCAGCCATCAACAGGGCGGGACCCATGCCCTGGCCTATGGCAAAATACCAGCCGGAACCGACTGCAGGCTCACCATCCCGATTAAGGGGCAGGCCTGTTTCCTGCCAGAGGGAAAGCTCCCTTGAATGGGTGCCGCTGTCATCGCCTCTGGACACAAAAGGCTTTTCAGCTTCGGCAATAAGCCTCATGGCCTCTGTAACGTCTGCTGCGTCCCTGATTCCGGCCGGATCCTCTTCCGGACCGACAATTATGAAGTCATTGTACATTACGTAGTAGCGCTCTGTGCCGTAGCCTTCTTCAACAAAAGCCTTTTCACGCTCCACGTCATGCACGAAAACAATATCAGCATTACCGTCCATGCCGTCGCGCAGGGCGGCCCCTGTACCCTTGGACATGACCCGCACCGTGATGCCGGTATCCTCCTTGAACTCCGGCAGCAGATAATCCAGAAGACCCGATGCCTCGGTACTGGTGGTGGTGCTCATGGTGATCACCTTGTCCTGAGCCTGGGCGATTCCTGTCAACATAGCCATTAAGCTTGCAAACAGCAGGCACGTTAAGAACTTTTTCATTGTGTACCCCAATAACATTTTTAAAAAATGACCGTTCCACACCGGGTCCCGGCAAGAGGAAACCGGAAACTACAAAAAAAGACTCCAGAATTACCGTCTGCCTGGACCACAAATCATACAGATAAGTTTGGAATTTAGCAGATAATGGGAGTATGTAAATTTATGTTAAAAAAAACATA
>SLDX01000057.1 GCA_007125075.1 Desulfonatronospira sp.
CCTGTATAAAAGAAAGGCTGATCCTGGTTTCTTCCTGAATCTTTTTCAGGCTCAGGCCCTTGGCTTCTCTTGCTTCACGCAGCTGCTGTCCTAATTCGCGCATTTCCATAATTTCTCCCAGTGAGTGAGGAATCTAGTAGCGGATACTAATAACCGCCCTGTCCCGCAAACCTTGGATATATTCTTCATACCTTTGATCGAGTTTGTCTTCAAACAATTTATTCCGGATCTCCTCCTGAACTTCTTCCAGGGGAATATTGCCGGAGGATAGAATTTCTCTGACCTGGAGAAGTACACCGCCGCCGCGCATGGCAAAAGGTTCGCTGATTTCTCCGGCCTCCAGGTTCTTAAGGGCTTCATGCCATTCCGGAGCCAGCCGGTTCCAGCGCACAAGGCCCATATCTCCACCGTCCTGTGCTGCAGGCCCCTGGGAATACTTCTTGGCTGCTTCTTCAAAAGAATATTCACCGTTTTTTATCTGATCAAGCAAACGAACTGCTTCATCATACTCTAAAAGCACAATCGCCTGCAGACGAACTTTTTTCTCTCTTTGATATTGGCTCTGATTCTTTTCATAAAAAGCCTTGATTTCATCCTGAGTAACCACTGTCTTGCGTCTGACCATCAAGCCCAATACTCTCTGTCTGAGCAGAGAATCCCGAACCTGCTGCCTGAAATCCTGTATATCCATGCCCTGTCTGCGCAGATGTTCTTCGAACTGCTGTTCGTTCATGTTATTGCCTTCCCGGACTTGCTGGATATGATCACTTATTTCACGGCTGCTGACTTCAATGCGATATCTTCCTGCTTCCTGGCGCATGAGGATATCATTGATCATCTGTTCAAGAACATGTTTTTTGGTTTCCATTTGCTGATCAGGAAGAAGATCGTCCAGATCAATATCGTCGAAAAGACCCAGGAACATCTCCACCCTGTTCTGCAGCTCAAAAAGGGTAATGCTTTCTCCGTTGACATGAGCCACAATTCTGTTCACCGTTGTACGGGACTCAGCCTGGTATAAAGGAAAGATAAAGCAGACAGCAATTATTGATATTATAACTTTTCTGAGCATGACTAATAATTGGTTATTATTTTTAACAGGTTATGGTTGATTTCTATTCTTGAAGCAGCCACGGTTTCCTCAAGCCAAAGATCAAAGGCTTTCTCAACTTTTTCTTCTCTCAGCCTGTCTTCAATAATTTCATAAACCCGGTGGGGCTTGAGCAGCTTGCCTTCTTTTCGCTCCAACAGGTAAAGCGAGTAAAAAGAATTTGTTGCCTTGTCGTTCTTTACCCGGCTTAACTCTCCAGGCTGCAAAAGCTTCAAGTCCCCGGCCAGGCTGTAGGGCAGTTGATCAGCGCGCATCTCATAACTGCTGATGCACACTTTAAAATTTTTGTCCGTAACCTTGGCCAGATCCTGATTTTTCTCCAAAAAAATCAGCGCCTCCTCCAGGTTTTTTTCCTCAATGGAAGAAAGATAAGCAAAAACTATCCGGTCGGGAACGTAAAATTCTTCAATATTTTTCCAGTAGTACTGCTCAATCTCATCAACATCCACTCTGACTTCCGGTGCCAGAAATTCTCTGGTGAATTTATCCCGGATCAGCTTCTGTCTTACCTGCTTCCTCCAAAAATTAAGGTCAATATATTCCTCAATGAGCATTTTTTCAAATTCGTCTTCCGGGTAGTCCATGCGGACTTTTTGCTCTTTCCGGGCAACTTCATTCTCATCAATGTTCATTCCTCTGGCCTGCATTTCCTGGGAAACAAGTGCGTGGACAACCAGATTCAAAAGAATCTCAGCATATGAGGATTCAATCTCCTGCAGGCTCTGCGGAAAATTCTGCTGCCATCTGAAATATTGTGCATCATGCCCTGCTTTCACATCTTCCAGGTATATGGGTTCACCGTTCACCCGGGCAACCACACTTTCCCTGGACGAGTCTGAAGCACAGCTGAGGAGCATGAGCAAAAGAACCGGAAAAAATAAATACAGCGTATGGATAGCAGTTCTGTATGACATGGGCTTTCAGGATCTGAGGTGGCTGCTTAAGTCTTCCACCACTTTCTGCAAGCTTTGTAATCGCAGATTAATAGATGGATTATCAGGCAAACGCAACTCCAATTTAGCCGGCGGGTTCATTCTGGCAACTTCTTTGTTTTTCTCGATCCATCCAACAAGTTTTTCAGGGCTGATAAAATCGATCTGATTGCTCCATTCAATATTCAGCTTGTTCTCCATAAAATTTACCCTTTCCGGCGCCAAGACCTTAAGAATATGCTTTATTTTCAGCACCAGAATGAAATTTTTCAATTCATCAGGCAAATTTCCAAAGCGGTCCTTTATTTCTTGGACAGTCTGCTCGTAATCTTCAGATCTGGCGCAAGCTGAAAACATCCGGTAATACCTTAACCTTTCTGCGGGATCAGGAATATAGTCTTCGGGAATGTGTGCTGAGAATCCAATATTTATCTCCACATCCCGGTGTTGGAAGCCGGTTTCGCCTTTAAGCTTTCCTACTTCCTCCTGCATCATCTCCAAAAAAAGCTCAAGACCAACCTTGCCTACCTGCCCTGATTGAACTTCACCAAGAATATTTCCCGCTCCTCTTAACCTCAGATCCTCCATGGCCACCTGAAAACCTGCTCCCAGATAATCCATATCCAAAATTATCTGGAGACGTTTCCTGGTCTGCTCAGTCAATTCTTTCACAGAGGGAATGATAAAATAGGCGTAAGCCTGTTCATCGGATCTGCCGACTCTGCCTCTCAGCTGATACAGCTGCCCCAGGCCGAACATCTGGGCCTGATCAACTATCAGGGTATTGGCCCGGGGAAAATCGAGTCCTGATTCAATGATCGCAGTGCATACCAGGATATCGATTTCATGGTGCCAGAACCTGTGCATGGTCTCTTCAAGAATTCTTTCCGGCATCTGTCCGTGAGCCTTGGCCACTCTGGCCTCCGGCATCAACTCCCGGACGTATTCAAGGACATTGTCCAAGCCTTTGACCCGGTTGTATACCCAAAAGACCTGGCCTTTGCGTTCAAGCTCCCTGCGCATGGCCTGCTGGAGAAATTTATCGTCTCTTTCTATCAGAGAACTTTCCACAGGCTTGCGGTCCATGGGCGGCGATTCAATGACGCTGAGCGTCCTGATCCCGGACAATGACAGCTGCAGGGTTCTGGGGATGGGTGTTGCTGTCAGAGTGAGCACATCAACATTTTGTCTTAACTGCTTGATTTTTTCCTTGTGTCTGACCCCGAAACGCTGTTCCTCATCAAGTATCAGCAGTGAAAGTCTGGGTAAAACCACATCCTTGGACAAAAGCCTGTGCGTGCCGATCAAAATATCCACTTCGCCCCTTCTGGCTGCTTCGAGTATGGTTTTTTGCCTGTTGCGAGGAACGAAACGGCTGAGCATGCGGACATTTACCGAAAAATCCTGCATGCGCTGCAAAAAATTCTGATAATGCTGTTCAGCAAGAACCGTTGTCGGGCAAAGCAGAGCTACCTGCTTACCGTCCTGCACAGCCCTGAAGGCTGCACGCATGGCCACTTCTGTCTTGCCGAATCCTACATCACCGCATATCAGCCGGTCCATGGGCTCATCCAGTTCCATGTCCAGCATGACTTCTTTAATGGCCTGCTCCTGATCCGAAGTTTCCTCAAAGCCGAAAGTGTTTGCGAATTCCTGATAAAATTCCTCCAGAGGACTGTATTTATAGCCTTTGATCACTTTACGCTGGGCATACATGTCAACCAGATCCTTGGCGATTTTTTTAATTGCCTGGCGGACCCTGCTCTTGGTTTTTGCCCATCCGGCACCTCCGAGCTTGTCCAAAGCAGGATGCACCCCTTCCGGACCTTTAAATTTCTGTACCAGGCTGAACCGGTCTACCGGAACATAAAGCTTGTCATCATTGGCGTAGTAGATAAGAAGATAATCATTGGCTGAGGTATCTGTGTTGATCCTTTCAAGACCACCGAAGCGCCCTAGACCGTAATCCCTGTGTACCAGCAGTTCTCCGCTGCTTATGTCCTCTACTCTGGAGATGCCTGCAAACTTTTTTGAAGCTGATACAATTTTTTCTCTTTTCCCGGGCTGCAACACATCTTCTCCAAGAAGATAGACATGATTCCAGTTCATGTGCATCCCTTTTTCCAGTCCGGAAACCAGAGCGTATAAGCCTTTGCGGTCAGCATCATACGCAGTGCTTGGCTTGATTCCCTCCTTTTCAATAAGGTCCAGAAATCTGTTTCTGGATTTGACGGTATTAAAGGCCAGAACTGTCTGATTGGCGCTTCTTTGCCATTCCTGGAGGGCCTGTACCAGAGTAGGCCAGGGACGACGATTGTCCTGAGGTTTCCAGAAAATATCTGAAAATGAATTTATTTCTTTTTCATCAAGATCATAACCTTGATTTTTCTGGCCCATAACAAGTTTTTCAAATATTATCTGTCTTTTGTCCTGTACCAGGGACCTGAATCTGGAAGCGGGCTGAACAATGAATTTTTCAGGATAGTCTGCATCATCCGCCTGTTGTTTCAGCTTCCATTCACCTTCTTCCAGTGAAGTTCTCAAGCGGGAGGGGTCAACCAGCATGTAGTATGCGTCCTGAGGAAGAAAATCAGCCATTCTGCCGGGCTGGTCATAAAATAGTCCGGGCGGATAATCATTAATGTTTTCTAAAAGATTTTTTTCCAATTGCTGGCGTCTGCTGGCGGAGATTTCTCCAATGGACTTCAGGTGATCAGCTTTTTTCTCGGCTGCATCCACCAATTCTTTTTCTCCAATGCAGAGAGTTGACGGGAGGATGAGACAATGATCAAGATTTTGAATGGATCTTTGTGAAAGTGGTTCAAATGTCCTTATGCTTTCCAGTTTATCTCCGAAAAATTCCATGCGTATCGGGTGCTGATAACCTGGCGGAAAAATATCAAGGATGTCCCCGCGCAAAGAAGTTTCCCCTTGCGCGGTTACTGTAAAGGCCCTGGAATAGCCCCAGGCGGCAAGCTTATCCAGAATGAATTCAGGATCGATTTCTTCTCCGGGATAGAGCAGCAAAAAGGCATCCCGGACTAGACGCACAGGCGGCAGATAATGCAGCAGCGATTCAGCATTAATGACACTGACGGTTGCCCTGTTATGTACTAGTCCGAATAAACAGGTCCACAGTTCAGCCCACACCTGTCTTTTTTGACGATTGGGGGAAGGCGCGAAATAACAGGAAGACTCCCAGAAATTTTCATTCTGCTTAACTTTGCGGGTAAAAAGATCCGCGAGCAGAGAGTACTGTACAAAGTCCGCGTTAGGAGGCAGTACCATGACCACATCATGTCCGTTTCTGCGCAGGAATTCCGCGAGATAGACTTGAGTGGCCGGCCCTGATTTATGAATATGGATATGTTTATGAGCGACTAGGCTCAGGATTTCTTTTTTTAAACTTGTGTCAATTAACAATACAGATCTTTCTTTCTACTGGGTTAAACGTTTTTTTGCCCTGCTGGACATCTTGATCTCAAGAACGGTACTTACTTAAAATACATGGCTTAGAGCTGTCCAGAGGAAAATGGCCATAGTCAGCCGGATATTATAAACCGGCCCGAAAGTCTGGACTGCCGGGAAATGTAATCACTGTCAAACCGGCAATCAACAGGCTGCCTGAGTTTTTATCATAATAGATATAATATTGTCATCAGCTAATTTTTGTTTAGTCCAAAATCAGAAATGTTTTGAGTTCTTTAAAAATTTTTCACGGGTTTATGAGTTCGAAAATGAAGGTCGACATGAGTCCATAGACTCATGTCAGAGCAGATTTTTTTAGTCTGAAATAACAAGCCCACTGTCAAAATCCAAGCAGTTATTGGTATTTTTTTTCTTATGCCTGGAGAACATGTATATATTCCGGAAAGTCGTGCCTGGTTCAATGCTGCTGTAAATTTATTAATTTACTGGTTTAAGAATAAAAATTCCAATCAAATTAATAACATGATTTTATTTTTTTAAGCAGCAAAAAACATTGCCAAAGCAAATACTTGTGGTTACTATTCAGGAAAACATCGAAAGTTAAGCTGATGTTCTTTGTTTAACTTAAATAATGCACGGGGAGGATACATTAAATAATGGCTTATTTTTTACGCAACCCGGACAATTATTCTCTGGAAGAGCAAATCAAGATCCTGGGCAACGAAGAACTTCTGGATTTTTGGGAGGAAAGTCAATTTTTGGAAAAATACTCTGCTGATGAGGAAATCCATTTTAAAATATCAGGATTAAGAATCAATTATGAAGAAGTAATTCTTAAAGAACTGCAAATTAGAAGCAGTATGAAGATGCTTTAATTAATTCATTTTTTATATATATAATAATTAATAATAGTTTATTCTATTTATATTTCAGGTTTGCTTATTAATTTATTTGTTTTTCTCTGAATGCTTTAACAAAAAAACCATCCCGATTTATTTCAGGATGGTTTTTTTGTTTTTTAAAAATAATTGGAGTTAGAAGCGGGATTCACGTTTAGGCTTGGCTACGTTGACCTTGATATTGCGCCCGTCAATATCTTTGCCGTTTAAATTCTGAATTGCTTCTTCCGCACCACTTTCCATTTCCACAAATCCAAAACCACGGGAACGGCCGGTTTCGCGGTCTTCAATGATCTTTACTGAAGCCACCTCTCCGAATTCTGCAAACATGCTGCGGAGTTGGTCCTCAGTAGTGCTCCAAGGCAGGTTGCCCACGTACAGATTGGTCATAAAAACGCTCCTGAAAATTAAATAAAAAGATCATCAGTCCAGACCGCTCCGTTCAAGCCTGTAAACAAAAAACTGATGAAAACCGATAATATTTTATTATCTGAACAATAAAAACGCAAGAATTATTTTCATAAAGTTTATTTTTTGTTTATTGATTCATTCTTAAAAAAACGCAGGCGTAAGGCATTAGAAACCACTGATACAGAACTGAGCGCCATGGCCGCACCCGCGAACATGGGACTCAGGGTGGGCCCGCCGAAAAGTTTGAGAAAACCCGCTGCTACCGGAAGCCCGATGACATTGTAGATAAATGCCCAGAAAAGATTCTGCCTGATGTTTCTGACAGTGGCCCGGCTGAGACCCAGCGCGGTGAGCACTCCTTCAAGGCTGTCCTTCATAAGCACTATGTCTCCGGATTCAATGGCAACATCGATACCAGTGCCCATGGAGATGCCGACATCTGCAGCAGTAAGGGCAGGCGCGTCATTGATGCCATCGCCGACCATGGCTACTTTGTAGCCCTGCTGCTGATATTTCTCCACTTCCCTGGCCTTATATTCAGGCAGCACCTGAGCTCTGACCTCCTCTATACCTGCCTGTTCGGCTATCGCCCCGGCAGTGGTTTCATTGTCTCCGGTGAGCATGACTACCTGAATGCCTTGTGCTTTCAATGTTTGAACAATTTCTGGAACTTCCGGGCGCAACTGATCGGCCAGTCCGAAAACTGCAACTATGCTGTCGTCCACTGCAGCCAGGAGAGGAGTTTTTCCCTGCCTGCTCAGGTCCTGTTTCAGCTCGTCCAGCTTGAGCTTCTGAACTTTTTGCGGCATGAGCTCCTGAAACCAGGAAAAACTGCCTACAGCGATTTCATGACCGTCTTTGAATGCCTTGACCCCTTTTCCGGGAAAGGAGTTGAATTTATCAGGATAAGTTAAAGATTTTGTTTCTTTTTTCAGACCTTCAACCATTGCTCTGGCCAGAGGATGTTCTGAATTATCCTCAACTCCGCCCAGAAGAGAAAGTATGTATTCCCGCTCAAGGTTGTAATCCAGAAGTATAATATCTGTAAGTTCGGGCTTTCCTCTGGTCAGGGTCCCTGTTTTGTCAAAAATAACCACCTGAATACTTTTGGCTGCTTCCAGCACCTCTCCGCCCTTGATCAGAACGCCCAGTTGAGCTCCCCTTCCGGTGCCGACCATGATGGCGGTCGGAGTAGCCAGGCCCAGGGCGCAGGGACAGGCAATGACCAGAACCGCAACAAATATGCGTAAGGCAAAGGTAAATTCGCTTTCTCCAAGAAAAAACCAGCCAAGGCCTGAAGCAAAAGCAAAGACAATAACCACGGGAACAAAATAAAGACTCACCCGGTCAACCATGGAGGCAATTGGGGCTTTTACTCCCTGGGCTTCCTGAATCATGGATATAATGCGGGCCAGTGCTGTTTCCGAACCCAACCTGTCTGCTCTGAACCTTACGCTTCCCGTGGTATTCAAGGTTCCCTCATAAACCTTATCTCCTGGAACCTTGCTCTTGGGAATACTTTCTCCGGTAAGCATGGATTCGTCCACTGATGAAGATCCCTTGACAACTTCCCCATCGACAGCGATTCTTTCTCCGGGACGTACGATTATTATGTCTCCCTTCTGGATATCCTCAACAGGCACAGTCTTCTGCCCTTCCCTGCCTTCTATGACAGCTGTCTCAGGACGCAGCTTTATCAGTTGCTTGATTGCATCCGAGGTTCTGGACTTGGCCCTTTGTTCCAGAAATTTACCCAGTGAAACCAGCGCGATAATAACTGCCGCGGACTCAAAATACAGATCCATGGCTCGTTCAAACGGACTGTGATCCAAAGCGATTTCAGCCAGATTCCAGGTGCTGTAGACCACAGCCGCTCCTGTACCAATGGCGATGAGTGAATCCATGTTCGGAGCCAGGTTATAAAGGTTTCGAAATCCGTTGATATAAAAATGACGTCCCGACCATAAGATAGGCAATGTCAGCAGAAACTGAGTCAGGGCAAAATTCAGCGGGTTCACGTGAGGGTTTATGATCTCCGGCAATACCAGACCCAGCATCTCCCCCATGGAGACGACAAGCACGGGCAGGGCAAAGATCATAGCCACAATGGTCTTCTGACGCAATTGGCGCAGCCTTTCCGCTAGTTCGCGGTCAAATTCCTGAACATCCCTGCTGCCTGCTTCCAGGGAAAATCCAATTTTTTCCGTCTCTTTGGCCAGTTCCTCGAAGCGTATATCCGGATCCATGACTATACGGGCAGTTTCATTGACCAGATTGATTGATACGGACTTTACCCCGGGAACAGCGAGCAAAGTATTTTCCAGCCTGCGCACGCAGGCTTCACAGGTTAATCCTTTAACCTTGAAATTCCGGGCTTTGAAATACTCCTCTTCAGGGCAGGCACGAAAGCCTGCCTTCTCCACCGTGCGCAGCACCTCTTCCTGATCCAGATCCTCTGTGGCCAGAACATGCATCTTTTCCGCAAGCAGATTGACCTGGACTTTGCTTACTCCCTTGAGTCCGGCCACAACTCTCTCCAGCCGGGCAGAACATGCCGCACATGTCATACCTTCAATTTTATATCTTTTTTGGACCTCTGACATATTTACCCCTGCAAAAAATACAGCTATAAACAGATTACTTTTTTATAACACAACAGGACAACATATTCCAGAAATTGATCATATCTGGATTCCAGAAGCATTCCCTGATGATCAGGAGCAAAAAATGACCTCAAAAACCATTCTCAACGCCAAACAGATGCAAAAGACACTGGAAAGGCTTGCTTCCCAGGTATGGGAGCATACCGGTGAAACCGACAATCTGGCTCTGATCGGAATTCAGCGCCGCGGAGTGGATCTGGCCTCAAGGCTGAAAAAGATGCTTGAGGACAAGACCGGTCAGGAAATTCTTCTGGGCAAGCTTGATATTAACCTTTATCGGGATGACTGGACCAACATGACCTCCACGCCGGTAATCAGCAGCACCAAAATAAATTTTCCAGTGGAGGGAAAAAATCTTATCCTTGTGGATGATGTTCTATACACAGGACGCACGGTCCGAAGCGCACTGGATGCACTGCTTGATTTTGGTCGGCCGGGGTGTATCAAGCTGCTGGTCCTCATCGACCGGGGAAATAGAGAACTGCCGATTCATGCTGATTTTGTAGGAAAAAAGATTAATACTTCACCTAAGGAGCAAGTGGATGTTTTGCTGCGGGAAAGAGATGATGAAGACAGGGTAGTGCTCAAAGAATCCGATCCGGACTGATTGTCCGGATCGGAGATATGAGATCAAAAGGATTATCCTTTGTAATCAAGAATGCCCGGCCAGACATCTTCAACTCCTGGAACGCCTGTAAGAAGCATGGCCTGCAAAAGTTCCTGACGGTACTTGTCCAGGACAAAGCTTACGCCTTCTTTGCCTCCTCCAAAAGCGCCGGCAATCAAAGGCCGACCTACTAGAACCGCATCTGCTCCAAGGGCCAGAAGCTTCAAAACATCGGAGCCCGAACGCACACCGCCGTCAGCAAGAACAAGCACCCGTCCACGGACAAGATCTGAAATTTCCGGCAGAACTTCTGCTGCTCCAGGAGTATGATCAAGAACCCTTCCTCCGTGATTGGAAACCACAATGGCTGAAACACCGGCTTCCAGGGCGTCCAGAGCGTCCTCAACAGTCATGATTCCTTTGAGGATGAAAGGAAGGCTGGTTGACTGTACCAATTCCTTGATTTCGCTTTTATCCTTGGGTCCGACTGCCTGGCCTTTTAAGGCCATGGTCACCAGTCCTGCCCCGTCAATGTCAACACCGACAGCCATTGCTCCGGCTTTTTCAGCACTTCTTATCCTCTTGATGATTTCTTCCTGAGCTCTTGGCTTGATTATGGGGATTCCTTGGCCAGTGTTGTTATTTATGGCTGAAACTCCGCTGTCAAACATGGCCGGATCTGCTCCGTCCCCGGAAAAGCCGATGGTGCCGGCTGCGATGCTGCCGGAGATAATATTATCGACAAATTCCTGTTCGCTGAGCTGTCCGCCCATGTTATATGTGGTTCCGGTCATGGGGGCAGCCATGACGGGCATGCTCAGAGTCTTGCTCCACAATTGGAAGCTGGTGACTGGCTCCTTGACTTCATGTACCGCACGCATTCTAAGCCTGTATTGTTGCAAAGCGTTCAAGTTGGCTTTAAAGGACTCACCGCTGCCGACTCCGCCCATACCAGGGACTTCGCCGGCGCACATTCTTCCATCGCAGACAGAGCAAACACGACAATAACCTTTAAGTTTATCTTTTGCTTCTTTAGTGATTTCATTCCAGTTCATTGGTCAACCTTATATGAGCTTATTGTTGGCAAGAATACTCTTAAGACTGGCCTCATTGTCTTCCAGCATGGGCACTAAAGGCAGTCTTAGTTCAAGTTCGATCTTCTTCATCAGAGCAAGAGACGTTTTAACAGGAATGGGATTGGTTTCCAGAAACATCGCCCGGCAGAGCGGAGCCATCCTGTGATGGAGTTTCTTGGCTTCATCTTGATTATTATCCTTATAGGCCCTGCATAAAGAGTGCATCATGTTCGGAATTATGTTCGAGGTCACCGAGATAACTCCGTGGCCGCCTACGGACAAAAGAGGCAACACAGTGAAATCATCTCCGGACAAAACAATGAAATCAGGACCGCATTCTTCAATAACTTCCGAGACCTGTTTCAGATTTCCTGTTGCCTCTTTGATTCCTATGGCTTCCGGAACCTCTCTGAAAATCCTGGCTACTGTTGCCGGGCGGACATTTAAAGAAGTCCTTCCCGGTACATTGTAAATGAAAAAAGGTATGGGTACTTCCCTGGCGATTGTCTTGAAATGAGCAACCAGCCCCGCATCAGTGGGCTTGTTATAATAGGGGGTAATGAGCAGGGCGGCATCAGCTCCTGCATCCTTGGCATGTTTTGTCAAATCCACCGCTTCGCTGGTGCAGTTGGAGCCTGCTCCGGCGATAACAGGTACTCTCCCTTTGACCTGTTCCACACAGATGCTGATAGCCCGCTTGTGTTCTTCATGGGTCAAAGTGGCGGATTCTCCTGTGGTGCCGCAGGGCACCACTCCGTCTATGTCCTGCTCCAGCTGCCATTCGATCAATTGACGATATGCTTCTTCATCCAGCTGATTATTTTTGAAGGGGGTAACCAGGGCTGTAAACGCGCCGCGGTAGTGCATGAAATCCTCCTTATTGCTTATTATCCCAGCATGTTTACATGCTGTTTTTATTAATCGGGCATGTCCAGACCGAAAGTATCCGGATAAATCTGTCCCCGGTAGATGAAGTCGGCCTTTCCAGTTAAGTATACATTGTTATCATGGATATCAATACCCAGCTTTTCCTTACCGGAAGTGAACACCTGTACAGGATTTAAGCAAAGATCAAGTGCCACTCCCACTACTGCTGAAGCGGCGGCCCCTGTACCACAGGCAAAAGTTTCCCCTTCAACCCCTCTTTCATAGGTCCGCACCAGAATATTGTTTTTGTCTTTGACCTGAATAAAATTGACATTTGCTCCGGCAGGAGCAAACCGGGGATGCATACGAATCCTTCGCCCAATTTCCAGCACATTGATTTGATGAAGATCTTCACTGATCACCACGCAATGTGGGACTCCTGTATTGACGAAATGTACATTTACAGGGTCGGCCTGTTCGAAGTGCAAAGGTATATGTGTCTGCAGATCCTTAACCGGTGTCAATTGTACCTTGACTTCTCCATTGTCCTTTATCCGGGCTGAGATATTTCCGGCATCAGTGCCGAAAACCTGATTTTTTCCTGCCAGTCCCAATTCATAGGCCAGACGGGCTGCGCATCTGGAGCCGTTTCCGCACATTTCGGCTCTTGAACCATCGGCGTTGTAAAAATGCCAGAAGTAGTCAAGATCCTTTGAATCCGAACTGTCAAGAAAAATCATTCCGTCTGCTCCGATGGCAAAGGATCTTGGACATAGAAGTTCAGCCCATTTGGGCATTTCCATACGGGGCAGTTTCAGGACAGAATTATCCCAAAGGATGAAATCATTGCCGCTGCCTTGCATCTTATAAAAGTAATGCTCACTCATAAAAGATTTCATAAATTATTCAAAAAAGGATTTCAAATCTTGTCGGGATAATTCACTTCCTCCAATACATGCATTGAGTTCAGCAGATTTACGCGGTGACTTACGGCTGGATTAAGTTTATGTATTACAATAAATTTCACTTATTGATTTCCGGCAGACATCCGGCTTTTTTCAAGCTTGAATAGCCCGGCGTATCCCTGTCAGGAAGCCAAATTATCGAAAAAGCGGTATCTGGAAGTGATACCCGGATGCAATTTATTTTGCTGTTAATAAAGCAGTTAAAAACTAATCCGGATAATAAACTATTAATTTGAATTATTCAAAAATTCTTTCAGCTCCTTGCCCGCACGAAAGAACGGCAGTTTTTTGGGATTTACCTGTACTGATTCTCCGGTCTTCGGGTTTCTTCCCAGGTATCCCTGATACTCCTTGACCTTGAAACTGCCGAAACCCCTGATTTCGACTCTGTCTCCTTTTTTGAGGGCCTGCTTCATGGAATCAAAGAAAACGGAAACGATTTCCGTGGCTTCTTCTACAGAAATGTTTCTTTCTTCTGCCAGGGACCTGATAAGTTCACTCTTGTTCATAAGCAGTACTCCTGATTTTTACGAGTTTCCACCGAAAACCATTCATTTCCATTTACAACATTCAACAATCCATATACAAATATTTTTATGCTCAGATTGAAAATAAAATCAAGCAATTTTTAAAGGTCATTTTCATATAATAGTCAATGCAGCAGTCTATTATATTTTTTCTCTGTGATTATCTTGATTTCTGCATGTTCATTCATTGCAGTTTAGATTCTCTTACGTTCTGTTCCGCAACACAATCCTGCTCATAAATGTTGTCCATGCGCAAACAAGGTATGCTAGAAATATCTTCGAGGGATTTGTGCCGTAATTCTATCAATTTTTCACTGATTTTCCGGATATTTTTTGAGGCGATTGAATCCGGAGACATTTTAAGCAGAGGAATTTGTCTGCGGACTGAGTCCATAACAGCAATGTCATTGAGCACGTATCCAAGATAATCAACTTCCAGATCTAGAAATCTGGCACAAGCAGCACTTATTCTTTCAAACCCCTGCCTGGCTTCTTTATCTGAAGCGGCCATATTCACAAGGACCAGGAAATCCTTGACGCTATGTTTCAAGTTCAAGACTTTGATCATGGCGTAGCCGTCTGTAAGAGAGGTGGGTTCAGGAGTGATGACTACAATTTGTTTGTGGGTCATTCGTGCAAAGGACCTTACCGTCTGACTTATCCCGGCTCCTACGTCCAGCAGCAAAAAACGATATCTTTTAATTATCGGCCTCAGGCTCTCAATGATCAGAATCTGTTGATCCTCATCCAGATCGAGAAGATCCGAGATTCCTGAAGCAGCTGGAATCAGGTCCGGTCCGTCTTTCAAATTGAAAATTATATCTTCAGCCTTTGCTTCGCTGTTCAGGATATTGTGCAGGTTCTTTTCCGGAAAAATGCCCAGCAGGACGTCCAGGTTGGCCAGACCGAGATCACAGTCAATGAGCAGTGCGTCATGAGCGGATTGCTGCAGAGCAAACCCGATATTTAAGGCCAGATTGGTCTTGCCCACTCCTCCTTTGCCGCTGACAATGGACAAGCTTAAATTCCTGTTTTCCAGTTCCATTTGTTAAACCTTTACTTGAAATAATTGCCGGCTGTATGGAGAACTCAACCTTTGAACAGGAATTCTTTTTCTTCACGCTGGACTATGGAATCTTCTTTAAGGCTATCCACAGGCGCGCGGACCAGAATGGAGCATTGACCCTGTTTTTTTACCATTTGTAACTGCTTGGTTATGTTCAACAGAAAATTTTCAGCACTTGTTTCAGTCCGCCCTCTGTAAGTGGCAGCCACTATGGACAGTGCATACTTGACAGTTTTTTGGCTTTGGCTTCTTTTGCAGCTTACTTTTTCATTATTAACAGCTTCGATGATGCGCTCGAAAAGAGGGTCAGAGCGGTACATACCTGTACCGGGGATGATCATGCCGAACTCTTGCCCGCTTATTCTGGCAATACAGTCGGTGGACCGCACCTGTCGCCGCAAGACATTTGCCAGACTGAGAAGTATGGCTTCTGCACATCTTTCGCCATAGTACTTGCTAAAATCTTCAATTTCGTCAATACTTAAAACTGCAACAGTCAGGGGGTTTTTGAATCTTAAGGTTCTTTCCAGTTCTCTGTCCAGTAGGCGCTGAAAAAAGAAACTGTTATACAATCCTGTCAGGGTGTCTTTATTCTTTTCCAGAGAAGAACATTCAGCATTGATTTGAAGTCTGGACAGTTGAGGAAATCTGTTGTTTTCCAGATTAAGGACCATCCAGGACTTATTCATCCTGTTGCTGCGCAATAAATCAAGCGCATTTTCTTCATCAAGTTCATCAAGTATGCGAAACAGGACCGTAAATCGTTCATTGGCAGGCAGATTCCAGGTGCCGAATTTTTCCCGCATTATTTTTTCCAGCTCTCTCAGCTCATTGACGAGTTGCTCCTTCTCGTCCTGTGTGAAGTTAACCGGATCAACCATGGCTGTGCAATAAATAATTGCGGATGAATTCGTCGAGATCACCATCAAGAACACCTTCAACATTCGAAGTTTCCGTATGTGATCTGTGATCCTTGACCAGCCGGTATGAATGAAGAGTGTATGTACGGATCTGACTGCCCCAGGCTATGCTCTCCTTGGCCGCATAGCTTTCCTGCCTTGCGTCCTCGATTTTCTTCATTTCCTGGTCATAGAGCTTGGCCTTTAAAATCTTGAGGGCAGCCTCTTTATTACGTCGCTGCGACCTTTCACTCTGGCACTGGACAACAATTCCTGAAGGCTGATGTGTAATTCTTATTGCGGAACTGGTTTTGTTCACATGTTGTCCGCCAGGGCCGCTTGATTTGAAAACATCAATTCGCATGTCTTCTTCCTTAATCTCGATATCAATGTCGTCTGATACCTGAGGAAAAACATCAACTGAAGCAAATGAAGTGTGTCTTCGCCCTGACGCGTCAAAAGGCGATATCCGGATCAACCTGTGAATGCCTCTTTCGCCCTTGAGCAGTCCATAGGCATAGTCTCCGTTGATCTGAACCGTAACGCTTTTGACTCCGGCTTCATCCCCCGGCAGATAATCAAGATATTCAACCTGATAGCCGCTGTTTTCAGCCCAGCGGGTATACATGCGCAGAAGCATTTCCACCCAGTCCTGCGCTTCAGTTCCCCCGGCACCTGGATGAATGGCCATGATGGCAAAATGCTTGTCTTCTTTACCGCTCAATAAAGCTTCAAGCTCAATTTTTTCCAGTTTCTTGTGTAAAGCAGCCAAACTGTCCCGGAAAGCATCGAGAACTTCCTGAGATTGTTCTTGTTCGGCAAATGCCAGCCATTCCACAACCTCTTCCTTGAGTTGACTCAGTTCTTCATACTTCCTGAGGCCTTCTTCCAGGCTGCTTTTTTCTTTAAGAATCGGGGTAAGTCTTTCTGGATTGTCCCATGCTCCCGGCTTGGCCAGCTCATGTTCGATCTCGGCCAGACGTTGTTTATGCCCTTCCAGGTCAAAGCCGCCTCCAAAAAGTGGAGAAACGCTCCAGTATCTGGTCTGACTGTGTTTTTAAATCAGATAATTGGATCATGTTTTATATTATTTTTCGCATCTTCTGCAGAAACAATCTTTTTGATGCCCGGCAGACGGTTTTTTGGTGCAGTTATGCCCGGCGATATCCGGACCTGAAAAAGTGAACCAGCAGAAAAAGAGCGCTCAAGCCCACAAAGGCCCAGTGAATCGGCCAATGCCACCGATGATAAAATGTGGTGCTCTCTATAAGATGGACTTTGCCTCTCAAGGCAGAATCCTTAAACAGGGGGGTATCCTTATACACCCTGCCCCGGGGATCGATGAAGGCGGAAATCCCGGTATTGGTTGACCTGACAATGTACCTGCGCTGTTCCACTGCCCGCAGTACGCTGAGATGCAGGTGCTGTTCCGGCGCTGACGTCCTGCCGAACCAGGCGTCATTGGAAATATTGACCAGGAGGTTGGCGCCTTGCGCCACCCTGTCTCTGACCAGTCCCGGGAATATGATTTCATAACAAATTAGCATGCCGATGGCAAGATTTTCCTGACTCATGGGACTGGTGTATTTTCCGGGGCTGAAATCCACAGAAGATGCCACCATGCGGTCCAGAAAGAAAAGGTATTCGGAAAAGGGTACGTATTCACCAAAGGGTACCAGGCGTTCTTTGTCATAATGGTCAATTATTCTTCCCTGTGGAGAAATCCAGTAAGCCCTGTTATGCAGTTTGTATTCCGAACTATCTACCAGCACCTCATATGCCGGAGATCCAGTAATGAGATTTATGTTCTGCTCCAGGACAAAGTCCTCAATAATGAGGCTCAGTCTGTTTTGTTCCTGAAAATAAAAAGGAAGGGCTGTTTCCGGCCAGATAACCAGATCAGGCGCCTTATCACCCAGGCCTGCAAGAGTCAGTTCCTGATACTTTTTTACAGTTTTTACCTGAAACTCTTCTTCCCATTTCTTGTCCTGTTCAATATTGCCCTGCACTACAAGAATTTCTTTGGACGGACCTGGAAATTCTTCATCGCCAAGCAAAAAACCGTAGCCCAGGACAACAGTTATCAGCACAAGGCTGAAAACCACGGATATCTTCTTTCTGCAGGAAAGCCATAATCCGGCGCAGGCCAGCAGAAAGCCCATGCTGAAGCTGCCGATCAAACTGACTGACTGTATGGTCTCCGGCCAGACACTGAAGGCCTGAGCCGCAATAAGCCAGGGAAATCCGCTTAAGGCAAATTCCCTGGCAAATTCAATTGAAGCCCACAAAGATCCCGCAAAAAGTCCTAGCCAGAACCATGAAAAACTTTTTTGGCCCATATAAAGCAAAGCCACATAGGCACTGGAAAACAGGCCAAGCACAAAACCCAGTAAAAGTGGACAGAATACAGCCAGAATCAATGGAAAATCGCCGTATACATACACCGGGACCACGACCCAGTATAAACCCAGGGCATAGGCTGTGCCGGCAGTTGTAAGAGACCACCTGAAAGCCTCTTTACCGGAAGAAGCCTTGAAGGCAATCAGATTAAGGCCGATAAAGAAGAGAAAAATAAAAAAAGGAATTTGCAGCACAGGATTGGGAAAGGCAAGAAAAATGCCCGGCAGACAAAGAAAAAAAGACGTCCAGAAGGGACGGCTGTAAAACGGATGCACGGAGTTCATCGTAAAAGATATCTTAGTGTCAGCCACTGAATATTCTTGGTATTGGCTTCCTCAACAGTATAGCGAAAATTTTCGTCTGAAAACTCCTCTCCTTTGGCAGGAACTCGGCCTGCAAGATGACAGACGTAACCTCCAACCGTCTCCACCTGATCTGAAACAATTTCAATGCCCAGCTCATTTTTAAGATCATCCAGATGAGTGCGTCCGGAAATATAAAAAGATCCATCCTGGAGCACTTGTATTTCCTGAGGCCTTGGAACATCGTACTCGTCTTCGATCTCTCCCACGATTTCTTCGATCACGTCTTCCAGAGTAACTATGCCGGATGTACCACCGTACTCATCGAGCACTATTCCCAGATGAACCTTCTGGTTCTGAAAATCGAAAAGAATCTGCCTTACGTTTTTTGTTGCCGGCATGAAATATGGTTTGCGCATTATCTCTGAAATTGAGGCATCCTTATCCTTGAGCATAAACGGCAAAAGATCCTTGGCATGGATGATACCCACCATATGATCCTTGTTTTCCCGGTATACCGGAATTCTTGAATGTCCGGACTCAATAATCATCATGGCCACATCGCGCATCGTATCGTTGATGACCTCCGCGCAGACCAGATCAGTTCTGGGGACCATGATCTCAATGGCCTGCTTTTCATGCAGGCGCAGGATGTTCAGGAGCATGAGCACTTCTTCATTCTTGAGTTCACCTTCTTCCCTGGCTTCAAGAATTATTTCCTCCAGAGGAGCATCACAGCGTGAACCGAATATTTTGCGGACCATGTTCCATAATTTACTTTCCGAACCTTCTTCCAAAGAGTGACCTCCAAAATATTTAAAAGAGTTGCAGAGAATAATGCTTTTCAGATCGACGCTTCACTTGTGCAGATTGCCGGCTGCTCTTTATGACTGAAAGTCAATACGAGCATGCTGTCTCAATTTATATTTTTTGCAGAAAGAATTCGGCCTGTATACGGGCAAAGCATCATTTCTCAGGATGAAACAATTTTTTATCCAGCTTAAGATGGATTTGCAAAGCGGTCAAAGCAGCCGGAGTGATCCCGGATATACGACCCGCCTGCCCAAGGGTCTGCGGCCTTATTCTGGCAAATTTTTCCACAGCTTCCCTGGATAGCCCGGGAATGAGTTCAAAATCCAATTCATCAGGCAGCCTGGTGTTTTCCATTTGGGCTGATCTTTGCGCCAGTTCCTCCTGCCGGTTGATATATCCCTCGTATTTGATCCTGATTTGCACCTGATCCTGAATGTCGGGTGAGTATTCATCCAGACCAGACCAGAAAGATTTAAGCTCGTCAATATTCAATTGAGGCTGCCTGAGAAGTTCTGCAAGTGTAATGGACTTTTTAGGGACATGGGCTCCGATTTCTTCAAGCTTGATGCGGGTATGTGCATCAGGCCGGATGGCGATGGAATTCAAAGACTTGTGCAGCCTGCTTATCAACTCCTGTCTGCGGGTATAAATCTGCCATTGATCGTCTTGTACCAGACCGATTTTTCTGCCCAGAGGAGTAAGCCGCTGATCGGCATTGTCTTCACGCAGAAGAAGCCTGTACTCAGCTCTGGAAGTAAACATGCGGTACGGTTCATTGGTCCCTTTGGTCACCAGATCGTCCACAAGAACCGCCATATATGCCTGATTTCTTTTCAGCAGAAAATCATCGCCATGAGCGTCGGCCCAGAGATTAAGCACCGACCACAGTCCCTGAGCTGCAGCCTCCTCATACCCGGAAGTACCATTTATCTGCCCGGCGCAGTAAAGTCCTTTAACAATTTTAGTTTCAAGAGTCGGCTTCAGCTGAGTTGGATAGATGAAATCGTACTCAATGGCATAGCCCGGTCTGACAATTACAGCTCTTTCCAGTCCGGGAATAGTTTTCAGCAGTTCTGTTTGCACATCCAGCGGGAGACTGGTGGATATACCGTTGGGATAAACTTCGTATGCATCATGTCCTTCCGGTTCAACAAAAATCTGATGTCTTACCCGTTCCGGAAATCTGTCCACTTTATCTTCTATGGAGGGACAATATCTTGCCCCGGTGGCTTGAATGCGGCCCTGAAACATTGGAGAACGGTCCAGTCCGCTGTTTATGATCTCATGAGTCCTGGTATTGGTATATGTGATGTGACAGGGCAGTTGATCCAGCGGCGCAGACCTGTATCGACAGCTGAAGAGCGGGCGCGGCTCATCCCCATGCTGAGCCTGCATCACCGAGAAATCTACACTGTCTTTTAACAGTCTTGGCACTGTTCCGGTTTTTAAGCGCCCAAGCTCGAAACCAAGCTTGCGCAGGCCGGCTGAAAGTCCGGTTGAAGCCGGATCGCCAAGTCGCCCTCCGGGATGGCTCTGCATCCCTACATGAATAAGTCCCTGCAGAAAGGTTCCTGTAGTCAAGAGAACATTGCCGGACCTGATTTCTTCGCCAAGCGTAGTGCGTACACCCTGAACTCGTCCGTCTAAAACCATAAGGTCTTCCACGCAGGCTTCCCGGATAAAAAGATCGGGCAGTGCAAAAAGAGTCTTTTGTACCCCTGACATGTATCTTTTCCTGTCTATCTGAGCTCTGGTGGAACGCACTGCCGGGCCTTTGCTGGTATTCAGCGTTCTGAATTGAATCCCGGAAGTGTCCGCCCAGATGCCCATGATACCTCCAAGGGCATCGATTTCCTTGACCATATGGCCCTTGGCCAATCCACCAATGGCGGGATTGCAGGATAAATGTCCGATACGGTCAATATTGACAGTTAATAGCAGAGTTTTAAGGCCCAGCATGGATGCCGCATAAGCAGCCTCACATCCTGCATGCCCGGCGCCGACTATGATCAGGTCGAAAAATTCGGGCAGTTCTTTAAGTGGGGAATGCAATTGTCTGTTATTCACAAGCAACACGTTAACTGAGATAATCTGATTATTGATTCTTTGAAGTGAATTGACAACAAGGTGCATACAGACCCTGCGTCCGCCGATTCACCACACGCCTCTTAAAACCTGGTCTTTAATGATAGAGGAGTGAAAAATAGACGTACGCACAAGATATTCTGCACCATGGTCCATCAAATTTTTATAATAAAATCAATAAATAAGATCAAAAGAAACATTTGGCAAGATAAGATCTCTAAGCCCGGGCAGCAAAAATATTAACGTGGTTTACTGAAATCCAGAAGACCATGGTTTGAAAACAATATCAATCGTGGTCAATGGCCATAAGAGCCATAACCTGTGCGTCTTTTAGAGTATTTTGTATGCTGGAGCATTCATTGGGCTGATGGGCGGTGCCTGTGAGGGTGGACCAGACAACCGCCGGGTATTCCCTGCGGCGAAGAAAGGCAGCTACCGTGCCTCCTCCCACACCTTGTGCCCTGGGTTGCACGGCATAAACCCGCTCAATGCTGCGGGCCAGCCTGAGGACCACCTCGCTGGAAGGATCGGTGGGAGGAGCGGATTGTTCCTCCAGAACTATCTCAGAGTCAATCCTTACATTATATTTATTTTCAATATCCTTTCCGAGCAGACGAACCTGATCGTATACTTCCTGTACATCACATTCAGGAAGTATGCGACAATCAATATAGAATACGTCCAGACCCGGAATGGTGTTGACGTTTGGCACATTGGCTTCTTTCTTGGTTGGACAGAATGTTGAATTTCCCGGTGTGAAGAGATCGTCCTTTTGAGGAAAGATACTCTGCAGTTCTTCCAGCTTCAGGATAAATGCAGCAGAAGCAACCAGCGAATTGATGCCCTTATCCGGCGTGGACGCGTGGCACTGTTTGCCCTGAACAGAAACCTTGATCCAGAGCATGCTTTTCTCGGCCACTTCCATCATCCGGGAATCGCTGGTTCCAAAATCCGGAATCAGAAAAAGGTCCCGGGTGTTAAAGAGGTCCTTGCGATGATCCAGTACATAAGGAAGCCCAAATTTATTTCCGGTTTCTTCGTCTGAAACAAAAACAAGTCCGATATTGATATCCGGGCTCTGGCCCTGCTCCTTGAAAGCAAGACAGGACAGCAGGGAAGAAACGATGCCCTGATGGTTGTCCTCCACTCCCCGGCCGTAAATTTTATCTCCTTCTACCTTCAGCTCAAAAGGATCGCTGTTCCAGAGTCGGGAATCCCCAGGAGGCACTATGTCCAGGTGACTGATGATCCACAGGTTTTTTTGAGAATTATTTCCGGGCAACCTGGCTATCAGGTTGGGCCTGTAACCGCAATCCACTCTCGAGTCCGGGGCGTTGACCTCCAGGATATCCGAAAAACCGTTATCTTGAAGACAGGTCTTTAGAAAATCGGCTTTGGCTTTTTCACCGCCGCCCTGATTTGCCGGACCGAGTGCCGGAATGGCAACCAGTCTTGACTGCAGGGCAATAACTTTCTCAGACTGTGACTCAAGATAGTCGATGATTCGCTGCATTAATAAAACATCCTGTCTGTAAATGAAGTGATCATCCGGAAAGTCATTGTTGCCGGATGTTGAAGCTGCAGGCATTCAGTCCTAAAAAAGAAGGTTTTTTTCCTTTGGCAGGAAAGCAAGCAATTATGAGGAGGCGTATCTTGATTAAGTTGAAGAATAATTGCGCGGATGGACATAGCCCAAAAAAAACCTGTTTCGGATGAAAAACTGAGTAAATGTTCTCAAACATGTTCTAAGACTAAATTTTCGCCACTTCAGATTCGTAAAAAAACCGGCTGCTTAAATTTGCAGCCGGTTACGATTATCTTTTTTTGGACGCCCGCTTGGATGCCTTGATGGGGTTAACCTTGACCTGTCCGTATTTATCTACTGTAGCCTGCACATGTGTTGCAAAGTTGCATGCGCTGTGCTCCCATTTCATCGCCGGATCAGCGTAGCTTTTACAATAAAGCTGTCCACTGAATTCATGAGTGCGCTCGCAGCCTTCGCACTTGTCCACTACAGGGTGGCATTGACCTTGTTTGTAGTTGCATCCGCCAGAGGTCATGAAAGTGCATTCCACACCTTTTTTTATAGTATCGCATTGCATGATTAACAAATCCTCCATTCCATATTTATTCAGCAGCAAAAATTGACCAGCAGAAAAGTTTTGTTCCAAAGTCTTTTTTTGGATGAAACTAAGAAAAATGGCCACGCCCTGCAGACATGGCCATTATATATATTGGATCAACGAATATTTAACAGGAGGAACAAGATGAAGAACATCCGCCTGCATTGGCCTGCAGGCTGGACTTGATCACAAATCCGCCCTCAGTCATATCCAGTTCGATCGGAGCAACAGTCTCCATGAGGTTTTTGTCTACCAGAAACTGAAAACCCTTGACATCAAAAAGATTGTCGTTGTCCTTTTGCTCATCCAGAGCAAGTGCCAGTCTTGGCCCGCCTCAGCCGGCAGCCAGATAAACTCTGATGGGTGCCTTTTCCTGGGATTCGAAAAATTTGTCCAATTGCCACTTGGCGGTATCGGTTAATTCAAACATGATATTTAACTCCCTCCTTGTTTTAAAAAACAATTAGTTATTTATTTTATTTGTTAAAGTCAACCGTAATATATAGTTTTGAAGTGAAAACTTAAGTTCTTCTTCTCTTGTTGTCAAAGACTAAATTGCATTCATTGTCAACCGGTTTAAACGTGTTTGACACCGGAGTATGAATTTTTTACTTGAAGCAAAAATTAAGGGGGTTCTCATGATCCGCATCAATGAACACTATCTGAAACTCACTGCCTCGTATCTGTTCGCAGACATTGCTAGACGCGTGCAGAAATTTCAGGCCAATAATCCTGATAAAAAAATCATCAAACTGGGCATAGGCGATGTAACTCTGCCGTTGCCGGCTGTGTGCATTGAAGCAATGCACCGGGCAGTGGATGAAATGGCCTACACACAAACATTCAGAGGATACGGGCCTGAGCAGGGTTATGAATTCTTGCGCGAAAAAATCGCTGAATACGATTTTCAGCAGCAGGGAGCTGAAATATCGGCTGATGAAGTCTTCATCAGTGATGGAGCCAAATGCGACACAGGAAACTTTCAGGAACTTTTCAGTACGGACATCAAGGTGGCTGTTCCTGACCCGGTTTATCCGGTTTATGTGGATACAAATGTCATGGCCGGCAGAACCGGGGGGTTCAGCAATGGACGCTACAAAGGGCTGATATATCTTGAAAGCGGACCGGAAAACAATTTCATCCCCGATCTGCCGCAGGAGCCGGTGGATTTGATCTACCTCTGCTATCCGAACAACCCTACCGGGGCAGGAATCAACAGGGAGGAACTGAAGAAGTGGGTTGACTATGCACTGGATAACATGTCTTTGATTCTTTTTGACGCTGCCTACGAAGCTTTTATCCGGGATCCGCAGATGCCGCACAGCATTTTTGAAATACCCGGGGCCAGAGAAGTCGCTG
This sequence comes from Desulfonatronospira sp., assembly GCA_007125075.1. Taxonomy (GTDB): domain Bacteria; phylum Desulfobacterota; class Desulfovibrionia; order Desulfovibrionales; family Desulfonatronovibrionaceae; genus Desulfonatronospira. The sequence continues at coordinate 24,535 of SLDX01000057.1, forward strand.
TGGAATTTCGCAGCTATTCCAAGACAGCCGGGTTTACCGGAACCAGATGCGCCTATACCATTGTCCCCAAAGAGTGCGCTGCCTGGGATGAACAGAGAAACAGATTCTTTTTGCACGACCTGTGGAACAGAAGGCACAGCACCAAGTTCAACGGGGTGTCCTATCCTGTGCAAAGAGCTGCCGAAGCTGTATATTCGCGGGAAGGTCAAAAGCTGGTGCGCGACAATATAGATTATTACCTGAACAATGCCCGGGTCATCAGGCAGGAGATGCAGAAACTGGGCTTTGCCTGTACCGGCGGACAGAATTCTCCATATATCTGGATTGAAAGCGGTTCAGATTCCTGGAGCCTGTTTGACTCCCTGCTGAACAGCGCTGCAGTGGTCTGCACCCCGGGCACTGGTTTTGGCTCCCGTGGAGAAGGCTTCATCCGCTTGAGCGCTTTTAACAGCCTGGAAAATGTTCAGGAAGCCATGTACAGGATTGCCGGATCCCTTTAAGCCAAAAAAAGTTAAAGCAGAGGACTGAAGATCTTGACCACCCCTTCTATGACCCTTTTGTAAAGAGGCCTCTTGAACCACTGCACTGGACTCAGTTTGACCGAACCTTCCTTGTAGCGGTTTAAAAGCAGGCTCAAGTCGTAACTGAATTCCGGGTCAAAGATTATGCTCACCAGTTCCATGTTCAGGTAGAAAGAGCGAATGTCGAAATTGGCTGAACCGACCATGGCCATGGACTGGTCTATGCTCAGGATTTTGGTGTGCAGCATGCCGTCGTTGAAATGATAGACGTTGGCTCCGTTCTTCATGACCACCCCGCAGTAGTAGGCGCTGGCCTGATCCAGGAGGAGATGATCGCTTCTGTCGGGAACGATTATCTCCACTTCCACTCCTCTGGCCGCGGCCAGCCTGAGTGCGGTGATCAGTCCGTCATTGGGGATGAAATAAGGAGATACAATGAATACGTTTCGCTCTGCGGTATGTATGGCCTGGATAAGAAGATCCTGAAAACCGTCTGTGGGTCTGTCCGGGCCGGTGGGCACCATCTGCACTGAAGCCTGTCCGGAATTGGCCGAAGGAGGATAAATGTCTGGATTATCCAGTATTTCCTGGGTTTCATAAAACCAGTCCTCAACGAAAACCGACTGCAGCTGCATTACCGTAGGACCCTGCACCCTGATCATAACGTCATGCCATTGCCCGGCCTTTTTATGGCCGAACTCGGGCACATGAATGTTCTGTGAACCGGTATATCCGATCTGCCCGTCAATGACCGCAAGCTTGCGGTGATTGCGGATATCCAGCCTGGCCAGCCTGAGGCGCAGCGGATTGGCCGGCAGGGCCCTGTAAGCCTGAACTCCATGTTTTTTCATCCATTTGCCCAGGGTGGAAAACATACCCCTGCAGCCCACCGCATCACCGAGCACCCTGCACTCCACCCCCCTTTGTGCGGCCTCGACCAGGGCCTGGGCCACCTTCTGTCCGGTAATGTCGTTGCGGAACATGTAGAACAGAAGATGGACATGCTTTTGCGCACCATTAATATCAGCTATCAGAGAAGTGATGAATTCTTCAGTGTCGGCTATAAGATTTACCTGGTTGCTGTCCAGCAGAGGCATGCCGCCGTGTTTTTCAGCCAGATGAACCAGAGTCTGATGTTCGGGTTTAATATGAAAGCCGGGATCAGCAGCGCACATGGAATACCTGGAGTTGGTCAGGTGCAGATTTTTATGTTTTTTAATCCTGCGCGAAAGCCTGGGCCTGCTGAGGCTGTGTTCTTCCATGAACAGATAAAGAATCAGTCCGGGCCAGGGCATCAAAAAAATAACCGCCAGCCAGGCTAGACAGGTTGTGGGATTATCTTTGCGCATGCCGATTACTGGGATCATGCCCAGGCGGATCACCCAATTACTAAGACTCCAGAGAAAAGATAGGGTCAACACGTTTGAGCCTCACAAAGAGCAAGCAATTCATTGCGCTGAGCCGGGCATTTCGCATTTAAAATACCTAAACGTTTCAAAAAATCCGTCCTTCTTCCGGCAAGGTTTTAAGTGTCAAGTGAAATTTGGAAATCCCTGATCGAACAAGGTTTGATTTTGCAGTAAACTGTATTGATCTTCCCAGTCTTTGTATAAGTTGTTTTTAAACTGGGCACAAGCAGCTATGTCGTCATTCGGCAAGGTGCTCGCCATCTGTCTCTAAATTTTCTGTCGACAGCGAAAGCAATGACTGCTAATTCAAATAAATAGATCTATTAAAGTAAACATTTATATTCTCCTGAAATTATCCGGAAGATTTCTGCCAAGAGCATGCTTGAACATAGCTTTGTACATATACCCACCATTGGACTGAATACGGAAAAAAGAATCTGGTCCGAAGGCATCCTCTCCCTGGATGAATTCCTCATGTCTCCGCCCGGATTTCTTTCCCCGGGCAGACAGAAATCCATTGCCGGGCACATCAGGGTGGCCAGGGAAAAGCTTGACTCCGGTGACGCCGGGTATTTCTGCCATTGCCTGCCCGCATCCGAGCAGTGGAGAATATTCAAGGAATACAGGCATTCAACCGCCTACATCGACATTGAAACCACGGGACTTGGCGGCTTTGGAAACATCATCACCACCATAGCCCTGTATGACGGCCAGAACGTCAAGCACTACATTCAAGGGGTGAACCTGGAAGAATTCATTCAGGATCTGGAAAAATACAAGGTCATAGTTTCTTATAACGGCAAGAGTTTTGATGTTCCCTTTATCGAGAATTATTTCGGAATCAGCATGGACCATGCCCATCTCGATTTAAGATACATCCTGCGCAGCCTGGGCTATGGCGGCGGTTTGAAGTCTTGCGAGCATCAGCTGGGCATCGGCAGAACCGGATGCCTGGGAGAAGTGGACGGCTATTTTGCTGTTCTTCTGTGGTACGATTATCAAAACAAGGGAAATGAGAAATCCCTGGAAACGCTTCTGGCCTATAACATCCAGGATGTTCTTAACCTTGAGCGTTTGATGATTGAAGCCTACAACCAAAAAACAAATAAACTCCCCCTGCCGGTCGAACCCCTTAAAACCTGTGCTCCACCAGCCAATCCTTTTACCGTGGACTTGCCTACAGTTGAGCGCATCAAACAGCACAGGCTTCTCCGGACATTTTGAATTAATGCGGGCAGTTTGCAGATAAATAACTCTGCGGACACCCAGCGCCTTGACAACATAATGCCTGCCCTTTGTTCCTTACTTGCCAGACTGTCTTTCCTGTTTATTTTTATAAAGATAATTATACTGGAGGTATATTATGAAGGAGAACATGGGGAAACAGGACAGAACTGCCAGAAGCGTGCTGGGGCCTTCATTGATTGTTCTGGGATACCTGTGCCTGGAAGGACGGAAGGGCCGCCCTCTTGGACTGATGTCCATGTTGGCCGGAGCCACTCTGATTGAAAGCGCGATCACCCGGGTTTGCCCGCTTAGCGCAGCACTGGGAATTGATACCCGCTCCGCCCAGGAAAAGATCAGGGACCGTAAGCAGCTTTTGTATTAACGCGGCAGATTGGGCTTCCGGATCGCGAATCACCTGCGGGCTTTCTACCTCCTGATTACGGGCTTGATCTGCCTTTCCCCTGCCCTTGTTGACACTCGGTCATCGTCTCTTAACTTTTACATATCATCAATGGCTGAAGGGACTATTGGTCCCGGAAATCTAAACAATTGGAGGAAGTTATGCCTAAATACGTTATCGAACGGGAGATTCCAGGAGCGGGAAAACTGTCGGACCAGGAATTAAAGGAAACCTCGCAAAAGTCATTGGAAACCATGAACAAGATGGGTCCGCAGATTCAGTGGGTGCAGAGTTATGTAACCGATGACAAGGTTTATTGCGTTTATATCGCCCCTGATGAGCAGTCGATCCGGGAGCATGCCGAGCAGTGCGGTCTGCCGGTGAATAGGATCTCAAAAGTCAGTACTATTATTGATCCGACAACTGCAGAATAATGCCTGTTTCTTTTTAAAGAGTCCTTGAATAGCGGATTATAGCGAAAGGCTTTTTTCAGAGCCTGAAACACATTTTCAGGCTCTGAATGCTTTTGAAGTTTTTTTGTGCTTCTTTATCGTATTGAAGCATTGCCCCACTTATGACTTTTTTTTCCTTCTTGTCCGGGCGGATACGGATAATACGGCCGGTATCACTGCGTAACCTCACTCAAAAGATTTTTGATAATGGAAGCAATCTTATTCTCAGGCTATGGACATTTAATTTGATGTGGCTTAAGCAATGTCTACTTGATTAGTATGTTTTTATTCGGCCGGATTTTGCAATCAACAGGAGATGTTCGATGGGAATCTATAAAGATATGTGTGAACTTGTGGGCAGGACCCCCATGGTTTACCTGAACAGGGTCAACAGCGGTTGCGTGGCCAGGGTGGCTGCTAAGCTGGAGTTCTACAACCCCTGCTCATCTGTCAAGGACCGTATCGGTCTGAGCATGATCGAGGCCGCAGAAAAAGAGGGGCTGCTCAACCGGGACAGCGTGATCATCGAACCCACCAGCGGCAATACCGGCATAGCCCTGGCATTTGTCTGCGCGGTCAAAGGGTACCGGCTCGTTCTGACCATGCCCGAGAGCATGAGCCAGGAACGCCGGGCACTGCTTAAGGGGTTTGGAGCGAAACTGGTGCTTACTCCGGCCAGTAAAGGAATGCGCGGAGCCATGGACAGGGCCAGGCAGATCCTTGAAGACACCCCTGGAGGATTTATGCCCCTGCAGTTCAATAATCCGGCGAATCCTGAAATTCACCGGCGGACCACGGCCATAGAAATCTGGGAGGATACCCGGGGGGCGGTGGATATCTTTGTGTCCGGTGTGGGCACAGGAGGCACGGCAACCGGGGTGGGAAAAGTACTCAAGGAGAACAACCCTGATGTCAAAGTGGTGGCCGTGGAACCGGCCGATTCTCCTGTTTTGTCCGGAGGGCCTCCTGGCCCGCATGCCATCCAGGGCATCGGAGCTGGATTTGTGCCCGAGATACTTGATGTTCAGCTGCTTGATGAGATTATCCGGGTTACCAACCAAGACGCCCTGGCTATGACCAGACGCCTGATCCTGGAAGAAGGCATCCTGTGCGGCATATCTTCGGGAGCCATTGCCCGGGCGGCTCTGGAAGTGGCCGCCAGGCAGGAGAACAGGGATAAGCTGGTGGTGTTTATAGTTTGTGACACAGGTGAAAGATATTTGAGCACGTCCCTTTTCCAGGATATGGAATAAACAGGGTCTGTCGTTTAATCATAAGGATGTATATGCTGCAGAGTAAGGAAAAGAACAGTTCCGGTCTTTGGGAAAAGAGCCGTCAGAAGGTTCTGGATCAGGCCATAGCCGAGCTTTGCCATCCTGACTCCTATCAGGAGGTGTACCACCGCCCTGAACACGGCCACCCCATGCCATCAGTGCGGATATTATCCGAGATGGTCGAACTGCTCAAGACAGTACTTTTTCCGGGCTATTTTGGAGATTCCGAGATTTCCCGGGCCTCAATGCCGTATTATCTGGGCGCCAACGTGGACAAGGTCTACCGAATGCTGGGGGAGCAGATCTGTCGTGGATACTGCTTTTTATGTCACCTGAACGAACAGCAGGAATGCGAAAACTGCGAGGACGCTTCCATGCACCTGGCCGGGACTTTCATTGCCACCCTGCCCAGGATTCGTTCCTGCCTGGCCACGGATATCAAGGCCGCCTACCAGGGTGATCCAGCGGCCAAGAGCCTGGGAGAGATCATTTTCTGTTACCCCAGCATTCTGGCTTTGACCCATTACCGCATCGCTCATGAACTGTATCATCTGAAGGTGGACCTGATCCCCAGAATTATTGCCGAGTTGTCCCATTCCAAGACCGGGATAGACATTCATCCCGGGGCCGAGATCGGCAAAAATTTCTTCATTGATCACGGCACCGGGACAGTTATCGGCGAGACTTCCGTCATAGGGAACAATGTCCGCCTGTACCAGGGAGTTACCCTGGGAGCCAAGAGTTTTCCCCAGGACGAATCCGGAACGCTGATCAAGGAGATTCCTCGCCATCCCATAGTCGAGGACAATGTGATCATTTATTCCGGGGCCACCATCCTCGGGCGGGTGACCATTGGCCGCGATTCCGTGATAGGCGGAAATGTCTGGGTTACAGAAGACGTGTCTCCCGGGTCCAGGGTGCTGCAGAAGAAAAACAGAAGCCTGTCCTTTGTTCATGGGGAAGGCATATGAATCAAGCACACTGTTTATAATGCTGAAACCTTGAAACATATTCAATCTATTTAAGTGTCATCACAGCCAAGGAGTGTTCAATGGCCAGAATAATCGCCGTAAACCTGAGTGCTAAAAAGGGCCAGAGAAAGAAAAACATTAGTCAGGGACTTCTGGTTCGTGAATACGGCCTGGAACATGACGCCCATGCCGGAGACTGGCATCGACAAGTGAGTCTGCTGGGCATGGAAAGTATTGATAAGATGCAAAGGGCCGGGTTGAAAGTCGGCCCGGGAGATTTTGCCGAAAATCTGACCACAGAAGGCATAAAACTTTTCAATCTTTCTCTGGGAACCAGGCTCAAAATTGGAACCTCGGCTATAGGAGAAGTAACTCAGATCGGCAAAGAATGTCATACCCGCTGCGCCATATTTCATCAGGCCGGAGACTGCGTCATGCCCAGGGAAGGCATATTCATCCGGGTCATAAAGGGCGGACCGGTCATGGTCAACGATGATCTTGAGGTTTTGAGCTCTGATTAATTTCCTGGTGACTTCAAAATCAATTGTAAGGAAAAGCAGGATATCCGGGTTGCTCAGTGAGATTTATGATAAAAATGATCCGGCTGCCCTTCCGGCCCGATGATCTGAAGCTGCCTGCGCGGGTAAACGCTGATCAGGCGGTCCGCGTGTTCCGGTTTCTTAAGCTCTTCCATGACCCGTAAAGTCAACATGCTCTTCCATTTGCGTCGTTCCCTGGCGTTGACCAGATAGCGGATGCTCAAATCGGTCCAGGATTCTTTCATGGAAATGAAGACCCTGGGTTCTTCAGCCACGTTCGACTCCAGACCGGCTTTCTGCAGGATCTCGGCATAACGGTGGGCCGGTTCGGACATATGTGGTTCCAGCAGCTCCCGGGCAAGACCAGTCAGGACCTTCATCCCGAAGGCCAGATCCGATTCATTGGCCAGAGGCACGCTGAGTTCGTCCCAGACATACGGAAAATCACGGGTCAGGTTGACCACTGTTCCGGCCAGCACCTCATTATTTGGAAAGGTTATCAGCCGGCCTGTGGGCTGCTCGGCCTGGACAAAACCTTCCCGTCCAGGTGATCCGATTTCCCAGACCGTGGTCGTCAGAAAATCGATCTGGTAGACATCGCCGAATACATCCCCCACGGCTACTCGGTCTCCCACGCGATAGTAGTCCTTAAAGGAGTTTAACAGCCAGCCGCTGAAGCTTTCGATCGGAGTCTGCAGAGCCCAGGACAGGGCCAGGCCGATCAGTCCGAGAGATCCTACAAGGGCTCGAATGTCTCCGGCCAGAATACTCAAGGAGATTCCCGCAGCAAAGATCCAGACGATGATGCCAAAAAGCGCGGCCACAGCGTTGGCTCTTTCCCAGCGTTGCAGCGTGCGTCGCAGCAAAGGGCGAATGAGCCGGACCAGAATCCAAGCCACAGCAATGACGCCCACGACCACTAGAAACTTCGGGAGATTGTTGTACAGTCCCTGCCGGAGAGATTCCAGGGTCCGGACCGCTTCTTCTGCCGCGGCCTGTCCAAGAGGTTCCAGGTTTTCCAGGCTGTCGCCTTCGTGCTCCTGCCCTGGAATTGATTCCTGGTCTGCTGCACCGGCCGAGGCGGTGTAAAGATGCTCCTGTGCAGTTAAGTTTTCTTCGGGAGCATCGGCAATTCCCGCTTCCCATGGGCCTATCAGCAGAATGAGGAGGCTGGTGATGGCTACGGCAAGAAGGGTGGCCTTGCGGAAGTGCCGCAGCCTTCCCCTGGCGCCTGTTAACGCGCCTTTTGGGCGGCGGCGCGTTTCCGTTCGCTTCGAACTGCGCTGGCTTCGAATCGCCATGCTGCGCCTGGTGGCAGTAGGCTTCTGGTTCATTATGGCTCCAGGAAATTATGATGCAAAAAAAATCATCCAGATAAACACGAGTATCATGTATTAACTTGTAATTTTCTTTTCCTGGTCTTTAAGATATTTAATTTTAATCTATACTTAGAGCCGCAAGTCAAGGTTGATTGATATGGAATATTGTCCTTCTTTATCGCCTTTTAGAGAATGTAATCGATTGCTTGGAGGTACTTCAGGATAATGATTCTTTTGATCAGCTAAGATCGGCGCGATCAGCGCCAGCCTCGACACACCAGAAGCAGCCGCCCCCGAGAGTGATGGTTTCTTTGCTTTGGTTGGTCATATGCCAGTTCCTCCTGCTGTTCATTGCAGCTTGCCGTAATCGGCAGATGCAAGCTTAATCAGCACCTTCAGAAGTATTACTCAAGACGCAGTGCAGCCTTAAATGTTCCAAAAGTTTCTCACACGGACAGAAGTTTGAATACTATCTAACGCCCAAAAAAATGATTCCTGGTTGTCACAGAGAAGCAGCTTACACTGTGCAGGTTGCGCCTCGTACAACACGATGAATGTCGTTCAGCTCACAGCTGCTTGACGCGTAAGATTTTGTCATTTTCGGCCACTCTGGGACGCCTCTTCCGTGACTAGCGGAACCGGCTCGCCCTCAGGCACATGTTTCATCGCCACCGAGTTGATGCAGTAACGCAGTCCGGTTGGTGGCGGGCCGTCAGGAAAGACGTGGCCGAGATGGCTGTCACAGCGGGCGCAGCGTACCTCCGTGCGCACCACGCCGTAGGATCGATCTTCATATTCTGTGACCGCCTCCGGCTCTATGGGCTGTGTGAACGAGGGCCAGCCGGTGCCGGACTCGAACTTCTGGCCTGATTTGAACAAAGGATTGCCGCACGCCGCACAAACGTAGGCGCCTGGTTCCTTAGTAGTCAAAAGACACCCGCTGCCCGGGGGCTCCGTGCCATGTTGACGTAGAACGCGGTATTCCTCTGGAGTCAGACGCTTTCTCCATTCCTCTTCACTGAGATGCAATTTGCCGGTCATGATACTTTCTCCTGAAAATCTCTTATTGTTTGCGGCCAGCTTGCCGAATATAGCCAGAAAGCAAAATGTTTTCAGCTTCACGTAGAAATTTTATATGAGATCCGATGCCGCATTCAGCAGGAATACAATCGTAACCAGCCGGTTAATCCTGGCATTGAATACATGGCCGGGCACTCAGAGGCATTTACTGCCGGGGATGAAACAGCCTCCTTAAGCACATGTCCCTTTGCTTTTTGGAGATTCAAAAGCAGATGGAAACTTATGCGAGCTGCAATCCGGCCAGGGATGCCCGGACTTCGGACCGACTGATGTCCGGGATGATGCTAAGTTCAAGTGCCGTCACCCTGTCGAGTTCGACAGCATAATCTTCAACCTCGCGTATCGTATCAGGTGGACTGAAATTATACTGCTGACGCGCAATCTCCTGGTAAGTCTGCCCGTCATCCGGTGACCACCGCAACACAAACTCCTGCGTTCGTGCGTATTGTTCTTCATTAAATTCTAAGCGAATATGTTTGATGCTTACCGGTTCGTAAAACAGCAGGCGTATCGTTTGCTCACCGGGGGACGATGCCCGCCAGGCTGATCCTTTGTCAGGACGCAGTGCTGACTCAAACGGGTGAGCGGGATCCTCGGAGGTGAGTTCGACCTGGGCAATTCGTTCCAGGTCCAACCAATCCTGATCAGTGGGTGAAACCTCATCAACGCCCTGAGAGATTATCCTTTTACGCATTAAAGTACCTCCTCTTGCTGGCAGACTGTTTAAAAGCCGCTGCGTTTCCGGCATAGGTTTTGCTTGATTATATCTTATGCAGTATTTATCTGCGAAATTCCAACATTTATTAAAAAATAATGGTTTATCGCAGGTTTGCAATCATTTTGCTGTTGCTGCTCATGCCTGAGCCTGCATCAACGCTCATCCAGACCATTCACTGAAATATCGGCCCGCACAGCATCTTGATTCTTCTTTACAGGATAACGACACAATGAGTTGGATTTCCTGTCAACATAAGAACCTAAAAAGAAATCGACAAAGAAATTTTTGCTCTGAAAATAATACGTGGAGATTTTTAAATATGAACAAAAATTCAGTTGAAGCGTTATCAAATGCATCAAAAGGTATTATCGGTAAGCAGGCTGGATGATTTCAAACCGGTGGCCGCCGTCATTTGACTGGATTAAAAGATCGGAAATTATATACATAACTTAAAAACTGAAAATGGCAGGTGAATCATGAATGAACATAGCAGCAAAGCCGGGTTCTGGTTCGGCCTGGCTGCTTTAATCCAATCCATATATTATATTATCACCGGACTCTGGGCACAGGTGCATATCAGTTCTTTCATGTGGGTCACCGGTCCCAAGACCGATATCTGGCTGGTCAAAACAGTCGGAGTGTTGATCATTGTCATCGGAATCGCTTTGCTGATCGCCAGGATCAGAAAGCACTACTGCTATGAAATCATAATCCTGGCCATGGGAGCCGCTATCGGGCTGACCATAATCGATATCTACTACGTCTCGATCGGTCGAATATCCCCAATCTATCTCCTGGATGCAGTCGCTGAAGTGGCTCTGCTGTGTATGTGGATCATAGGTCTGGTTAAAGATTATTCCGTCCGCAGGAAGACCGGCACCTGAAATCAATCAAGAATGAGTCTGTCTCCTATCCTGTATCTTCTATCCGGACAGAACGGATTCTCGGTTCATCATACTGCATTGCACAGCATAATAAATATTCAGCGCCGAATCTGTTGATGGTCGGTAATGACTTTAGATTCTGACATAGCCTGTCTTCCTTCCGGTCAGGCATTGGCTGCAAGAAAGTGCGCGAAGGCCTCCCGCCAATAGTGCTCTAATTCTATAGCCCGATGGGCTGAGGTATGGGCCTTGAGCACACGTTCCCTTCCTCTGATGCCGATCTCGATACGCTGCTCTACCGGCAGGTTCAGGCTGTTTGATTGCTGAAAAGCAACTGCAAATGTTCAGGCTGTATACGGAGCAGGGATTCAGAACGCGGGATATGGTATTCCCTTGGCAGAATTAAATCAGGGTTGGCTGGAAAAAATAGCCGGGCGACGAGACCCGGCTTTGCGCGCAGAAAAAGCCCGCCCCGTGTGAACGGTGCGGGCTTTAAAGCTCTAACCTGCAGATATTTTAGTATCTGGACTCTTTCTTGGGCTTGGCAATATTAACCTTGATATTGCGTCCGTCAAGTTCTTTTCCGTTCAAATTTTTCACTGCTTCGTCAGCGCCGCTTTCCATCTCCACGAAAGCAAAGCCGCGGGAACGTCCGGTTTCACGGTCTTGGATAATATTGACTGAATTTACTTCGCCATGTTGGGAAAAAAGGTCTTTGAGAGCGGTTTCAGTCGTGGTCCATGGAAGATTGCCGACATACAAATTGGTCATTAAAAACTCCTGAAAAATAAAAAATGATATTCATCAGCCCTGGCTGCTACATTCCAGCCGATTACTTGAAGCTGGTGATAAAAATTAATAATAACCTCAATATTTATAAAGTAAAGCTTTTTTAGCGGTTTTGAAAATAAAACTTCTCCACATAACTTCTGCCATGTAGATAAGGAGGTCATATTCCCTTGAGATGGCTATTACTTTTTTAGTATTCCCTGTATTGTTTTCAGTATTGACTTCCACCTTTGTTTCAATATCTTAATTGCGATGAATTTTTTGCTGTATCCAGCAAAGTGATACACGGTACGACCATCATTATCCCGCATCAAACCGTACCGCTCCCAATCAAAATCTCCAGGAAGATTTTTCCCTAATGCAGCATTATGAGCCACGGTTTTTCCGTTATTATCCGCTATATCCCAGTCATCGAACCATTGAGGCAGGCACTTGTTTGAAGCAGCTTCATGATACACGGTTTCGCCGTATCTGGTATCCCGCATCATGCCGTATCTTTGCCAATCGAAATTCCCGGGGATTTTACAATAATAAGCCGCAAAATGAGCCACGGTCCAGCCGTCTTCGTCCTCCAGATGCCATTCATCGAACCATTCTGGAAGACATCCACCTTCGGCTGCGGAGTGATACACTGTTCGACCTTCAATATCGCACATCAAACCGTACCGCTTCCAGTCAAAACCTTCAGGGATATTGCCGTGCTCAGCTGCCATGTGAGCTACGGTTTTGCTCTTATAATCACGCAGGTCCCATTTATTGAAGTCTTCTGGAAGATTGCCGTGCTTGGCCGCCAAATGCGCAAGGGTTAAATTTAAATTATTTGCCAGATACAGAAGTTCATCTTTTTGTTCCTCCGGCAAGGTTTTCCAAACATGTTTGTCCAGGTAACAGACAAGTCTGAGCAAAAACTGATTCTTCTTGTATTCCGGCACAGCCTCCAGATCATAATTTTCCAGAAAGAACAGTGCGTCATCAAAAGAATTGATTCTAATCCCTTTAATTTTCATACATGCTTTGTTTCCACAAATTTCAAATGATTAAGCATCAAGGTTTCTTTCACAGACAAAAAAAATTTATAAATGCATATAATTTTTATGTCATTATTAAATATTATTTTCCATACAGCAGAAGTCCAGTCTTATCAAAATGTTTGAGCTGACTTTTACTTACCTGCTCATTACCATAGCCGGGATTTTCGTAATCGTTAATCCTTTGACTACAGCCTTTCCACGCAGATGCCTGCCCGGAAACTCACGCTGCCCGTAAATTCCGGATGCCGGCCAATCGCAATGCCTGTTCGACTTCAATGGCTTAACCTTTTCTAAGCATGCTCAATGGCCGCTCTCCAGCTTTCGGGCAGGATGTCTTCCACCTCACCCAGCTTCTTGCTTCCAAGGGCGGCCCGTGTTGTACGAAGGACGGTATCCGCCAACTCTCTTGCCTGCTCTTCGTCCAACTTAAACTGCTGCGCAATCTCTGCAACGCAGTAATTGAAATCAACAGGCTTGGCCCTTACCTGTTGACCTCTCAGCTTCGACAGATTAAGCGGCTCCGGGAGAGCCTCGGTTATCTTGCCGGCATCCTCTTCATCCAGGCTGCTGGCCATTATGCCCAATACGGCTTTAACTGCCGCACCGGCTGTGGCTTCATCTTCTACAAAACCCAATGCTTTGACATCCTTTACAAATTCCTGGTAGTCCATATAACCTCCTTCAGCCAGGGCTCACCTCGATTAAACCTGCCCCTTATGCTTGATATTAAAATTTCCGGCCACAGTGTCTTAACTGAAACATTCCTGTACAGATTGATGTGTGACTGACCTTACCATTCTGTGAAGACCATCAAAAACTTTGACAATGTATATTTATACAATGCATACCCCAGCTAAATTGTCATTTATAACAGCTATCTAATTACACTAAATCATTAAATGTAATTATGTTATATTGATCTCCTCATAAATGAAAAGGCTTTTTGGTGACATGCTCCTTGTTTTGGTTTTGCATCAAAAGTAATTAAAGAAAGAGAAGTTCGCTGGGCCGCCAATTAACCCGAATCGGAAATATACCTGAATCCATACCTGAAGCGATCCACCCTGGAAATTATGAGCCTGTCCTTAATTTCTATTCTTTAATCATTTTCTTCAGCACCTCGATGGTTTCCGAAGGTTCGGGGCGGATCGTGTAGTCAGCATTTATCTCGGAATACCGTATACGCTGATTCTGATCGATGATATATCGGGCGGGCATGGGCAGCTTCCAAGATGCGTCATCATTGTATTCGGATATATCAATTCCCGATTGTTTGTACGCTGCTTGCAAATCTTTCTGGATATTGAACGCGATTCCATAGGATTCAGCCACCCGATTTCCGGAATCAACCAGCAGATCCATGGTTAATCTTTTCGTTTCGGCAAATATCCGGGCATTTTTTTTCGATTGGGGCGATATCATCAACAGCGAAGAGCCAAGTTTCCGGATCTGCTCATGGACTTCTTCAAGAGCCTCCAACTCCAGATTGCAGAACGCTCACCACCGGCCCCGGTAAAAACCAAGCACTACCGGTCCCTCGGAAAGAAGCGTGACCAAGTGTACCGGCTCCCCCCGTAAATTATTCAGGATGAAATCGGGTGCCTCATCGCCTATGGCTTTGGCTCCTTCGAGGATACCCGAACGTTTCAGATCTTCCGTAGCTTTTTGCATTGTTCCCAGTACTTCCCTGGGAGTAACGGAAGCCAATTCTTTCTTTTTCGCATTCAGTCTTTCCTGAAGATTCATAGGATTCTCCTCTATTGATTATTTAATGAGCTCCAAATACATTAAAAGTAATCATAAAAAACGCCTTCGTCTAAACCAGATGTTTTTTCCCGATGTGACTGCAATCTCCTGGACAAGATCACAGTGATTCCATATCTCCTTTCCGGTTGCCGGCAAGCTGGACAATCCACTCACCTCGAGTTATTTTCAATATATTTTCTGGTTTTCTCTTTCCATTCTAATTCGATAACTGTCTATTCCTTATCCGAAACAACAACAGTGCTAAGGAGATACTATGAGCGTACTGGCGGAATTGTCCCTTTTTCCCCTGGACAAGGGAGAGAGCCTGAGTCCTTATGTAACCCGTATGGTAAGGATCATAAAGGACAGTGGTCTGGACTACACCCTGCACTCAATGGGTACCTGCCTGGAAGGCGAGTGGCAGGAAGTCCTGGAGGTAGTAAATAAGTGCTTCCAGGATCTGCAGCAGGACTGTGGTCGCATTTACCTAACCCTCAAGGTTGACTATCGTCGAAGCGGCAGTAAGCGGATGGTTCAGAAAGTGGAATCAGTGCAGAGGCAGTTGGAGGGTTAAATGCAAAATGAAAGTGCACCACTTTTTTAGTGAATTCTTTGAATGTTCATTGCTCAGAAAAGTTGGAACTGATTGATAAGGTGAATGCCTGCAAACACATGGACTTTTGAATGCTTAAAAAGAGGTGATGATTTGAAAAAATGGCTCCAGCCATCCACCCGGGCCTTCTTCACAGAGAAATCAAAAGAAAGCCATGACAGCTTCACCTCCAGAATGCATGGTTATGTATACGGCCGTTGGCCGTATTTATACATTTCCCTGGCCACTGGCAGGCACCCGTGGTCCAGGCCTGTCACAAAGCTGCTCAGGGCTGCCAGGGTCCTTTCCAGGTCAAGTTCCTCCCGGGCCATGACCCGGGGCAGAATAAAGTTTGCTCAAGGATATCATGGTAAGGTCCTGCCTGTTCAGGAAGCAAAAAGGCTGGTGCAGATCAATAAAAGCCTGGACCTGGGGGACCTGGAGCAGGTTATTCCATATGACAGGGCCAGGCAGATCGTGCTTCAAAACCCCGGGCACATAGTTGCTCTGGAGTGTCCATGCAGGGCTTCCAGCCCGGATCCCTGCAAGCCTTTGCAGGTCTGCCTCATAATCGGTGAGCCCTTTGCGGGATTCATCCTGGAACATCATCCCCGAAAAGGGCGCAGCATCAGCCAGGAAGAAGCCTGCTTCATTCTGGAGCAGGAGCATGCCAGGGGCCATGTGCAGCATGCCTTCTTCAAGGATGCCATGCTGGGCAGATTTTACGCCATCTGCAACTGCTGCTCCTGCTGCTGCGGTGCCATGCAGGCTCACAGAAACGGGGTACCCATGCTGGCATCTTCGGGATTTGTGGCCGTACCGGATCCTGACTCCTGCCGGCAGTGCGGGATCTGTGCAAAGTCATGCCCTTTCCAGGCTGTCAGCATGTCCCCGGATGGACCCCTGATTTCTGAAGACTCCTGCATGGGCTGCGGGGTGTGCTCGCATAGTTGCCCGGGCAATGCTCTCCTGATGAAACGTCACAAAGATAAATGTCCACCCCTGGATGTGTGCAGCCTGGTCAACTCTCACAAGTCTGCACAGTAGGCTGCATTGGTAACAGTAAGCATTTCCCTGGCCAGATTCACGCATGCAGTCTTGTTTCTCTCTCACATGTACCAGGGCAAATCAAAGAAAAGGGAAAAGAGCCGCGCAGAAAGATTTTTTTCTCTTTATTCCTGCCTATTCCTTTTTGTTTTCATCCTTGATCTCCTGGTACCATAACTTGTGGTGATTTGGCGTAACTCTCCGAAACTTCTCCTGTAAACATTGATTTGAGAGCCGGCCTTTCTTCCGAGGAGATGGCCGCCATTAGCACTGAAGCGCTTTTTTACAAGGATGTAATCCTCTGGCTTGACTTCAAGGCCGGCAACGATCTGTGCTCCATGGGATCCTGTTACGCATATGCCTCCCTTATCTTTGAAGAGCTTTATCCTGGTATATTCCATGTCGCTTGCGTCAGGTCGATGCCCCCTGGTTACATATATTACCGGCCACCTGGCCCCGTCTCAAGCCCGGACCGGAAGCGGCAACGTTTCGGGACCTCTTAAACCTATAAGCCTGCGCATTCCAGGCACAAAGGTGCAAGTTCCGCATTGAAATGAAGGTGGGTGATGGAACTGCCGCATTTATTACAGGCTAAGGGGTCGATGCCCCTGGTGACCGGATTGTAAGTCAGGGACAACTGACCGCTCATTCTGCCCCTGATTACTCTGCATACCAGTTTTTTGGCCGGGGAATTAAGAAGAATGGCTGCGACAGGCCGCGTCCTGACCCTGATGGTATACTTCTTCTGCAGGTCTTCAATTTTTCTATTCAGCTCCTGGGGCAATGTCTCTATCTTGGCCAGGCGGTCCTGGCGCGCGCTGTCCGATAGGTTGGGGTTGTCCAAATTTGCGCGCATTTCCTGTTCCAGGCTGCGGTAATATTCCCTGAGATTATCCACATCCCGCTTGAGGCGACGCTCCATACTCCGGCGGAACGGTTCCAGCTGCTCCTTTAGCACTATCCTTGCGCAGCGGTCCACATGAGGCTGAAGTGAGGCCGCCAGGTCCCGGGAACCATCAGGAGGCCTGCCATACTTTAATCGAAACCCAAGATTATCCAGCATCCCAGCCATATCAGGAACAAAGGTCCTGGTTTCGAGGTTATGGACCAGAGACAGGAGTCCTTCCTTTTGTTCGTCGCATTGCGCGGTGTAGCGTATATCCATGTGAAGGTATCTTGTTCTGATATCCCCCACTGTTTCAATGGAAGCAATGGCCCCGTAAAAGGTCAGCTGGTCCCTCAGCAGGCGCTCAAAGCCTCCGCTCTTGATATAGTCAAATTCCAGACTGCAACTTGCCAGGGGCGCTCTTTGCAGGGTTTCCGCAAGCATCTTTTCCAGAAGAGGCGCTCCATAATTTATTAAATGAGTTTCCGTTTCTTCTGCAGCCTCGGGGTTGTCCTGATATATGCGAGTATGTTCGGGGATGCCCAGGCGGACCCCCAATTCTTCAGGGACCAGGGCCTCAAGGCCGCCCTGTTCATTTTGCACCGCTGCACCGTGCAGCTCAAGAAAACGCCGGGCAAAGTCAAGCGGTTCCGTTTCCCGGCTGGATGATAAGTCCTGGAAGGACTTTGAGAGCTGCGCTGCATCAGATTTCATAGTTTTCTCCAAAGAGCTTTTCATCCAGAGACTTGGTTTTTTCGTACCCTGTCCTTGAGCGTTTGAGCTTTAAGCCCAGTTTATCAAAGGCCTTTTTCAGCTCATCCCCTGATCCCGAATTCACCCAGATATCGTAGATAATGTCCGAAAACTCCTGTTCTCCGCGCATCCGGCCGATAATCATGTCAATTTCTCCCACCACCAGTTCAAACATATTGATCTTGCGGTCCAGGATTTCCAAAATATAATCCTCAATGGTCCCTGCGGCGCAAAGATTGTAAATCAGGACTTCGTGCTCCTGTCCGATGCGGTGTATACGGCCGATGCGCTGCTCTATGCGCATGGGGTTCCAGGGCAGGTCATAATTGATCATCCTGTGGCAGAACTGGAGGTTCCTGCCTTCGCCTCCCAGTTCAGTAGTCAGCAAAACGTGGTTTCCTTCCTTGAATTTTTCGATCTCCTGGTCCTTTTTGGCATTGGGCAGCTGTCCGTGAAACAGGCTGTGCTCGATGCTGTTTTTCCGAAGAGTCTCTGATAGATGGTCCAGAGTGGCCCGGTATTTGACAAAAACAATCACCTTTTCCCGGACCGAACGGATCAATTTAAGGAGCATTCTGTTCTTGCCGGTATCCTGTATGGAAGCAGCCAGCCTTTGAATCTCTCTAACCCGTCCCTGATGAGGCACGGAAAAACTTTGTTTAGTCAGCAAATCAGCCAGACTTCTTTCTACAGCTGCCGGAGAAGATCCCGCCCCTGCCAGGATATGTTTGAGCATCATTCTGCTTCTGTGGCCGTTGGAAGCGTTCATCCCCTGGACCAGCCCGGTCACCATGCCGTAAAGACGGGCATCCGCGTCAGTGGGCTTGACCCGAACAGTCTCGGCAAACCTGGGCGGTATGTGAATATTGGCCACCGCTCTGGTGTTTCGGATCATGACCTGGTCCAGAAGCCCCTTGAGCTGCTGGCGGTTTTTGGGGTCGGTAGGGTCACCCCGGGTCATGAATTCTTCCTTAAAGGAAGAGACTGTTTTGAGCTGTCCTGGTTTGAGCAGGGTGATCAGATTGTAAAGTTCCATGAGATTGTTCTCAACCGGAGTTGCGGTCAACAGGAGCAGAAAACGCTTGCGAAGGGTATTGGCCAGCTTCCAATTGAGAGTATTGCGGTTTTTCAGATGATGGGCTTCGTCAATGATCACCATATCCCATTCCCTTCCTGTGACCGCTTCAAAATTCCTTTTGGACTTGGCGGTGTTAATGGAGGCAACTATATACTGCTCCTGCCAGAAACGGGAATCCATGCCGCGAAAGTCGGGATCGTCGGTGGATTTAAACTCGAGATGGAATTTCGCGCGGAGTTCTTCCTGCCACTGGCTGACCAGTGGGGTGGGAGCCAGGATCAGGGCGTTTTTGACCATGCGGCGCAATATATATTCCTTAAGCACCATACAGGCCTCAATGGTCTTGCCCATACCAACCTCATCAGCCAGCAGGGCCCGGCCTCTGAAAGTCTTGAGCACCTTGCGGGCTGTTTCCTCCTGATAGACCAGGGACCGGATATCTTTCAGGCTGTTCAGGCACAAAAGATGATCAAAGGTTTCCTTGAATCTGATCCGGACCGCGTCCATGACCAGGTCGTACTCTTCCCTGATGGCCGGACCGGTCGCTACAACAAAGGCATTGGGGGCGGCATCCTTTTCAAATACAATGGAAACTTCCGGCAGTTTCTGAACTTCACCGGCCCTGTTCTTGTGAACATCTTTATCTGGTCCGGGTCTGTCCGGGGTTTTGGATGCGGGCCTGTCCCCCTTTTTCCCCTGTTGGTCAGGGACCAGCCGAGTTGAGCGGGTTGCTTTATCGACTTTCTTTAATTTTGCGGGGGTCTTTAATCTTTGTTTTTGATCTAGCTTGAAGGAGGTGTAATTGATGAAATCCTTCAAAAACATCAGGTATTTTTTCCGGTTCTTGACCTTGAGACTGTCAAAGCGCTCATGTGTCTCCAGGGCGATTTTCAGGGCCTTTTCATGCTGCCCCTTAATGCCAAGCTGCTGACACATAAAAAGAATATTCTCATTATTTTCCTGTATGTTATGCATCATGCCCTGTTCATACAGCTTGAGCAAACCCCGGGCAATGAGGGCATCATCTTTGAGGGTAACACCGATGCTAATAAGTTCGTCAATGGCCTCTCTGCAGGCTGGGTTCAGCTTGATAGCCTTGTCCAGCAGCACCACGGCCTTGTCGTGCCTTTCAAGGTCCAGGCTGCGCAATGCTTCGTAATAATAGAACAGACTTTTTTGATTCTGTGACTGACTCATGGACAGCTGCCTGCGGTCTTTTTTCTGCTGCTCCTTGCGTCTGGCTCGTTTGTTTCCAGGTGTAGATCTGGCCATTATTCTTACAGGCCCCCAAAAAGATGCTTTATTTTAAGAGGTTGAAATTAAATGCATATTTTTGTCAATGATCATATTTCAGAAGGATCGGGCCTGTCAAATCGGATAAGCGAGAATGGGGGCATCCATGATAAAAGATGGCTTGAAATAGTCCGGTCATTTCAAAACCTCCAGGGGCTGGAACGGGAAGATATTGATTCCAGGAATTTTTGCAAATCAACCGATAATTATTACATATGTATCTGTGTATTATCGAAATCGAAATTGACTGAATGTCGTCGGTCTCAGTGACCTGGAACGTCCTCAGCCTGACAAAAAACAGGCAAGCAAGGTGCTGGAGATTGGATTGGATGAACCGATAAGGAGCCAGGTTACAGAAACATGAACGCTCCGGGCGATAAAGGACGATGCGCAAGACCTTGATGATCCACAGCAGAAGCTGGCCCATCTGGGCTACTGTCGGGCTGACCCTCCTGATCTGGCTGGCCAGCAAGTGGTATTACGCCGACTGGTTTGACAACCCCTACCACTACCCGGCAAAGACGGCCTCGCTCACGGCCACGGTGCTCATGTGCTGGTCCATGATCCTGGCCGCAAGGGTCCGCTTCCTGGAGACGTTTTTCGGCGGACTGGACAAAATATATCAGGTCCACAAGCGCATCGGGAAAGCGGCCTTCTTTATCATCTTTATTCATCCGCTGTTCCTGGCCGCGGACAGGCTCCCGGATCCGGTCAACTTTCTTCTGGGACTCTGGTTTAAATGGCCGGAGGGCGACAGGTATCTCTGGGGCCATAATCTCGGCATCGTCACGCTCCTGCTCTTTGCCGCGCTGATCATCCTGACCCTATGGGCAACGCCTGCCTACCACATCTGGAAAAAGACCCACGAATGGCTGGGGCTTGTTCTGCTGCTCGTCCTGGTCCACGTCTTCGTCGTCCAAAAGGACGTTGCGGCCTATCCTCTCCTGACCGTATGGATATACTCCTTTCTTTTCCTTGGACTGTGCAGTTTTGTCTGGATCCGTTTTCTCTACTGGCGGCATGGGCCGAAGTATGAGTATGCAGTCGACCGGATCGGGCACCAGGGCGACATTATCAAGCTGATCCTCTCTCCCAGAGGTGAGAAGATGGATTTCTGGCCGAGCCAGTTCATCTACCTGGTCATTCACAAGGAGGGCATTTCGCCTGAGCCGCACCCCTATTCCATTGCCTCCGGGTATAATCTGGAGGCAAGCTTCAGGCTGGGCATCAAGCAGGTGGGTGATCATACCAGATCCCTGGATCGGTTGGAGAAGGGTGACAAGGTGAGCGTTTATGGACCTTACGGCAGGTTCAGTGAACCATTTCTGTCCGGGACCAGGGATTGCGTGTTCATCGGCGGCGGTATCGGGATCACTCCTTTTCTGGGCATGTGGCATGTCGCCCTGCACTCGGAGGAGCAGTTGCCTGAACAGGATGTCCCGGAACAACTGAGAACCACGCATCCGGAGATCATCCGGACCTGGAAAAGCCCGAGGGTCTCTCTCTTCTATGTCTGCAGGGAGCTTGAGGAAGCAGGCTTCGATCGGGATATCCGCAAGGAGATCGAGCTCTGCCATCTACAGGGGTTTGAAAATCCGGAACAGCGCGGACACAGTTATGAGCTGTATCTAAGCTCTGAGCGTGGCAGGGTTACTGCGGATTACTTCGCCAAGAAGGTGGGCGGGCTGAAGGATAAATTCATTTTTCTCTGCGGCCCGCAGGCCATGACCGACGACCTGACCCGTCAGATGCTGGATATGGGGGTGGCTCCGGAACTGATCATAATGGAGGAATTCAATCTGCTGGATTGAACAATTGTAAGGAATCAGTCTTTATTGTCTTATCCACATCACTGCCGGCATCCGCAGCGATTTCGGCCTGAGCGCATCCACCCTGAAAAGCACCCTGGAAGGCTTGATGAAAAAGGATATTTGCGAACGAAAAGCAGACCAATACTACCTGGTTGATCCAATAATGAAGTATTGGGTGTAGAATTATATGATTTAGTATCGCTATGGCATTCTCGCATGTTTCTTTCTTGGTACTGGTTATTACCAATTGCTCGTTCAGGTTGTAAATTGCTTCTGAAATTAACAGTTAAGATGAACAGCAGGTAAACTCGCAACATAATGCCCCTGTTTCTCCTTCATCAATTATGGAATACTCTGCCAATCCCGAACACTTGTGTAAACTTTGTTTAATCCTGGTGTCTGATGTGCTGCAGTGCGACATTAGCAAGTAAATTTCCGTGTATCCAGGGATCCAAATGTAAATTTTCTATCTGGCCTTTGTAGGAAAAACCATCTGACCGCCCAGATAGCCTAGTCCCATAACCAACAAAGCCAAAGCTAAAATCAGGAGATTGTATATCCAGCCAACGAAGCCAATCTCCACCATGCCGGTTGCACGTATAATAACCGCTAAAATACCTGCAATCAGCAAAATAATGGCTGATCTTATCTTCCAAACAACCAGTTTCGGCTTTTTAAATCGGTAATTGATCCAAAGGGTCAAAAAACCTGTGCCCACAGCCGCCACTGAGGACAAAACTCCGAGTAAGAGCATGACAAAGGCAAAAACTTCAAAATTTATCTCAAGCGTTTGTCCCGGAATCATATGAAGAACAAGAAAAAGAAGGGCTGTGCTCAGATAGACTATTGGAAAATGAATGCTGATGGGATGCGGATGTCTTCTGAGCATAGGGAAATAGTTAATCAGGGTCTTCATAAACCACGGCAGATATACGGAGCGCTGATCTGGCCTCAAATAGCCCACTTCCTTAACGGTCATCTTCGTAAAAACTTCAGCAAAATGAGGTGCGGCTGCCAGTTGATCCGTCAGATCAACTCCCGACAAAAAAATGCATATTCACATGTGATCCGCCTTTCCACATCCGGCTTTCAGACAGGTCATATACTGTGCCTTCGAAGACAACATAAACTGGACGGCCTTCTCGTCCATCCCCCTGGGCAACCTCTTTAAGAGTGAATTCTCGTTTTGTTGTTTTTGACATGGATGTTCTCCATTTTTCGTATTACAGGCTATACTGGACAGAAGTTTTCATCTGGAGAAAGCAGGCTGTAAAAAGTAAGGTTTCATAGACTTCCCCGTTCGTGTATATCTTGAGGTTCGTTGAACACCCCAATACGTGAAGCGCAGCTCATCTCTCAGGTTGGTCGGTATGCTTGAGGTTCCTTCCGGTCGTTCCCGACATTTCTTCATAGCTGATCTTCATGGCCTGCAGGGCCACGGCCACTACGATGCCGGTGGTGATGACACCCAGAATTCCCATTAGCAAGGCAATGATCTTGCCCGCTGCGGTTATGGGGTGGATGTCCCCGTAGCCGATGGTCAGAGCCGTCACGCAGCCGAAATACAGAGCGTTCCAAAGACCGATCTTCTCAAACTCGGCATAGACCCAGCTCAGCCCGAAAATGACCAGCAGCGTCACACCCCGGATAGGAGCGGTCATGGCCAGGATTCTGTTGAAAACGACCAGGAATTTTCTGGTGAAGGCAAAAGGCTTTTTCACTCATCTATTGATAGGACGATATTTATGAGCCTGTTCCCGGTTTCTTCCTTAAGGATGATGCCGACAACAGAACTCAATTTGTACAAAGCTGGGTTCCGGCTGCCACATCTTAATTTTACTAAAGATAATTTACTTTACAAAGGTGTCAATTATTAGCCTCTTTTTCCATACCCGCATCTGAGCGGGGGGTAGAATGTCAATTTCATTGACACCCCTATATCGATAATTAAGAAAAATTATACTTTTTTAAAAACGTCATTTCACCACCGTTGCTTCGATTGTAAAAAATGGTAGATGGAAACAGGGTTCACTCTCAACAGGATGTAGTTTCAAATCATCCAGAAGAACCGATCAGGGTCATCTTCAGCAGGTCCCGGATCCTGTCCGTAAAAAGTTTTCAACAGAGCGAACAAGTGTCCGATAAGAAGCAGTCAGAAAGTGCAGGACAGAGAACTTAATTTGAAATCAAAGGAGGACAGCCATGGCCGGCAAATTTTTTGAGGTACTGAAAAAAGATCATGATGAGCAAAGAGAGTTGACCAAAAAGTTCAAGAAAGAAAAGAGCTCTTCTGAATGGAAGAACCTGTTTCAAGAAATTAAGAAAGAGCTCCAACCTCATGTCAAAGGAGAAGAAGCTTCTTTTTTCCATCGATTGAAGGACAGCGAGGATAGAGAGATTCGCCTTGAGACGCTGGAAAAGTTACAGGAACATGACGTGATGGAACATTTACTTGAAGAAGCCCATAATATGGATCAAACAAGCGAAGAATTCTGGGCAAAAGTAAAAGTCCTGCTTGAGATTAATGAACACCATATCGATGAGGAAGAACAAGAAACATTTATCGTTATGAAAAAGCAGTTTTCAGATGATGAACTTGACTCACTTCTCGACAAATTCAATCAGGAAAAGGAGAAGGTAAAAAAAGAAATTGGATGAACCATTACCGGTTCTCTCTGATAAGCAAAAGAATCCATTCATACGAGGCTATCGACATGGAAAAGATAAGACCGCAGACCCTGAGATGAGACATATCCTTTGTGACATTTCAAAGGATGTCTTGTTATGCTGCCCTGCATGTAAAGTTCGGCCCTTGGTACCTGCTATTGGAGGCAAATTCTGCCGGTCAATCGTCCTGCTCACCTAAGTACAGGGTCAAAGGAATTACGTGCAACTCGGAACTTACCTCTCTGGTACTGCCCAGTTTCCAGTCAGTGACCTTCATATCTTCGGGCAGCAGAATGTTTATCTCCCGCATCAGTCCCGGGAGATCGATTACGGGATGTCTGCTGAAAACCTGGGGAATCCCGTAGGTGAGATTGCATGTCATGCACTTGCCCGGCCTTTGCTTGAGCCTGAACTCCAGGTCCAGCCGCTCTCCGGATTTGCCCACCAGGACTAGTTCCATGTCGAAGGTACCCTCCTCTGGATCGCCGTACAGGGCCTCAAAAAAATCATTCGCTCTCTGGGGTGGAAATATTCGCTTGAGCACATCAGGGGTAAGGATTTCTTCTACGCTCTTATTGTTGCTCATACTCTTCTCCTGATAGGAATTTTTGAACATTAATGTTTTCCGTAACTCGGATATTGTAGCCTTAACTACATTTCAAGGTGGGTCTAGCTTAAAAGCCATGCCTTGTCTAACACCGTTTCACAGCACCGCTTGGCACGGGGGGGTCAAATTTGGGTTGTCATTATCAGGTTTACCGAAGAACAGATCAGGGAAGCGGCTTGGAATGCCCAGAGCGTGGCCGGTGCCGGCGATACCTCTACGGTACCGGCTATGAAGCAGGAAAATTCAAAAAGGAAATAGACTCGATAGTCGAACACATCAAGAAAACGCCAGAGTAATTATTTTCAGAGCGGAATAAAAGCGCTGAAATTGTTTTCTGTACTCTCGGCGTTCAGGATTTATGTTGTAATTATAGCCGGATGCAGCAGACAACCCGTGTGCAAGCAAGCCTGCCTTACGGACTTGCTCCTGATCCGCAGTACGTTAACCAAAGTCAAGGAGGAAATGATGAAAAGCAAACATGTAATTCGGACCTGCGTTGTTCTATTGGCATTGAGTATGGGCTTGAGCACGTTCGTTTTGGCCCAACCCGGAACAAAACACGAAGCACAGCTCGGGGTCGTCAACTTTCCCATCTCGTGCAACGAACAAGCGCAGCAGAAGTTCGAGACAGGCCTGGCTCAACTGCACCACATGATGTACGAACAGGCGCGCCCGCATTTCGAAGCGGCGGCGGAAGCCGATCCTTCGTGCGCGATGGCGCATTGGGGCATTGCCATGACGAGCTTTCAGCCGCTCTGGCATCCAACATCCCCGGAAGGGCTTGAGCGCGGCAATGCGGCTGTGGCAAAGGCGCGGGAACTAAGTGCGCCAACCGAGCGCGAGAAAGGTTACATAGAAGCAGTTGAGGCATTTTTTACCGATCCTGAACCGCCCAGGGTGAGTCCCGCGAGGGATCACGAGGCAAGGGTCAAAGCCTGGCTGGAAGCCCAGCAGGAAGTGCATGAATCCCACCCTGAAGACGTGGATGCGGCAGCCTTTTACGCCTTGGCGGAGGTGTGCTATGCCATGACACAATTTTCGCCGGACGAGGAGAGGGATTTCACCCGTGAGCGCCGGGCCGGGAGTTTGATCGAAAAGTATCTCGAGGATTATCCGGAGCATCCCGGCCTCTATCACTATCTTCTCCACGCGTACGACAGCTCGAAGCTGGCGCACAAAGCCGAGGACGTTGCCCGGGAATACGACAAACTGGCTCCCGATGCCGTCCATGCTCGTCACATGCCGAGTCACATCTTCGTCCGCCTCGGACTCTGGGAGGAAACAGCGGAATGGGACGAAAGTGCGGCGGATGCCGCACGTCGGGCCATGGAAGATGATTTCCAAGCCACCGCCCACTACGTACACTCCCTGGATTACATGATGTATGCCTACCTTCAAATGGACGAAAAGGAAAAGGCTCGGGCGACCCTGGAAAGAGTGCAGGAAGTCGAAGAGTTGTGGAGTGTGTCTTTCGCCGCCTACAACACTGCCGCGCCGCAGGCAAGATATTACCTGGAACAACAGATGTGGGAAGATGCTGCCAGGCTCGAACCGGGTAAACCCGACGTCCTTAACTGGGAAGATTTCCCAGCGGCCGAGGCGATCTTTTATTATGCGCGCGGTCTGGGGGCGGCCAGATCAGGAGACCTCGAACAGGCAGAAATCGAGCGCGATGAAATCCGGAAGCGTGTGGAAAGGTTGCGCGCGGCCGACGACACCTACTGGGCCTACATGACTGAAGCACTCGGAAAAGCGGTTGAGGCCTGGATCCTCTACGAACGTGGCGAGACCGAAAATGCCCTCTCACTCATGAGCGATGCGGCCGATCTCGAGGATTCCATGGACAAACACCCGACCACGCCGGGTGAGGTGCTGCCAGTCCGGGAACTTTACGCAGACCTGCTGCTTAAGGAGGAGCGCTTCGACGAAGCACGTGAGGCCTTCGAAGCTTCCCTCGAACGTACCCCCAATCGCCGCAACGCTCTCGCGGGACTGGAGATGGCACAATCGGAGAATTGACCCAACCATCATGCAAGAGGGTTACTGTTTTCTAAAAAAATTATCATTGGCTGCAAAACGCTTTTTTTCATAAACAGCGTATTCAGCAGACAAGCCTGACAATAAGTCAGCTCTCTTGGGGTCTTGCTCCTGATCCGCGGGGATTATTGGTGCTACGCGGTGCGGAGCGCCAATAATCCCCATGTAAGGGAAAACAAATGAAAAAGATGACAATTCCACAGGGTGTTCATAACATGCAATCCTTTCCTCTCTTGGAAGCCCTTTTAGGTGGCCGTCGGTCTCGACGATTCTTTATGGGTGCTGATATCCCGGATAGTGTATTCGCATATAAATCGAACCGCAAAGCATTACCATTAAACGATCTGGAAAAAATGTTGCTGGTTTCGGCCTGCGGGGGCAATACATCCTGGCATCATATGATTTACCGGGCAGCCCACTATGCCCCTCACCTTTCCAACTACGCCGGATCTGCTGGAGGAAGGATATTTCCATCAGCTGCAGGGTTTCATACAAGCCAGATTTTCTTCACGGGGCCGACTGATGTCCTTGGCCACTTCAAGCTCATTGCCTGTTGATGCGCAGCCCGTCATGACCAGCAGCGCCAGCAAACTTAATAAATGTCTCATGTCACTTTTTACCATTCGTTAGTCAATGCTTGTAGCGCTATTTTCAAAGCCACTCGAGAGGCGGTAATCAATATTACTATCAGTAAATCCGCACCGATTGCCCCCTCAAATATGACCCTGTGCTAACGTTGCGCCATAACCGGCAGCCGAGGACGAAGCGTCGAAGGAGCGTAGCTTTTGGTATACCTTATTCTACCCTTTTATCTTCGTCCCTGAAAATTTCAAA
>SLDX01000044.1 GCA_007125075.1 Desulfonatronospira sp.
GCTCAGAGCCTTTCACAACGATGATGAGAGCCGCAGAGTGGTATCGGAGATAGAAAAAAACTCGGCCCTGCTGCGTCAGGAGGAAGCCAGAAAGATTTTCAATTCCTGATCAGCTGAATATGAATGAAAGAGTGTCCATTCTTTGATTAAATATAGCTTAAGATTGTTGTTCCTGGAAGTTATCAAAGAAATAACTTGTCCCTGATCCATTCCCGCCTGCTAATAAAATAAAGACTCTGCCTGCACTGAGAATGTCTGGAAAGCCATCTTTTCAAGGTCCATAGAGAGATTCAGCCGTGAAAAAATCGGACTTATCTTGCATCTCTCCCCCCGCGGTTTAAATTAATTTTATAATTCAATTCAATTATTACAAGGTTTTGGCTGGCACTTTTCCCACAGATATTCCAATGGAGGAGGCCATGAACCCGGGCAGTTATCATCTGGGTATCAAACCGGATTCCGGAAGAAAAAAGTGGAAGATGAACGCTCCCAACAGGTGTCCGCAATGTAAAATTCTGGTGAGAAGCTCTCAGCCTGTTTGTCCCGTCTGCAGTCAGTTTCTCTATTGCCCCCGGAAGGCTTACAACAGAAAACTAATGGCTGTGGGAACATTTCTTTCTTTTGCAAGTCTTTTGCTGGCTGTACTCTTCCTGATCATCCTGGACCTTCTGGGCGCAGGAAAATGAACATGTCCCGGTTTTTTTACTGCTTTTTTGATCGGTATACTCAGGTAAAAAGATATTCGATTCTGAAAATTCAGGGATTTAAAACGTCTTATCTGAAGAGTTTTGGCTGGACTGGTGGTAAGGATCGAAGGTGCGGGCTTATCCAGTGCATGCGGCGCAGGATTTAAGAAAAGAATCCCGCGCCCATACACACAGGTGGAGGTGTTTATTATCTTACCGGGTTGGCACGCAGCCCGGACTTGATTTCCCGGTATTCCTCGACATCACTGTAGGTGAAAGCACTGACGTCTATGCCGCTTTCCCTGAAGGAAGTCTTGACCTCCTGGACCAGGGGCAGGCTGTGAAGTTTTACAGCGCCTAACCCGAACAGGAGAATCAGGGACAGAGTCACCAGGATCCTGCTCCATCTTTTGATCCCGGCCGGGCTTTTGGTCCCGGCCGGAAGTTCAGTCTGAGTATTGACAGTTTTTTCATTCATGTCAGTTGTCCTATCTGATCTCCATCAGATGCTCGGTTATGCCCGGGAAGACCACCATGAACATCAGCCAGGCCAGGACCAGAGTCAAGATGAGGTTGAAGCCCTGGGTGAACACATAATGATACAGGATCTTTCCGCCGGCAAAGTACTTGGCAAGTTCGCGGAAGTTGGTAGCCAGCCCGATGCTGGTAAAGGCCATGGCAAAGAACCATGCCCGCAGCGGATTGGCCCAGCCGCCGAGTACGCCGTCGCTGATGATGGTATCGCCAATATCACGGCCCATTACTTCATAAATGATGGTGAAAACAACAGAAGCAACAATAAACCCGATTACGAACTTGGGAAAACGGGTCCAGATTTCCTTAAGAGCTGCACCAACAGTCAGCTCGATATCGGGAGCTGCTTCGCGTTCGACTTTGATAGCCCAGTAGGCGGCTATGGCGAAGGCCAGGATCCCAATCATCACGTTCTGAATCATTTTCAGTGTAGCCGCGGTGTACATGGCCCCGGGTCCAAGAAGTTCACCGGCAGCCACAACCGCACCTGTGGAGTCTACGGTACCGCCGATCCAGGCGCCGCCCAGGATGGGATTCATGCCCACGGCCACAACAAATGCCGGAATGAGAAACATGAACAGAGCGGTAAACACCAGGGACAGACCCACTGCGATGGTCAGCTCTTCACCCTTGGCCTTGGATGCTGCCGCGGCCGCGATGGCGGCGGAAACACCGCACACGCTGGCTGCGGCGGCAACGCAGACGTTCAGCGGTTTGGAAGGCAGCTTAATATATTTGTTGCCCACCCAGTAGCCAATGATCAACACAGTCGGAGTTACGCCCCAGGCGACCACGATGCCCGGCGCACCGATCATCAGGATCAGACCGAAAAGGATGCTGCCGCCAAGAAGAACCAGGCCGGTCTTTATGTAGTACTCAGTCTGAACGGAAGGCTTGACAAATCCCGGTGTACTTATGGTGTTACTTATGAGCAGCCCGATAATGATGCACCATAGGACATAGCTCAGCCCGTATTCACTGGCTATGGCGTGATTGCCGATGAAAAACCCGATTATTGAAATGATAAAGACTATGGGAAAGCCCACAAGAAATTTACCAACATTGCCGCCCATGAAGTAGATCCCGATAGAGAAGAAAAGCCCGAGTCCGACCATGAGCAGTATCAAGGAAGGAACAAGATTAAAGCTCGATACGGTAGCCGCTCTCCTGGCGCTTGCTTCGGCGGCCCTGGCATCCAGCCATGCGTCTATGGCCTGAACTGCTTCCTGATTTAGATTTTCATCTACAAATCCGGCTTCCTCAGCTGCAGCCTGAGCTTCCTCTGCGACAGCCAGGGCTTCCTGGGTTTCCTGCTGGGCTTCCTCATATCTGGGCCGAGCCTGCTCGCGCATTTCAGCCGCCCTTGCTTCGCTCAGGTAAAACGCATCCACAGGATTGTCATCCCATCCCCTGGGGCGGCGGATAAGGTCGCCCAACAGAGGTCCAAGGCCGTGGTCTCTTGCCCGTATAGCGTCCATTGCATCCTGTGCTCTTATTTGTTCAATAGTAGCAAAGGGTGCTCTAGCTTCTTCCCGTTCAATTACCGCTTCGTATTCTTCCAGATCTTGGGGAGCTTCCGCGGGTAAGGCCGCCCAAAATACAATCAGGCCAAAGAGGAGGAGCAAGCCTCCCAGCCAGTTGGCCCACCAGTCTTCCTTTTTCCAGAGATCTTCCCATCTGCTTTTTCCCCTGGCCGCGTGCGCCATTTCCTCCTGGATGGCTTCCTGGGCTTCTTTATCTTTTTTTTCATTATCAGCCATAACTTAACTCCTTTTAAAAATTATTATGGTTCAAATCTTTTTGGGTGCTACTTGATCACAATCACACTTCTTTTCCCCATGTTGATCACCTTACAGGTAACACCGCCCAGAACGCCTCTGGTTTCAGCACCGTGCTTGCCTGCAGCGCCCATGACAATGTAGTCGGCATCAACCTGATCCGCAGTCTCCAGGATCACTGACTCTGGTGATCCGGCTTTGATGTAGACTTCACCTTTCATTCCACTTTCCGCCAGTCTGTCCTCGACCATTTTCTTTATGCCCTCAGCCTCCTTGCGCATTGAATCGTCCAGCATCCTGCACTCATCCTGGCCGACAAAAGAAATACAGAGATCCGGTATTACGATGACCGAAGAAATTGTGGCACCTCCCATCTTCTGAGAGAATTCCAGGGCCTGATCCAGGGTTTTGTTCGAGAATTCCGAACCGTCGTGGGGTACTAAAAGATTCATAGATTAATCCTCCTCGATAAAATGTTTTTTGTTTTAAAGCCCTGCGGACTTATCTGTGACTCCGTTTAAGCATGAAGAACGGTTTTTAATGCCGGCACTGCTGCACTGCAAAACTCATGAAAATTCCGGCTAAAACTCCATGAGCAAAAGACAGGCCAAATCCATAAGATTATTTAAAAAAAGATTTTTATTTAAATATAAGCAGGTTAGCTGTTAAAAATAAACAATGAGGTGCCGGATCAGACCTGCTGAAGCTGTCATGACTGCCGTCTTCAGACGGCAGGTGCCAACTTAAGTTGGCAATGTTGACTGATATTTTATGCTCAGGTGCTATCCATGCTTTGCACAGTTTCCTTGACATACTCATAAAGAAAAACTTAAATCGATAAATCATTATATTTGTTACATGAAGTTTTTTAATTGCCGGATTTAGATAAGTTGTCCAAAGATATGATTTTTTTAGCTTTTGCCGCGTGCACTGAGCCAATCCGGGTATAAAAAATGCATTTAATAAAAATTCTATGAGCTCAATGAAATCAGCTGAGAAATGGAAGTTCATGCCATGGAACGAGAAGACAACTTTGATTCAATAAAAAATGCTGAGCAAGAATCGGCAAAAGTCAAGAGAAGACACTGGTTTCGAAGTTCCATGGGTGTGCAGTCCAAATTTTTGCTCGGTACCGGCCTTATTCTGTTTACAAGCTGCATAGTAAGCGCCTTTGTCATCTACTTTCATGAGAAGCTGCAGATGGAGGAGCAGGCCTTTGCCAAATCGGAACTGGTCATGGCCGCGGTTGACGCCAGCCGCGATTATGTACGGGAAGAACTGCGCCCTGCCATGTATAAGGAGATGGGGGAGGATTATTTTGTCCTGGAAGCCATGTCCACTTCGTTTGTGGGCAGATCGGTAATGGATCGTTTCGCTCCGGCTCTTGAAGACTTTCAGTATCGGCGGGTGGCTGTAAACGCCAGAAATCCAAAATTTGAGGCCAATGAACTGGAGCGGGAAAAAATCGAATATTTCGAACAGTACCCTGAGAAGCTGGAATGGCAGGGAGTGGTCAACACCCGGGGGCAGGACAAGTTCAAGCGCTTTCGTCCGGTGGTCTTTGAAGAGGAATGCATGCGCTGCCACGGGGATCCTGGTGACGCACCGAAAGTTCTTTTAAATATCTATGGAGATGAGCGGGGTTTCGGCCGCAGGGCCGGGGAACTGGCCGGGGTAAGCATGGTCAGCGTCCCGGTGGAGGCGGCCATGTCCCAGGTCAGAGAAAAAGCCATTACTGTATTCCTGATATTCTTTTTTGGATTATCCATAGTTTTTATCGCCCTCAGCTTTTTCTTCAACCGGATGGTTGTGACCAACCTGCGCGGACTTCTGGAAGTATTCCGGGATGAAAAAGATCAGCAGGCACCTGCTCTGGAGTACCTGCCCCGGGTTGACCTGCAGAAAAAAGACGAACTTGAGGAACTGACAGAAGCTGCTTTGAACATGGCAGATCATCTGCGTCTCACCAGAGAACAGCTGCGTCAGTATGCCCTGAATCTGGAGAAAAAAGTTGAGGAAAGAACCAGGGCGCTTAGAGCTTCTGAAGAGCGCCTGCGTGAACAGGTCAGCGCCAGGAACCATGAACTTCAGACCCTGAACTCCCTGGCCGAACTGACTACTCAGGCAGTTAGTCTTTCCGAGATACTGCCCCGGGTTCTACGCCGCACTCTGGAGATATTTCCGGCCAGGGGAGCGGGTATATATTTCTATGATGAGGATCGGAACAGACTGCGGTTACATTATCACGAAGATTCTCCAGGGCTGGTCGAAGAGATAAACATTGCCTCGAAATATGATGAGAACAAGCCTTCATCCGTACTGGAACATTCCATTATTGAAGCGGTAAGCGGAAAATTCAGTTATTTTGACTGCCTTATCAATTCCAGATGTTTGAACATACCTTTGCGTTGCCGGGGCAATGTTCTGGGAGTGATGACCTTTACCGGAATCCATGCCGAAGAAATATCAAGCGAATTATACGGTCTTCTGTCTTCCATAGGTCATCAGATAGGCATTGCTGTGGAAAGCCTGCAGAACATGGAAAAGCTTCTGCAGAGCAAGGATCTTCTCCAGTCGGTTTTTGACGGGATTACAGACCAGGTTGTCATGCTGGACAGGGATTACAGGATTAAAATGGTTAACAAGGCGTATACAAGAAGATACGACGTCGCTACGGAAGAAGTGCTGGGGCGCAGATGTTTTGATGTTCATGGCAGCGGAGAAAGACCCTGTCCGGAATGCGTTATGGAAGAGGTGCTGCGGACCAGGACCCCGGTTGTTCATGAAACCAGATGTCCGGAGCTTCATGGAATCTATCAGGTACATTGTTATCCCAATCTTGACGAATCAGGTGAAGTGGAGAGCGTTATTCGTTACGTCAAGGATATAACCGATCAAAAACTAATGGAGCACAAGATTCAGCAGACGGAGAAGCTTGTGGCCATGGGTCAACTGGCCGCGGGGGTCGCCCATGAGATTAATAATCCTTTGGGGGTTATTTTATGTTATGTGGAGCTTTTAAAGCGTCAGCTGACAGAACTTCCACAAGGCCGGAACGACTTGGGTACGATTGAGAAACAGGCCCGCAACTGCAAGCGAATAGTAAGCGATCTCCTGGATTTTGCCCGCAGCGGTGAAACCAGCAAGCACAATGCTTCACTGAATCAGACCGTGAGAGACGTTCTGGGTATGGTCTCGGAACAATTCAAGAAACAGGGCGTGAAAATAGAGCTCGAGCTCGAGGAAATTCCGGTTTTTAAAATGGATACCAACAAAATCAAGCAGGTGTTCATGAACCTTATGATTAATTCACGTCAGGCCATGGAAGGCAGGAACGGCCGGATGCACATCAGCACC
This sequence comes from Desulfonatronospira sp., assembly GCA_007125075.1. Taxonomy (GTDB): domain Bacteria; phylum Desulfobacterota; class Desulfovibrionia; order Desulfovibrionales; family Desulfonatronovibrionaceae; genus Desulfonatronospira. Next base: position 6,356 of record SLDX01000044.1, read on the forward strand.
AGGCATGTGCCTGAGAAAAATCTTGCAAAAGCGATCTTCTGGGACAACGGTGAAGGCATCCCGGAATACATGCGGGATAAGATTTTTGATCCCTTTTTCAGCACTAAACGCACCGGAGAGGGTACAGGTCTTGGTCTTTCGGTCAGCTATGGAATCATCCGCGAGCACGGCGGGGATATTAGCGTGGAAAGCAAGCCTGGAGAATGGACCAGATTTATTGTTGATCTTCCCATAAATACTGAATCAGCAAACGAAGCGAAGTTAAAGAAGACGACTTAAGAGACTTAAGAGACTTGAGAGACTTAAGAGACTTAAGAGACATAAGAGACATAAGAGACATAAGAGACATAAGAGAC
>SLDX01000095.1 GCA_007125075.1 Desulfonatronospira sp.
AAAGTAAAAAGTAAAAAGTAAAAAGTAAAAAGTATGAAAGTAAAGCCATGCGGCGCAGCCGCATATTCAGATGACAGATGACAGATGACCACGCTAGGACGCGTGGCAGGCAGATGACCACGCTAGGACGCGTGGCAGGCAGAGGTCAGAGGATTTTTCCACTTTCCCACCTTCCCACTTCCCACTTCCCACCTTCCTACCTTCTTACCCTCCTACCTTCCTACCTTCCCACTTCCCACCTTCCTACCTTCTTTCCTTTCCTGCCATCTTCAGAAAATTTTCCATGATCTTCGGTCCCCAGGGGGTAAAAATGGACTCCGGGTGAAATTGCACCCCCATCCATGGACGATCCAGGAATTCAAGGCCCATGATTTCTTCCTGTTCAGTCCTTGCGGTGACTCTGAAGGCATTGTTTTCAGCAGGACTGACCAGCAGCGAGTGATACCTGCATGCTTCAAAGGGACTGGGGATTCCCTCGAAAAGGCCCTTTTGCTGATGATGTACCTGTGAAGTCTTGCCGTGCATTATCCTCCCGGCAACCTCCACCCTGGCTCCAGTGTAATAACCAAGAACCTGATGCCCAAGGCAGACTCCCAGCACCGGTATCTTCGGATCCAGTCTTTTCAGAAATTCAAGACACAGACCTGAATTTTCAGGTCGTCCCGGGCCTGGAGAAATCACCACCGCCACCGGATTCTGCTCCAGCGCGCTGAACATTTCTTTCTGGTTGTTCCTGAACACAGCTGGATCAGCACCAAGCTTTTGCAGCACCTGAACCAGGTTGAAAGTAAAGGAATCAAAGTTGTCTATGAGCAAAATCATCCGATCCTCCGGTAGAGGTTATAGCTTTGCGTATGGCTTCAGCCTTGTTTGCACATTCCTGCCATTCGTTTTCAGACACGGAATCAAAGACTATTCCCGCCCCGGCCTGCCAGTTGATTTTTCCGTCCCTGATCCACAGACTTCTGATGGTTATGCCGGTATCCAGACTTATTGAATCCTTGTCCAGACCGAACCAGCCGATTGTGCCGGCGTAAGGACCGCGCGAAGCTTCTTCGAATTGCGCGATTATCTCCATAGCTCTGATTTTAGGCGCACCGGAGACCGTACCTGCCGGAAACGAAGCCTTGAGGATGTCCAGAGCGTCAAGTCCCTGCCTGAGTCTGGCCGACAGATACGAAGTCAGGTGCATGACATGGGAAAAACGCTCCACCTGCATGAACCTGTCCACTTCCACGCTTCCGGGAACAGCCATCCGGCCCAGGTCGTTGCGGCCCAAATCCACAAGCATGATGTGTTCAGCTCTCTCCTTGGCATCACCGAGCAGCTCCTCAGCCATTTTCTCATCCTCTTTCTCGCTTTTTCCACGGCGCCTGGTTCCGGCAATCGGCCTGAGCTGAAGCACGTCTTGACCGCATTTGACCATGAGTTCAGGGGAAGAACCCATAAGGGTTATATCTTCCAGGTTGAGATAGAAGGTGTACGGCGAGGGATTGATCCGGCGCAGATGGCGGTAGACCAGGAAAGGATCCCCGCGAAACCGGGCACTGAACCGGGTGGACAGAACAACCTGGATGGCTTCGCCCTGCCGGATCATTTCCTTTATGGAGCGCACCTGCTCGCAGTATTTTTCTTTGTCCGGCAAAGTATTTATCTCGCCCAGGCTGAACTCGCTTCTGGCCTTGTCCGGCTTGGGTCTTGGCAGGGAAAGGTCTTTATCCAGGGTTATAAAATAACAACTGTGATGCAGATGATCGAATAGAAGGATACGTCCCGGAAGGACCAGTCTGGCCTCGGCCTCATCCGGACGCAGAACGCCGGCCAGCTTGTGTTCCAAAAGCCCGGCCACCCCGAATCCCAGATAACCGTAAATTGCCCTGGTTACAGGGGGCAGCTGGTGTCTTGGATCCTGCTCAATCTGCAGGGATTTAATCACCTTCCTGAATCCCTCGATGAAATCCATGCCCTGCAGCTCTTTGAGTTTATCCAGGCGGCTGTCCAGGCTTTTGACCATCAGCCTGCCTTCCCTGCAGCTCAGCTGCAGGCGGAAATCCCAGGCCAGCAGGCTGTATCTGCCAAGCCTTCCGTCAACTTCCGAGCTTTCCAGCAGAATTCCTTTTTCTCTGCCGATCAAGCTCAGGTAAAGCGATACAGGAGTCTGGGTGTCCGCCGGCAGACAGGCGGCTTTTTGCTGTAGATTTATCATGTTTTTACTCCTTTAATCTTGTTTTTTGTCATTCAGCTCCAACTGCCGATAAAAAAAGGCCGCGTCTTCTCTGCAGGGAGGACGCGGCCTTTAAGGACTATACAGCGCCGGTAAGACATCACTGTCCTCCCTGTTCCTCATTGAAGTTGCGCCACCACCACAAGGCCTTGTCGGTCAAAAGCTCAAAATCTCCGGCAGCACTCAGGTTCAGAAAAGACTTGAAACGGCGGATCATCTGCCCGGTATATGGATTATCTTCCGCCAGAGAAGAAAAAAGAAATGCGTCTTCATTAAGCATCTTCTGCGCCGCCCGGGCACGGCGCCTGAAAGACGGGGTGGAGAACATGTCCAGGTCGATATCCCTGGGCAGGCTGGCAAAATAGGAAATGGTGGTCACGAAGTTAAGGCTCTGGATGCAGGCCATGGCCTGATCGTGTTCCGCGGGAGAAGTCAGAAAAGTGCTCATTCCCCCGCGGACAAACAGGTCCCGAACAGCAAGGATGTCTTGCTCCTTAAGATTGCGGCCCGGACAAAGAGCTACCTTCAGATCATCATCTACACCCGGTCTGGGTCCGAAAAGGGGATGGGTGCCCATAACCGGACCCGGATATATATCCTGCATTTTCTTCAAGGGCACGGTCTTGACCGAGCAGATATCGGCCATGATGACCTCTTCCCGTATTCTGGGCGCTACCAGATTCAGGACATGATCGAGTGCGGACACCGGCACTGCCAGAAGAGCCATCTGCACGGGAGCAAGCAGAGCGCTTAGATCTTTTTCAGGAAAAGGCCTGTCCAGAGCAGTTACCCGGATATCGGCATCTCTAAGCTTGTCACGCAAAAGAGCTCCCATCTGACCTTTTGCGCCAACCAGGGCAATATGTTCTATTTTTGGAAAATCCATATCTCGTTATCCTGAAAACTGAATCCGTGAAGTCATTTTTAATAGTCTGATCGCCCCTGCAGGTTTCAGGCTGAAATGTTGTAAGCCCTGCGCACCTTGGACCATTCATCCCAAAATCCGGGAAAAGACTTGTTTACGCAACCGGGATTGTCCAGCACGACTTTGATTCCGGCCAGCTCATAAAGCGAAAGACTCATGGCCATGCGATGATCCCCGTATGTGCGGAATTCAATAGTTCCGCCTTGAGGAATCCCTGTGGACTCGATCTCAAGACCATCCTCTTTTAATGTGCATGTACATCCGGTTCTGGAAATTTCGTTATATACCCCGGCCAGCCTGTCGCTCTCCTTGATCCGCAGATGCCTGACATTGGTGATGACTGTTTTGCCCCGGGACATGGAGGCCATCACAGCCACAGTGGGCACCAGATCCGGACAGGTGCCCATGTCCAGATGCACTGCCTGCAGATCCCTTTTTCGGACCAGTATCCCCTGTCCGCCGCTTTCGACTTCGGCGCCCATGAGCCTTAAAATATCCAGGATGCGCCGGTCTCCCTGTCTCGAATCTTCATCAAGGCCGGATACCACAACCGGATGCTCACCCACCGCCCCTGCAGCCAGCAGGTATGACGCGTTGCTGAAGTCGCCTTCCACCCTGTAACGGACCGCACTGAACATTCCCGGACGGACAATAAAGCGCACTGCTCCGGGCTTTATGCAATCCAGACCGTCTGAATGGACATCCTGCCGCATTCCCTCGCGTACAACCTGCACTTCAGGGGTTATACCGAAGCTTTCCATGACCTGCAGAGTCAGGCTGACATATGGCCAGGAAACCACCTTCTGTCCTCCGATGCCGATGGTTAAGGCACTTCCGGCCATGGTTGCGGCCAGAAGAACCCCTGACAGGTACTGGCTGCTTTCCTCCAGGAATACGGTTATTTCTCCTCCGGGAAGCCCCTTAGTCTCAATACGCAATGGTGGACATCCGAATCGATCAAGATAATTGAACACCACTCCCTGGCTTTCCAGGCTTTGGGCCAGGCTGTGAATAGGACGCTCATGCATCCTGCCCCGCCCGGAAATTTCAAAAATCCCCCGGCCTGCGGCAACGATCGCGGCCATAAGTCTGCAAGTGGTCCCTGATTCGCCAACATCCAGCCTGACAGGCTTTGAGGTGTGACTTATGATGTTACCGCTCAGCCCATTGACCGATAAAGAACTTCCCTGACCTGAAATCCCGGCCCCGAGAGCTTCAAGACAATCCCTGGTGCGCCTGATGTCCTCGCTGTCCAGGACATTTTCCAGTTCACAAACACCCCTGGCCAGACCGGCGGCCAGCAAGGCTCTGTGTGAAAGGGATTTTGACGCCGGAGCGTTTAGATTTATCAAGGTTTCATTCATAACTATCCCATAATTTGTGGGCCGTGAGGGTAGCTGCCCAGAATTCGCAGGAAATGGCAGCTCTCCTCCAGCTCACTCAGGACGCTTGTGTATTCTTGGGCGGTCAGATCGCACTCTACATCAGCAAAAAAAACGTAACGCCACTTTTCCGCACGCATGGGCCTGGATTCAAGCTTGCGCATGTTGATTCCCTTGCCGGACAGCACCTGTAGGGCACTGACCAGTGAACCAGGCTTGTCCACTACAGTGAAAAGAAGGGAGGTCTTTTCCCGGTTGCCCGCCTCCGGAGGATGGCTGCTTATGACCAGAAACCTGGTCCAGTTGTCAGGCAGGTCTTCAATATAGCTGCCCAGAACATTCAGCTCATAAAACCTGGTCAATTTTTTGTGACCCACGACCGCTGTCCCTTTTTCCTGTGCAGCTCTGGCCGCTGCCGCGGCAGTACTTTCATCGGGAATGACCTCAACCCCGGGAAGATTGGCCCGCAGCCAGCCCGCGCACTGCTGCAGTGCCTGAGGATGGGAATAAATCTTTTTTATCCTGAACAGTTCGCTCTCCCGGCTCAAAAGGAAATGGCTTATCCGGAGATATACTTCTGCGTGAATAAAAACCTCGAATTTGAGAAACATGTCCAGACTCTGGCCTACGCTGCCCTGCATGGAATTTTCCAGGGGTATGACCCCCAGTTCGGCCTCGAGCATATCCACAGCCCTGAAAACATCCTCCAGACTGTCCCTGGGAGTGAAATCAGCGCTGTGTCCCAGGTATTCCACGCCGGCGAAAAAAGAAAAAGTGCCTTCAGGTCCAAGGTAAACAACCTTCTGCGGCTGTTGAAGGCTTCTGGAGGAGGAGAATATCTCCCTGTATATGTTGCGCAGATGATTTTCAGGCAAAGGTCCGTCATTTTTACTGGCCAGGCCGTTTAAAATTTCTTTTTCTCTGAAAGGCTTGAACACATTATCTCTGGATCTGGATTTTATTCCGCCGACCTTCAGACTGAGTCCCGCCCTGCGGTTCAGCAGCTTGAGAATCTGCTCATCCAGACTGCTGATTTCCGTTCTGATATTCTTTAATCTTTCATCCTGCTCCATTTTATTTTTCCCGGATATCTTCCTGTATACGCATTCCAAAGTGTCTGCCCGCCTCATCAATTCTGCACATGACCTGATCGCCGATCTTCAGGCTGACTACGCTTACTGGCTTTTCATCCGCGCCGACCAGCCGGATGGTTTCCGCGTTCTGCAGGATGACGCTGCCCGTCAGACCTTCGAACTCGGCGCTTATCAGCAGCATGGGTCGCACTTCGGTCTTGATCCGGCCGACAACAGCCGACCTGGCATCCCCTTTAGCCGAGACGATCAATACCTCTTTGCCGGGAGCAAGTTCTTCTAAATAAGCCGTCCTGTCTCCGGGCAGGCTGAGATAGGAATGTACGGCTCCTGCGTTGATCCGGAACGGCCGGGGAGCCACGTAAGGATTGGCTTCTGTTTCGGCATTGACCAGAAATGTAAACGCGCTGGAATTGCCGACCAGCATTCCCTCACCGCTGTTCAGCAGGGAAATGGTGTCCACGCAGACCCTGTGACCCAAGCCCACAGGAGTGATCTCGGTGATCCTGCCCGGGACCAGCTTGAGGCTGCCTTTATCCTGCTTGACTCTGGCCGTAATTTTTTTCATAATCTTTGCGGCGGAAGCATCCACAACGATATAATCAACTCCTTTTTCCAGGATGCCCAGGGCTGTGTCAGCTTCCTGAAGACTTGAGGCTTCCATGCCCACTTCCGCGACCTGGGCCACAATGTTCTCCACAGGGATGATCTCCACTTCCCGGGACAGGACAACTTTTTCTCCGGACCTTAAGAGCTGAACTGCCTTTTCTTCGTCTTCCTTGCTGCTAATGGATATGAATTTGAAATCCTCAACATCCAGAGCCTGGGTCCGGCCCAAACGTGAAATCTTTTCCAAATCGTTTTTTTGAGCCAGGATTCCATCCACACCGGATTCAAGGGCCATGGTCACCAGTTTCTTGTCATAGGGGACTGCTTTAAAATAAATTTTCTTGCTCATGATTTTCAACTTGTCTTTCATCGTTTATCAACACAGCTTCTTCCTCTTCAGGCAATCTGCTGCCACGCTTCTCAGCGTGATTCGTTTTGGCTTGCCACGCGTTTCG
>SLDX01000073.1 GCA_007125075.1 Desulfonatronospira sp.
TCTTTGAACCGCAGACAGATTTTGATCCTGTAAGCTCCTGCCCGATCTGCGGCTCTAGAGAAGTCGACAAAAGTGTAAAGTGCCGCCTATGTGAAGACCTGGAGAATCTTGGCCTCTTGCTCAGGGATACCAAGGCCGTGCTCACCGCCTGGAACAAAGAGACCATAGAAAGCTGCAAATCATTGTTCTACATCCAAAATAGTTTGGACTTCGACGCACTTGGAGCGGAAGTCTTTTTTATCAAGGGTCGGGACCTGAATAAATTGAGCAAGGTGCAGGGCATCGGCCTGGAATGTACCTTGTTAAATGAAGAAAGTGAGCAGGATTTGAAGGATATGTCTCTGCCCAAAAACGGCATGGCCCTGCAGTTTGCATATCTTGGCAAATGGGATCTGCATAAAAAAACAGAAAATGACAAACCATTGGATTTTGCAGATTATGCCAAGGCTTCCAGGGGTATAAAAAGACTGGGCATTCTGCGCATGGATGTAGACAACCTTGGACTTGTCTTTATTCACGGGCTCAGTTTCCCTGCTCGTGAGGTCATTGTCATGGAAAAAAGGAACTTTCCTGGATGGGGAGAGGTAGTATACCGGGGGGAAGAGCCGCTTAGAAGGCCAATGGCCTCAATATCCCGAATGACCACTCTTTCCAGGCAACTGAAGAACTTTTTTTCCGGTTTTCTGGTCCACCTGCTAAGAAAAGAGAAATACGAAAAATGCCAGATAATCTATTCAGGCGGAGATGATCTTTTCATTATAGGTTCCTGGGATCAGCTGCCTGACCTGGCTGAAACGATTCACAAAAAATTTAAGGCTTTCTGCTGTCACAATCCGGACCTGTCAATTTCTGGAGGAATCACCCTGCATCGGGAAAAGTATCCCATATACAAAGCATCTCAAATTGCCGGTGAGGCCGAAAAGAAAGCTAAAACCATCAGGAGCAAGTGGTTCGTTAACAGGGAACTATCAAAGGCCGGCATTTGCTTTCAGGGCACTGCCATTGTCTGGGAAGACTGGGCCTTGGCCCGCAGTATTGCCACTATGTTAGAACAGGAAGAGGCTGAAGGAGGCAATAGAGGCCTTGCCTCATATCTCAGGCAGGTGACTGCCGGGAACAATGCCTTGGTCCAAAGGCTTTTAACCGACAAAAGGATCAGTGAAAGTTCTGCCTGGCTGGAGATTGCCTGTTATCCCTGGCACTGGAGAACAAAATACCAGTTAAGGCGCAGATACGGCAACAATACAGAGCAGATCAGCAAGTGGTCGCAGATTCTTTTTGATCAGGGTAGAGTTGGCAACGTCATTAACGAACAAGGCAGCATATCAACCATCCCGGTCTTTGCCTGGCTGGAGCTGCCTTTAACCATAGCAGATTATTTGCAGCGAAAATAAGGAAGGAGGTAATTCATGTCACAATGCGCTTTCAAAGAACAGATTGACAAGGCTATCGTCAACGGGGAGGCCAAAGTCCTGGTCGCTACGGCTCAGGAAATAGCTGATCAGATGGTAATCATAAAAAATGGAAAAGTTGATAAAAACAAGTCTGTTTCAACATCACAAATTAGAAACATATTTGGCACTATAAAAAAGACAGAATTAAGCCTGAGCCAGGATAATGTAGATGAAAAATATGCATCCCTTTTGTTATTAAAGCCAAAACTGGCATATGTTAATGGCAGACATAACAAAGATGGCAAAAAAAGCAGCTTTACTGTTATGGTGAGTTGTTTAACATACGCAATTGATATTTTGCAGGGTAAGCCTGAAAGAATGAAACATTTCTTTAATTTTTTTGAAGCAATTTTAGCTTATCATAGGGCAAAGGGAGGAGAGTAGTATGAATGACCATCAGCATTATTTCCAATCAAGAATCTTCATCCGGGGCACTATTAAGGTTTTGACAGGTCTGCATATCGGCGGCAACTCCACCGAGATGAGTATCGGCGGAGCAGACTCCATTGTAATCCGGGATCCTGTTACCAACCAACCACTGATTCCCGGATCTTCTTTGCGCGGCAAAATGCGATCCCTGGTGGAGAAGTGTAGGAACGAATTCTCCTTAGAGGCTAAAAACGGTAAGTTTGAAGGAAACCCCGGAAAAAATCCTAAAAATATCACCACCAGGCTGTTTGGCGTGTCAGCTTCAGAGAAAGAATCAGTTATTCCTCAAAGACTGATTGTCAGAGACGCCATGCTGCAGAACGCAGAAATCCTGGAAAACGCCAAAAACACTGATATGCCCATGACCGAGGTCAAAACCGAGGTGGCCATCGACCGGGTTACCTCTCGCGCCAATCCCAGGCAGATCGAGAGAGTTCCCGCTGGTGCGGTATTCGAGTTTGAGATGGTTCTTAGTCTATACGGTGACGACTCCGAGGATGAATACCTGTCTCTGGTTTTTGAGGGCATGCAGCTTCTGCAGGACGATTACCTCGGCGGACACGGGGCCAGGGGCTATGGACGTGTGAAATTTAATGTCAGCAAGCTGTCCAGAAAAAAAGTGGAAGATTATCAAAACAGATTGGATGCCCAGACCATGGAATATGATATCCCCGATTCTCTCAGGGCATAGGAGGAACCATGCTTGCTTACAGGCTGAAGTTTAAATCCGCTCTGCACGTGGAGTCCAAGGGAAGCGGCAGCCCGGATACAGCCCAGGAGTTTGTCCATTCCGACACTCTTTCGGCAGCCATTTGTGCATCATGGCCGAACGTGTTCCCGGGTACTGCTCCCGATTTCTTCGCAGACCCGGGTTTTGTGGTTTCTTCAGCCATGCCCTGGATAAAAGACATACTTTTTTTCCCTGTGCCAAGGTTCAGGATATGGAATGAAACAAGACCGGCGGACAAGAAAGATATTAAAAAGATCTGCTGGATTTCAGGCGCTGTGCTGGAGCATGTCTTGCGCGGCCAGATGCTTGATTCCGCTGAAGTCAGAATGAAAGGGCAGTTCGCTTTTTCTCCTGGAGAGGACCGGGTGGAGGAAGTAATTAATGTCGGTGCCTGGAAAATGCTTGAGAGACAGAGGGTCAGTGTGGACCGACTTGGCGGTCAGAGTGAAGCCGGAACATTCTTTTTTGCCCAGCAGCACTTTCATCCTGAGTGCGGCCTTTACTTCCTGGCCGAGGTGGCCGAATCCACAAGGTTTGAAGCAGTTCTTGAATTTCTGGGTGACACAGGACTAGGAGCAGACAGGAGCAGCGGCCTAGGCTGTTTTCATATCCTGGAAATAGCTGACCCCGGAATCAAGTTGCCTGCGACTGCGTCCGGATGGTTTACCCTGTCCTTGTTCAATCCGGGCCAGGAGGACGATATTAGTGCAGTCATCCGACAAAGCGCCTACAGCCTTCTGAGCAGGTCGGGCTGGATAACAGGCACAGGCGTGGGCAGACCTCCCATAAAGGCTTTTTCCGAAGGGAGTTTTTTCGGGACCAGGCCTGTAGGTCGAATAGTCAAAGTGGTGGACAATGATCTTATCAGCAGATTCGGCTTGCCCCTGTCAAATCCGGTTTACCGGGATCTAAGGGCTTTTTCTGTCCCCTGCGTCACACCTTCCTGGATCAAGGAGGCCTGATCATGAAATTTCCCAACAAGTACGAAACCTGGAAAATATCCTTGCTCACACCTCTGCATATCGGGGACGGCAGTACCCTTGAGGCAGAGATGGACTTTACCGGTCGAAACGGGCGGCTGGAAGTTATTGATTCAGAGGCCACTTTCAGACAGCTGCTAGACAATCCAGCCGCTCTCAGGGAGCTGGGACGGGAAAGATTCAGCTGGAACAGCCTTGTACGCCAGTACAAGATAAAGCTTGTAATCAGCTATATACTGAATTGTCGGGGATCGGACAGGCCTCAAAGAATACGCGGCTTTATCAAGGATGGATTTTCCAGGCCCTATCTGCCGGGAAGCTCTTTAAAAGGTTCCCTTAGGACCGCTTTTCTGGTTAAAATGGCTGCCACCAGCACGATGAAGCCCATATTAGGTGACAATCCAAAACGGGCTGATGATAGATTTCTGGACAAACTGGCCGGAGGGAACCCACACAATGATTTTTTGCGCGGATTCCATGTCAGTGACAGTCTCGGGGCTGATATATCAGAGTGCGGGATAATGGCCAGAGAGATCAAATTCTTTAATCTGCAAACTCCGACTCAGGCCGGATGGAAACATTTTTCCGGCCGCAGAACCGTTGATGATTACTCCAAGGCTGATGGCGTTCATGTAGAAACCCTGGAACCAGGAACAAACCTGACAGCCTGTTTTTCCCTGGAAGGTTTGCTGAATGATACTCAACAAAGAAAAAATGCCGGTCTTCCCACTTTTGAACAGCTTCAGGACCTGGATGGTCTGTATTGGCTTGTGAATAATCATGCCTTAAAAACAGCACAATCGGAGTTGAATTTTTTCAGACAATACAAGGCGTCAGGTAAAGCAGCTGCCGAGTTTTATGAAAAACTATGCAAAAGAATCAATGAGATGTCTCCAAAAGATGGTTTTATTTGCAGGATAGCTTGGGGAAGCGGCTGGAAAGGAATGACCGGGGACTGGATGAGTGATGACTTGGCTCAGGAGGCCAGGAAAAAATTTAGATTAGGCAAAACAGGCATGCCGTTTCCTAAAACCCGAAGGCTTGCCCTGGATGAGCATGGAGTGCCCTGTCTGCCTCTGGGGTGGATAATGGTGATGAGAGAGCCGGGCAGGGTTTTTCACAGGTTGGGTTCAGGACTGGCAGTTGACGCCACTTCAGTACCTGAAAACATCGAGCTCCGTCATTCTCCAGTTGCAGCAGGACTGGAGCAACAAACATCTCCACGTTCCCCTGAAGAAATCAGTACAGAAGTACTGCAAGAGTTCAGGGCTGTAGTTGAAAAGTCCGGTCCAGGCCTGAGCGGACAGATTGATGAGTTTATCAACAGGATAAATGAGCAAAATGATGAACATCTAAAGAAAGAGATGGCTATACTTTTACATAGCGCCGCCAGGTCTTTAGGCAAATCCTATAAGAATGCTGCAAAGAAAAATAAGCCTTGGGTAATGAAGCTCACGAAACTTTGCTCAGAACTCGGGGTTGAGTGAAGCAGTCGATATCGAACAAGAACAGCCAGGAACTGCTGATGCAGATTGATATACAGTGATGAAAATTAAACCTGAAACCCCTTCTCTTTTTCTGCTCTTCAACCACACCCTCACGGAGGTCCAGCGGACAGATGCCCTGAACAGCCTCAGGATTAGAGAATTTATCGAACCTCCTGAGCAAATTCAGCAATTATGGAGCGACATTCCAGCGGAAATTGGAAGCATTAATGAACTTTTGATTCCAGTTCGGGAATGGCTGGGAAATATGGCCTCTGCTGACGATTATGTTCTGATTCAGGGCGATTTCGGAGCCTGCTGCCAGATGGCGGATTACGCCCGGCGACTTGGTCTGCTGCCGATATACTCCACCACCCGCCGCGAAGCCCAAGAGGAACGCCTGGGGGACGGTTCGATCAGGCTTGTGCACCGTTTTCGACACGTCCGGTTTCGTGAATATGGTAAGTGACCTGATTGGAGGTGCTGATGCGAAATGTTTTCCTCTCATTCCTGGGACGTGGAACTTACATCAAAGACAGAAAAGTTTTTGATTATCATCCAACAACCTATGTTCTGGAAGGCCGCATATCTTCGAAAACTCGTTTTGTCCAGGTTGCTGAAATAGAGTTGATTGGTGGTTCCTCTTTTGATTTGGTCCTGATCCTAGCCACTCAACAGTCTTACGATGATCATTTCAATAATTTACGTCAGGAAATGAAAAAATTTGGAGCTACCCCACAACCGCTTATTCTGTCCGACGATCTCGGTGCCAAGGGGCAATGGGCACTGTTTGAAAAGGTTCTAAAATGTATGAAGACAGAAGACAGGCTGACTATAGACATGACCCATGGCTATAGGTCTACGCCTATTGTTTTCTCCGCAGCCATCCACTTTTTGCAGAAGGCTAAAAAAATTGAACTCGTTGCAGCATACTATGGTGCCTTTGAGGTAGACAGGTCAAAGCCACCTATTGTGGACATGAAAGATTTCTACGTGGTCAATGAATGGGCTGAGGCAGTATCCCGGCTGGTGGAGGACGCGGATGCCCGAAATCTAGCCCAGGTAGCTGAAAAATCCTCTGGCTTCCATGTAGGAGAATTAAATGACCCTGAACTGGTAAAAGCATTGGATGAACTGACCAACGCTGTACGCAACGTGGATGTGAATACAGTTGCTGAAAAGGCTAATAAGGCTCTAAACTTGGTTCAGCAAAACAGAAAGACAGCTTCGGCAACAGGAAGGCTGCTCCTGGATCTGGTTCTGGATAAGTTTAAAACACTGACCACGGAAGTCCCTGTATCGGGCTATTATGACTCAGACTACTACCGGATACAACTTGCAATAGCCAAATTGCTCCATGAGCACCGACTTTATATGCAGACATTTACCGTAATGCGTGAATTTATTGGCTCTTTGGCTATGATTTTTCGCCAAAAACAACGAATGACAAACGCTGATGGCAGAAAATGTCGTCTGATGTATGGCGAAATTTTCATTCAAATGATCCAGTGGCCAAAAGATGAATGGAAATTCGATCAAAAAAA
>SLDX01000118.1 GCA_007125075.1 Desulfonatronospira sp.
GGAGTCTACGTCGGCCAATTGCTGCAGCAATACATACACTTTCTGCATTTTTTTGCTGCTGCCGATGATGTTGTGAAAGGATTTCATCCGGGTAGAGCTTTGAAGCAGATATTTATAGTGCTGCCTGATTTCCTGCGGGTTCTCTTCAGTCTTCAGGCGTTTAGAAATGTCCCCGACGGCAGCCTGCACATATTCTTTGTTGCCGAAGCAGACCTTGCCCAGGCTTACTTCCACTGGATATTTTCTGTCCTGTTTGTCAAGGAGTAGAAGTTTATTTTTCATAGAAATTATCTCCTGTTTGTGATAACTTAATCAACACTAGTACAACGATTCCGCGAAATTTTACATACATGCCTGTTCCAACACAAAGCTCAAAATTATTCGCTAAACTCATGTAATTATTAAGTTCGCAAAGCAATTATTGATCCAATACTTATATTTCATGTTATAAAAAAAAGAAAATCCTGCAAAAAAATATTTTGCAGGATTATGGATCAAGGATTCAGGATTAATAGATCAGTAAAATCAAATGATTATCAGCATGGTTTAAACTCAAAATTTGATCTCATGGCTTTTTTTTGCAGATAAACTTTTAAATAACACTAATACAAGTATTTAAAATTTAAACTAAAAATGAAATGAGCCAATTATATTAACATTAAATTATAAGAAGCTTTTGTAATACAAATTACAAAAATTGAACTAAAAATACGGGAAATGAGTCTGTCACGCCTCAGGAGTGTTCATGACATATCCGAGGATTGCTTAATTAATAGTGGAGTGAAAGTAGAAGAAAATACAATCAGATAAACTAAGTTTACTAACATTATTCATATTAATTGTGTATACGCGGGCTTTATTTCAACGATACTTGATTTAGGTGTTCAATCAAGCAAAGATTTCTTATCAGAAAAAATTGCGCAAGAAACTGTTAGCATGGCCTGTTAAAATATTTATTCCCGGAATTATCCATGGATCTATGATCATCTCGGAATCTGTCATTTGACATAAGTGGGATGCAATTTTATTTTGACCAAATTCATATAGTGAAACCGTCCCCTAAAACTGAATTCTTTTGCAGGGTTTTTCATGCTGGAATTTTTCTTTAGAGGCATAGGTAGGTTTCTATTGTTTGGAATATTTTCGGTAGGCTCCAATATTATTTGATGGGACTATACCATGTGCATAGCCGTACTCCTTTCACGTAACGCGCGGCTTTGCGGCATGCCGGAGCGCACCACAGGCGCGTCCGACAACAGCCACTTGTCAGGCGGTATCTCCGTCTTCGGGAGACAGACGCAATACCCAAGTACCAGTCATCGAGCAGGTGGTTTCAAAACCCAAGTGCTACTCAGCAAGTGGTTTAGTCGTAAGAGACTCTTTTTGAGCGCTTGAATATACGCTCAGCGCAGTAACTGTGACCAAAATCAGTCCCATGCCGAAGATTTGTTGCGCCCCCAGGCTTTCATTTAAAACCATGACGCCGAATAGCGAAGCGGTGACCGGCTCGACCATCGCCACGATTGACGCTACAGCCGGTGCGGTATGGTTCAGGCCGACGATATAGAAAATGAACGACAATCCGGCGCCAAGCACCCCTAACACCACGAACAGTGGCCAACTCGGCGTTGTCAGCACTGCCACGGTCTGATCGGAATCGCCCAGCCAGATAAGTATGGTTATGAGTACCGCGAACGCTACCACGAGAATCGCCTGTGGACTGCCGTGCGGTGCCGCATACTTGAAGCCGAAGATGAATACCGCATAGGACAGGCCGGAAAGCAGCCCGGCACCGGCAGCGATCGGCGTGACGTCACCCGCTCCAATCTCGTAAATACCTGTAAGCAGCACGACGCCAAGCATTACCATCGCGATCGCAGCACACTTGAACAGAGTGGGTCTTTCGAGCTTGAGTGTAAAGGACATGAGATAGACGAACACTGGTGCGCAGTACATCAGGGTCGCTGCAACCGCGACACTGCCCTCCGCGATGCTTACGAAATAGAATGAGAAGTTGCCAGCTACGCCCACACCGGCGATGGCCGACCAGAACCATAATCGGCGACTTGCCAATCCGCTGCCGCGCGGGCGCAACGCTAGCCAGGCGAGAACGAACAACAGCCCGATCGCGCCCCGGTAGAATGACACCACAACCGGATCCCAGCCCTGGCCCGTGAGAATGCCGCCGATCCCGCCTGACAGCCCCCAGCATAGTGCGGCAAGTGCCACGAACGCCGTACTCAGACTCACCATTCTTTCTGATGAAATCAACCTCATCGGGGCAGGTGATTCACGTACCATTCTGCAAATCCTCTACCATTGGTTACAAGTGAATCCCGAATCGCAGATCTTTCTGGCAGGCAACATGATTTATTTGCCAGCGAAACAGCTCAACGATGCATATGCCGCGATTCCCCCGGACGCACGAAGCGTGTCCGGGGGAACAAGTGATTAGAAGAGTTTCTGCATATTATAAATGATATTCAAAATTTGTATATCATCACCTATTGAATGATAAACAAAACTTTAAACTGCTCCATTAAGTGAATTAATGTTTGCCCCTAGCCTCAAGCAAGACTACTTATAAAAACTGACATAGTCCAACCTGCTAAATTGACTGAAGCCTGCAAACGATAAGGAGAAGTTATGAGCCTTTTGTTTGTTTCGATTTCCGATCTGCACCTGGGCGAGGAACTTTCTTTGCTGACCAATCTCAAGCTGGGCGAGCCTGTCCCGGAGCCAAGGGCGCCGGGACCCTGTCTGACCGCCCTGATCAATTTGCTGCATACCTGCAAGAGCAAGATGAATGGAGGCAAAAGAATCCCTTACCTGATATTAAACGGAGACATCCTGGAACTGGCCATCAGTCCTTATCCGCTGACAGTTACATATTTTCGCCTGTTTCTGGCTCAAGTCGCTTCCCGTGAGCTCTTTGATCAGGTGGTGCTCATAACCGGCAATCATGACCATGCTCTCTGGAGCCTTATACGGGATACCCACTTTATTGAAGCCATTGATAAAACAAACGAAACTAAAAGAATACCAGCATTGGAACATACCACCATGCTGTCCCGGGCAAAAACATCTGCTGTAATGAAGCAATTAACAGCCAACCTCAATGAAACTGTTGCACCGCTTCCTGTTCTGGTGGCCAACCCAGCCTACCGTTTGAATTCATGTCAGGGCCATGACTTCATCTTTCACCACGGTCATTTCATGGAAGACCTTTACAAGGTGCTCTCCATGCTCAAGGACAGGATTACATCGGAGATGACCTGGAGCGAACTTAAAAAGCAGCCGCTCAGGGACAGCATTGAAGAGATCGAAAAGGAAAACTGGACATGGATTGACTTTATCTGGTCCGGACTGTGCCGATCCGGTCGAGTAGGAGAGACTACCGAGGATATCTATAAAATGCTCAAAACTCCCGAGGGCATGCATACCTTCAAAAATCGCATTGCCAAGATTCTGACGGAGGAGTTCAATATTCCCTTGTCCCCAGAATTCATAGAAAGAATTATTTTCAGGTGGCTGTTGAAATACGCATTGGAGCAGGCGGGCATCGGCTCAGAGCAACGAAAGGATCCCGGCAAGACTCCTTTCAACCGGGAGGTAAGAGACATGCTCGCCAGATTTGTCACACATTACATAAGAAAAGAGCTGAAGGAGGAAGGTTACTGGCCTGCAGAAAACAAGACCAGCTTTTTGTTCGGTCATACCCACAAGCCTTTTCTGGATGAATGGCAGGACAGTAAATTTGGTTTCGGTACCCTGACAGTGGCCAATTCCGGCGGCTGGGTAGTGGATGCACTCGAGGACGAAAAATATAAAGGTGCCGGAATAATCCTGGGCTCCAACAACTCGGACATGGCGCTGATCAAATACTCTATCAGTGAAAACAGCAAAACGGAGGTGTTTAAGAAAGGCGACTGGGACCGCACCTTAGATCTTTTGCCTGAGAGAAAGGAACTAGCATCGGCCATCTCAGCTGCGGTCAAGTCAAGGCGAAAACATCTCAAGAAAAGAACGGATACGACAAAAAAGATTCTCAATAATTTATAAGAGGCTAATTCTGGCTCCTTTGCATCAGGCGGAATCCGTACGCATAATCGGTACTCGTTGTGACGACCCTCATTGACCTCCTCACCGTGGCAGGTTTTGGAGAAGCAAAAGCAGGCTGTGTATCCTGGCAGCCTTAAGGGTGGGCGTAATTAGGATATTGTACCTGACCGCTGCCGGGAAATCCTCAAACACATCCACAATATCTATTGTGCAGCGTCCGTACAGCTCTTTTCTGCAGATCTTGACAATGTAATCCCTGGCCAGGCGCGAATTGGTCTCGTTCCCGGCCACGAAAAGAAGCAGATGGTATTCTTTGGCGGTCTTTTGAGAGCAGTCAGGTTTAGGCATATTGTCGGCCTACTTTATCAGGCATTATTTTCGAAATTTTTTACTGGTTCATCACACAACCTGATTCCGCTGTCGGTTATGTGCATCTGACAGTACTCCATGGAATGGGCTGATCCGCGGGTTTTGAGCACAACCAGCTGGCGCTTCATTTTTTTCTCACTGAAGTAGTACTCCAGAGCAATGATCACATCCACCAGAGATGAGACGCCTATGCCGCTGATTTCAGTTACATGCTCATCGCCTGTGGTCTGGTTGGTGAAAATGCAGGTTATGCCTCTGGTTTTGCACATGCTCATCAGCCGGAAGATAAAATCAAAAGCCGCCTGCTCGCCACCCATCCGGCGGCAGGCTGAAATCGCGTCAACCACCAGATGATCAGGAATAAACTGGTTTATTTCGTCAATAATTTTCAGAAGATGCTGCTCCGGGCCCAATGATTCCGGCATGAGCGTCATGATATGCAGCCTGTTTTCACCTTCCAGAACAGGTCTCATATCCAGCCCGATGCTCTGGACCCCGCTGATCAGCACTTCTCCGGCCACTTCAAAGTCCACGTAGAGCACTTTTTCACCGCGGCTGCAGGCCGCGTGAGCGAAAATGCATGCCAGGGAGGTCTTGCCGCTTCCGCTGGGACCGGCCAGCAGAACGGATGAACCCTTGAAGAAACCGCCGTTTAACATCTGGTCCAGCCCGTCATGGCCGGTGGAGATTCGTTCAGCAAAAGGAAACTGCCCCAGGTCCATGGAGGATACAGGAATCGCTGACAGTCCATGCTCAGATAGAACATAGGGATGTTCATTGTTCAAGAAATTCGAACCCCGGTACTTGACTACATTCAGTCGTCTGGTACGGACATGGTTGTACATGCGCTGGTCCAAAAACAACACACAGTCGGCCATGAAATCAAGAAAAGGATAGATTTTCCTGCCTACTGGATCCACCTTGACTGTGAGAATGGTGGTCAATCCGAGATCCTTGAGCTTTTCGTGCATTAAGAATATCTCTTTTCGTTCGCGCGCCGGGTCATCAAAGATCCACATGAGCACATCGATGGCGTCCAGCACGATTCGGTCCGCGCCGATCATGTCAGCATGCCCCTCGATCATGGCCAGCAGCCCCATTGTATCGAACTCCCCGGCGAGAATCGTGACATGAGGAAGCTCGGCATGTATAACCTTGAGTTTGTCCGCATTTTCCAGGCTTTCTATGTCCATGCCCATGCCTGCAGCATTGGCCCGCAGATCCTCTGCGCTCTCCTCGAAGGAAATAAAGATCCCCGGTTTACCCTCCAGGGCTCCCTGATACAGAAATTCCATGGCCAGAACCGTCTTGCCGGTTCCGGCTGTTCCGCTGACTATGGTCGTCCGTCGGGCGGGAAGGCCGCCGTAAAGAACATCGTCCAGACCTCTGATCCGGGTCTGAATCTTGGGTATCGAGGCTGGTTTCTCTTTTTGTGTTGATTGATCTTTCGGGTTCATCGAGCAGACTCCTCGTTTTCCAGGCTTATCCTGTTTTCTTCATTTGCCGCAAAATACTTTTTGCTGGAAGCGCATACGGCATTAAAAACTTTTCTGGGCAAACTACTGGATGATTTTGATCTATAGAATCCCGGTAAATGAAATCAGGCGTCCAGCTGAAATATTTGAGGAGGTTAGTTTTCTTCCATCAACTGCTCAAGTGCTTGTTATATAATGGGGGGAAAGTTTAGCTTGATGGATTTTAGTTGTCTAATAAGCAGGATATAAAGTTTTAGTCAAGTAAGAATGTAGCTCAATGAAAAAAATTGATTTTTTCATATTCCAAGATTGAAGCATGCGTGCCATGGAGAAAAAATTCCAGGCTTATAGTTAATTTGAAGCCTGATTGCCAATTGAGACAGAAACCTAAGCATATCAAAGAGTTTGAAGCTTAGTTCAGGTAGTCTAACAAAGTAAAAAAAGGTTGCTTTCCAGATCAATCCTATCTCATAAATGCTTTCCGTGAGAACTTCGACAATGGCATGATCTTTCACTTCCTGAATTGCGGGCTGACGCGCATACCAGGGGAAGAGAGCTTATTTGCCCCCTGCCCCTGTCATTGAAGCCCTGCTCCGCCTGGCCATAATTTTTTAAAC
>SLDX01000078.1 GCA_007125075.1 Desulfonatronospira sp.
ACAGAGGACAGAGGACAGAGGACAGAGGACAGAGGACAGAATTAAGACAGTGGACCCTGGTGAAACACGACTATAGTGTATGAATCATAAATTGATGCGGAAAGATCCTCTGGGCTGGGCTTCGGAGAAGCCCGCCCTGCCATGCAGGCCGAGTCTGCTCTTTGCATATCATACTCATATAACATGAAGTAAAAACCGGAGTGATTCATTGCGGGAAAGAGAAAAAATCGTTCAGGCTCTTGATTTTTTGCGGAAAGAGTACCCTGATTATCGTCCGGATGCGGCACTGGTTCTGGGCAGCGGCCTGGGGGAAATGTCTCGAGGGATAGAGGTCTTGTCCAGTACTGATTATCATCAGGTTCCCGGTTTTTCCTGTTCAACAGTTGCCGGGCACGCAGGGACTCTTTCTCTGTGCCGGACAAAAGATCTTCGACTGGCGGTTATGAAAGGCAGGGTTCACCTGTACGAAGGCTATACAGCAGCCGAAGTTGTCCGCAATCTGCGCGTACTGGGTCTCTGGGGAGCCGGGACCGCCGTTTTGACCAATGCCGCAGGAGCACTGAATCCTCTTTTTTCCACAGGCAACATAATGCTCGTCACCGATCAGATCAACATGACCGGGGAGAATCCGCTCATCGGAGAAAACATTGAAGATTGGGGGCCGCGATTTCCGGACATGAGCTCGGTTTACTGCCCAAAGCTTGCATCACTGGCCCTGAAAAGAGCGCTTGAACTTGGAATTTACCTGGAAAAAGGGGTTTATATAGGTATAAAGGGACCGTCACTGGAGACTCCTGCCGAAACCAGGGCTTTCAGAAGGCTGGGAGCGGATGCCATCGGCATGTCCACCACTCTGGAGGCCATAGCAGCCAGACATCTGGGCATGCGGGTGCTCGGATACTCATGCCTGACCAACAAAAACCTGCCTGATTGCATGGCTGAGACCTCACACGCGGAAATTCTGGCCCAGGCCGGAAAAATAAACCGGGATCTAACCGCTCTGCTCACAGACATCCTGCCCAGGATCACTTGATCCGGTCGGCCATCCATTTGATCTGCCGGCAGATGCCCATCAGAAGTTTGAATTCGTGTTCCCTGAGTCCGTGACCTGCCAGGCCCCTTTTCAGAGGGAGCATAAAATAATCAGGATTGTCCGGCTTTAAAAAATCAATAGTTATTAAAGCTTCCTGGATATTGCGGTGCAGGAGGCTGATCTGTTCCTGGGTTGCCGGGGGTGAATCATGGGAGGGAATGTAGCGCGTCTTACCTGCAGGGACATGCTTGAAGCATTCATACAATACGAGCAGCACCGCCTGAGAGACATTCAGGGACCAGGCCCGGCTGGTCGTGGGGATGGAAATGATCCTGGTGCACTGTTCAATTTCTTCATTGGTAAGCCCATTATCCTCTGAGCCGAAAACAAGGGCAATGTCCAGGTCTTGCCTGTCCGGACGCATAATTTCCCCGGCGGCTTCCCAGGGCAGCAATATGCCTTTGCGCCAGCCGCCGATTCTGGCTGTTGTGGCATATACCCGGTGGAAATTTCTGATGGCTGACGTCAGATCAGGTTGTTGCTCCACAGAATCCAAAAGCTGCATGCCCTTGGCAGTAGCCAGAGGTCCGGCCCGCTCAGGATCGATTAGTTTGTCCCCGGTCACCATGAGCCTTGAACAGCCCATATTAACGCAGGCCCTGGCGGCTGAACCCACGTTTTCAGAGTACTTGGGCCGGCAAAGAATAACGGTAATGTTTTTGAGCATTAGTGACTTACTCTTGAAACCTTTCACTTAGTTATCAGCCTGCCACGCGCCCTGCCACGCGCTTCGCGTGGTTATCTGTTATCGGTTATCCGTTTAAAGATCTATACATTGAACCTGAAGGTTATTATGTCCCCGTCCCGGACAATGTACTCCTTTCCTTCCAGGCGCAGAACTCCCTGTTCCCGGGCCTTTTTGAAGGTTTTACAGCGCAGAAAATCATTCCATCCCAGCACTTCCGCCCGGATAAACCCTTTCTGGATGTCGGAATGGATGACCCCCGCGGCCTCCCAGGCGTTCTGGCCGTTTCTCAGGGGCCAGGCCCTTACTTCCTTCTCCCCGGCAGTAAGAAAGGTGATCAGACCCAGAAGCCTGTAGGTTCCCGCGATGACCCGGTCCAGCACAGATCCGCTGATGCCCAGATCCTGCATGAATTCGTGCAGTTCCTGCTCTGATTCCAGTTCGGACATCTCTCTTTCCAGTCTGGCTGAAAAAGCTATATGTCCCATATTGGGCTCTTCCGGAGGGATCTGAAAGTCACCCAACCGGTTTTCAGCCACGTTCCAGGCATAAAGAACCGGTTTGGCCGAGAGAAAGGCAAAACCCTTAAGCACTTCGTTCATGGCAAGATTTCTGTCTATCCTTAAGGGCATTTCCTGTTCAAGTATTTCCTGAGCCTTAAGCAGCATTTCTTCTTCTTCAGGATTATAAAGATGTCTGGCCTTTTTCTTGTCTTCCAGAATCTTATCCAGTTTTTTCTCAATCACGGCCATATCCGAGACCATGAGTTCAGCTTCGATTGAATCCTGTTGTTTAAGGGGATCCTGGGTGCCGCTGAAGGCGTCGAGTACCGCTATAAGACAGTCAACACCGCGGATGTCGCTCAGCAGTCTGTTGCCCAGGGCTTGAGCCCCTCCACCGGGCAGATCCAGATATTCAATTTCAGTACAGGTGATCTTTTTGGGTTTGAACAAAGCGCTTAAAGGTTCAAGCCGAGGCTCAGGAACCTTGACCATGGCCCTGTTGCCAAAAATCTGCGGGCCGGTCAGAGCCCTGAAAAGCTCAGTTTTGCCGCTGCCGCTGAAGCCGACGATGGCTGTTTTCATGTAATCCCCGGAATAGTTTTTCACTTAACAGTCAAAAGTACTTTCCGTCATGCCGGTCCGGCACCCAGTCTCTTACCCGCCTGCTGCGGGCAGGTCCTATTGAAAAGACACTGGGTTCCGGCTCCCGGTTTTCACAGGGACAGGCTTCGCCGGAATGACGGATAGGCAGAATTATGGTAAACAAATCAAATAGTTAAGAGAATTTTTGGCTGTCAAGTTTTTTATAAAAATTGAAATAAACGTCCGCCTATATAGCAAAAAGTTAATCGTGACAAGAAAAACCCTGAAATTAATTTCTGCTTGCCAAAGAAAATGGCAGTGTTTATACGCACGAACATTATGAGCAAAGATTTAATCATAGTCGAATCACCGGCAAAGGTGAAGACCATAAGCAGGTTTCTGGGCAAGGATTATATGGTCGAGGCCTCTGTAGGTCATATCCGCGATCTTCCAAAAAAGAGTCTGGGAGTGGATGAAGAACATGGGTTCACACCCCAGTATGAAATCATCCAGGGCAAGAAAAAAGTGGTCAATAAACTCAAACAGAGCGCATCCAGATCAGGCCAGGTCTATCTGGCTCCTGACCCTGACAGGGAAGGTGAGGCCATAGCCTGGCATATTGCCCAGGAGATAAGGGAAAAAAATCCTCGCATTCATCGTATTCAATTCAACGAAATCACCTCCAGAGCGGTACGGGAGGCCCTGGACAAACCACGTAAACTGAACGAAGACCTGTTCAATTCGCAGCAGGCCAGACGGGTGCTGGACCGTCTGGTGGGCTATAAAATTTCTCCGCTGCTGTGGAAAAAGGTCAAGCGCGGTCTGTCCGCAGGCAGAGTGCAGTCTGTGGCCCTGCGCATGATCGTTGAGCGCGAAAGGGAGCGCCAGGCCTTTGTCCCTGAGGAATACTGGGTATTCAAGGCTCACCTGAAGACTGAAAAGAATAAGTCCTTTGAGGCTCTTCTCTGGAAGATCAGCAATAAAAAAGCAAATGTGGGCTCGGAAAAAGAAGCCCTGGCCCTGGAAGAAAAACTGAACAAGGCCTCGTTTGCGGTTCAGTCAGTGGAGGAGAAGGAAAGGTCCAGGAGTCCCAAACCTCCGTTCATTACTTCCACTCTCCAGCAGGAGGCAAGCAGCCGTCTGGGGTTTACAGCCAAGAGAACCATGTCCGTGGCCCAACGCCTTTACGAAGGTCTGGATCTTGGAGAAAAAGGAATCACCGCGCTCATAACCTATATGCGTACTGATTCGGTGCGGGTATCCAAAGAAGCTCAGGCTGAAGCCAAAAACTGGATAATCGATAATCTGGGAGAGGATTATTATCCGCAAAAGACCAGGCATTTCAAGTCCAAGGGTTCTTCCCAGGATGCACATGAAGCCGTAAGACCTGTAGATCCCTCGCTTACTCCGGAAGAAGTCAAGGCATCTCTGTCAAGAGATGACTATATGCTGTACAGACTTATCTGGTCAAGGTTCATGGCCTCTCAGATGGCTCCGGCCAGGTTCTGGGATACCGTCATCACCATAAAGGCAGCCAATACCCTCTGGAGGGCCAAGGGGGAAAGGCTAATATTTTCGGGGTTCCTGCGTCTTTATTCTCCCGGCGGCACTCAGGAGGAAAGTCTGCTTCCAGAACTTAAGCAGGATGAACAGCTCGAACTGCAGAAGCTGATTAAGGAACAGAAATTCACCCAGCCTCCGAGCAGGTACAGTGAGGCTTCACTGGTTCGCAAACTGGAGGAGCTGGGCATCGGCAGACCGTCCACATACGCGGCCATCATTTCCACCCTGCTGGATCGCGAATACGTGATTATCGAAGAAAAAAACTTTATGCCCACTGAATTGGGGGCACAGGTCTGTGATCTTCTGGTAGCCAACTTTCCGGCACTTCTGGATGTGAACTTTACCGCCCAGATGGAGCGTGATCTGGATACCATTGCCATGGGTAAGAAGGACTGGGTGGAAGTGCTGAAGAACTTTACCAGTGAGTTCTATCCGACCCTGGAAAAGGCAAACGAGCTCATGACTTCGGTTAAAGGCGGCAAGGAAACGGACATCAAGTGTGAGCAGTGCGGGGCGAACATGCTCATCCGCTTCGGCCGGCACGGAGCTTTTCTGGCCTGTTCCAGGTATCCCGAGTGCAAAAATACCAGCAATTTCACCCGGGATGAACAGGGATTATTGCAGTCGGTGGACGCAGAACCTGTGCAGCGCGAAAAAATCGGAACCTGCCCTGAATGCGGCGGGGATCTGGTGGTGAAAAAGGCCCGTACCGGGAACAGGTTTATAGCCTGCAATAATTATCCAAAGTGCAAATACAGCGCGCCTTTTTCTACAGGGGTACCCTGCCCTGTGGAAGACTGTCCGGGCGAGCTGGTGGAAAAAGGCAGCCGCAGGGGCAAAGTCTTTTACGGCTGCAATCAGTATCCCAAATGCCAGTATGCGTTATGGAACCCGCCGGTTGCCGGCAAATGTCCGGAATGCGGATCCAGTGTTCTGGTCAGAAAAAGCACCAAGACAAGAGGTGAGCATCTGGCCTGTCCTGAGAAAAAGTGCAAATACTGGAAAGAGCTGGAACAGTAAGAGAAGAATTACTTTAGAGACTTAAGCGAGGGGGAGAGGGGGCGACCGTTCGTTCAAACTCCGGAACCAGAAGGCCAGTAAGGCTGCAAATTTAAGACGTTACGGATTCAGGCTTCAAAGAAGTCTCTAAAGCCGTCTTTAATCGACAACCACTGTGCATTTCTTTAGAAATCCTGCCGGGTGGTAGGACTCTTTGGCCTTTTTAAGACCGGGATCATCCATGTCCTGCTCGCGGTTTATCAACTGGTAGTCCGGAGCGGAATTGAGCAGAAAGAGTCTGTTCATGGCCTGATAGACCCCTTTGTGTGTCTGGGGAAGCCTTTTTCAAAATGAATGAGCAGGCTTTGATCCGGCAAAACTTCAGCTACCGTGAAGGCGGTCATTTCATCCCGGATAATCAGCCCTGCTCCGAACAGTCTGCTCAAACGTTCCCAGGCGTTGAACACCTTCACGACCACGCGGTTTTCAGCTTCCAGGGTTGATGAATCAGCGCATTCCTTCCACAGGCACCATTCAGTCTGGAGACCCAGGGCGTGTTCGATATATTTTTTATCCAAAGGAACATATGTATAGTCGTTTTTTCTGACAAACTGGTTGTACAGGTTCTTTTTTCTATGCCATTTATTGCCTTTAAGGGCTCTTAGTTCGGAGCCGGAATAAAGTGGGCTTACAGCGTCAAACCCAGGAAGATAGTTCTGACCGTGGTCAATAATTTTCAGTTAAAAAGGCTGGAAGAACTGATCTATAAAAAGGATCCTGAAGCATTTGTCATCATTGAGAATACCTTTAATGTTCTGGGACGCGGTTTTTCCCGAAGGATGATTTTTTAATGTCACTTATTGTTCTGCTTACCGATTTCGGCCATATTGATCCATACGTTGGCCAGATGAAAGGAATGATTTACAGAAAATTTCCAGAAGCCCGAATTGTGGATCTGAGTCATGGCGTGCGGACTTTCAATGTTGAGCAGGCCGGTTTTTTGCTTTCAGCTTCTCTGGATCACTTTCCGCACGGTTCGGTATTCGCAGCCGTGGTTGATCCAGGTGTAGGCTCCGACCGGAGCATAGTGCTTGCTGATACCGGTACTTATCTGATACTTGCTCCCGACAACGGGCTCTTGAGCCTGCTTTTTGAGGAAGGCCTGATACTCAGGGTGTACAGATACAGGGGAAATCTTCCGGCTTCTTCCACCTTTCACGGCCGGGACATAATTGCTCCTCTGACGGCTTACCTGGCTCAGAAAAAAAAAGTGCCCGAAGAATTCTCACCCATGGATCCGGACGAGCTGATCCTGACCGGGCTTTTAAAGCCCAGGTTTTCGGAATCAGGCCTGGAGTGCAGGGTGGTGCACCAGGACCGTTTCGGAAATCTGATTCTTGACCTGAATATCAGGGATTGGGTCGGAAGGCTTAAAGGCAGGAAATTTCGCCTAAAGGATCTGGATCTTTTTCCGGTTTCTTATTATGCAGCCATTCCGGATGGTTGTCTGGGGCTGGTGCCGGGCAGTCAGGGACGGCTGGAAATAGCAGCCAGAGAAAAAAGCGCGGCCGATCTTCTGGAAACGGGACCGGGGGACAGGGTTGTCATCGAGGAATACTGAACTACTCCTGCGAAGAGGTAAAAATGTCTCAGACAATGATCATCTATGATTCGATCTGCAAACTGCATCTTGCAGGCAGCAGCCATCCTGAAAGTCCCGACAGGCTTGAAGCCATAGTTTCGGCCCTGCAAAATGATCCGCATACTTCATCGCTTGACTGGCAACGTCCACTGCCTGCCGGTGAGGATGATCTGCTGGCCAATCATGACCGTTCATATATTGATCTGGTCAAAGACAGCGTTGCCTCAGGGCGTTCTTCCCTTGGTTATCCGGATACGGGCATAAATAAGTCTTCCTGGGACGCTGCCCTGGCCGCGGGAGGAGCCATGATCACCGGTGTTGAGCTGGTGATGGAAGGAAAAGCCGCCAATGCTTTCTGTCCGGTCCGCCCTCCGGGCCATCACGCACTGCCGGGAATGGGCATGGGCTTCTGTCTTTTCAACAACGTTGCTCTTGGAGCAAGGCATGCCATAAAGAAGTACGGGCTGGAGCGGATACTGATCATTGACTGGGATGTTCATCACGGAAACGGAACTCAGGAAGCTTTTTACAAGGAAAAGGAAGTCTTTTTTTTCAGCACGCACCAGGCTTCCTGGTATCCTTTCACCGGTGCTTCAGGAGAAACAGGCGAGGGACCCGGGCTCGGAACGACCATGAATTTTCCCTTTCCTGCTGGGTCGGGCAGGAAGGAAATTCTTCCAGTATATACGGAACGCCTGCTCCCGGCCATGCAGAAGTACAAGCCTCAGCTGGTGCTGGTTTCCGCAGGTTTCGATTCTCATCAGGGCGATCTTCTGGGCATGTTCAAGCTTACAGCTGAAGATTTTGCCCAGTTGACCTCCATAGCCATGGAAATTGCCGCTGAGTACGCTTCAGGACGGCTGGTTTCCACTCTTGAAGGGGGGTACAATCTTGATGGTCTGGCCAGAGCCTGCACAGCTCATGTACGCACGTTAATGCAGGCACAGGCTGGTGAAAACCTGTGAGCCTGATCAATTATCAGCGCCTGACAGGCCGTTGCCGGGCTTCATCTCCAGACCTGTAAGCTGAGTTTCATAACCTCCCAGTTTTATAATTTTGTTTTTGAATTCATCGGATTTCAACAGCTCGATGACTTTGTAAATTTTTTCATTTTCTAAATATTCCAAAGGAATAAGCAAGTCATAGCGTTCCTTTGCCAGAGGGACGAAATCGAGTTCAAGGGCCTTTGCCGCGGCCTGAATGCCCAGACCACAGTCGGCGGTACCGCTTAAAACATTTACCGCAACGCCCATGTGGGTGTATTCCTCTTTGGAGTAGCCCTTGATGTCCTCTGGAGAAATGGAAGCTTTCTTAAGATGGTAATCCAACAGTATCCTTGTTCCCGCGCCTTTCTGGCGGTTGATGAAAAGTACATCTTCCCTGGCCAGCTCTGCAACAGACATGATCTTTTTGGGATTGCCCGGAGCAACAATCAGGCCCTGGTGCCTGATGGCCAGGTTGATCAGCTTGTACTTAAGATCCGGGGCGTATTTTTCCAGAAAAGGAAAATTGTAATCATCCTGTTCAGGATCGAAAAGATGCACCCCGGACATGTGGGCGGATCCCTGACCGGCAGCCGTAATCCCCCCCATGCTGCCCACATGGGTGGAAGCCAGGTGGATGGGAGGGGAAAAGCTCATGAGCTCATTGGCCAGAAGATCAAGAGTATTGTCGTGGCTGCCCACACAGACCAGGACCTGATTGATCTCTTTTTTATTTCTTAAAAGCTCGACCCTGATCGTTTTTTCCTGCTGCAGGCCTTCCAGGTCGGCCGGGATTCTGGTCAGACCCTGGGCCCGGGTCAAAGTGGTCATCATGCCCGCTCCCCTGGGCAGAGGAGTGGCAACATATCTGTTTCCCACAAGGCCTAGAGATACGCGCAAAAATTCTTCCATGCCCAGTTTGGAAGGAACCTTACGGGTCAGCCTGGCCTCTACTGTTTCCGGTTCCTGTTCATAAATGCCGGCCAGCCGGAAGGCCAGGGGCTTAATAATTCTTTCAAAACAGACAACGGAACTTACCGGATAGCCCGGAGCTCCCACCAGAATTTTATTGTTCTCCGCAAGTCCAAGAAGGGTGGGTTTTCCCGGCATGGCTTTCAATCCGTGCACCAGGACCCTGCCTTTATTCTCAATGATTTTTCTAGTGTAGTCTTTGCTGCCTGCGGAAGAGCCTGCTCCGATAACCACGATGTGTGCCGGAGAATCCAGGGCTTTCTGCACTTCCATGTCCAGAAGGGCGGGATCATCTGGAACCGGGGGGGTACGTTGAAAGCCGAAGCCCCAATCCCGAACCATGCAGGCCAGCACCTGGGAGTTGCTTTCGATAACCTGTCCGGGTCTGGGTTCAGGCTGGAGCATGAAGTCAAGAACCTCATCCCCCGTAGGTATTACGTGGATGAGAATTTTTTCGCGAACCAGGATTTTCCAGATGCCTCCGCTGAGCAGGGCTCCGATGTCATATGCAGACAGACGGTGATTCTGAGGCAGAAGCAGTTCAGTGGCCACAATATCTTCGCCGATGCGCCGCACATTTTGCCAGGGATAGGCAGGCTGATCAATGGATATGGAATCTTCGTCCTCCTGGTTGATTTTTTCGACCATGATTACGCTGTCCAGTCCTTGGGGCAGAGGGTTTCCGGTGTTTATTTCAATGTAGTCTTTGTTTCTTCGCAGAATAACCGGATTATCCTCCCGGGCGCCGAAGGTGCTTTCAGCTTTGACAGCCACGCCGTCCATGGCCGCGCTATGATAAGTGGGGGAGGAATATCTGGCCCGTACCGGCTCAGCTGTGACCCTGCCTGCTGCCTCGTGAACGGGAATCTCTTCCCGGCCGATGAGATCGGCGGGATCAAGAGCGGTTAACATCCGTTCCAGAGCCTCTTCAATTGTTACGGTCTGCAGATATATGCTTCTTTGTAAATCCATGGTTTGACCTGCTCTTCTTGAAAAAGTTTAAAAAAAAGACCTGAACCGATCAGACTGATCGTTCCCGAACCGGATAAATATTTTTGGAACAAAGGTCCAGCGTTGAATGTTCACCCCGTGAAACAGGGTTCCCTTTTAGGGTGTTTCACCGGGGCTGGGATGCAGGAAGGTGGGAAGGTAAAAGGTGCGGCTTCGCCGCAAGGTTGAAAAGTAGGAAGGCAGGAAATTCAGAAATTCTGCTTAGTATATTTTTGAAATTTACTGAACCATGTCCACAATTCATTTCTACATACAGATTTTACCGTTTATTTTAGTGGCTGAAAAAATCTTGAGCTTGCAATTAAAAAAGATTATATTCCAAAATTCACAAAGTTTACAAGTTGTCGCATGATGATCTGGATCTGACAACCCATACGGATCATTCACCTTAAGGAGCATAAATGAGCAAAAGAGGGCATGCATACCGCCAGGCGGGAGTGGATACGCAAAAAGTCGGTCTGTTTCTGGAAAATATCAAAAGCCTTGTCGCCAGTACTCACATTAAGGGCGTGATTACCGATATCGGAGGATTCGGTGGTTTGTACAAGCTGGATATGAACAACCTCAAGGAGCCAGTCCTGGTAGCTTCCACTGATGGCGTAGGAACAAAGCTGAAGCTTGCTTTTCTGTTTAACCGCCACGACACTGTAGGCATTGATCTGGTGGCCATGTCCGTGAACGATGTACTGGTTCAGGGTGCCAAACCATTATTCTTTTTGGACTATCTGGCAATGGGCAAGCTTGATCCCAAAATCGGAGAAGACATTGTCAAAGGAGTTGTCCAGGGCTGCCTGCAGGCTGGATGCGCTCTCCTCGGAGGAGAGACTGCTGAAATGCCTGATTTTTATCCACCGGGAGAATACGATCTATCCGGCTTTTGCGTAGGGGTTGTGGACGATGCGCTGCTGATAGATGGTGGTGAAATAAGGCCGGATGACATTCTGATCGGGCTGGCATCCAGCGGCCTGCATGCCAATGGTTTTTCACTTGTTCGCAAGATTCTTGAAAAAACAGGTCTGAAAGGGGAAGATCCATTTCCGGGGACCAGCCAATGTGTCAGCGATGTCCTGCTTGAGCCCACCAGAATTTATGCCGCCGAGGTCAAAGGCCTGTTGCGGGATAACCTGATCAAAGGCATGGTACATATAACCGGCGGAGGATTTTATGACAACATACCCCGCGTGGTTCACCGGGAACTTTCCGCGAAGATAGAATTCGGGAGCTGGGAGGTTCCTGCCGTCATGCACTGGGTTAAGGAACAGGGCGATCTGACCTGGGAGGATATGCTTCAGATTTTCAACTGCGGAATAGGATACATAATTATCGTCTCTCCCAGGGATAGTGAAGACGCCCTTTCCAGGGTGAGGGCCATGGGATGCAGATCATGGATCATTGGCCGCATCCATGAAACGCAAAGAGAAAAACAAAGGGTAATAATTGATTTTTAAACCGATAAACAAGTGAACAGACAAGGCAGTGAAGCTACAGATCAATTATCCGGTTAATTAATTGATAATTGCGCTGATCAAGCTTCCGGACTTATACCGCACCGGCTCACGCCTGTCCGCAGTCACAGCCTGCCGAATTTTAAGTTCAAAAAAAGGCGTTTGAACAACTTCTGTTATTGATAAGATAGCGATAATGTGTCATAAAGATTTTGATGTAAAAAATCTGTTTATTAAACAACTAATTTAGGTCAATATTTAATATCTTTACATGTTAACTTTAACCGGGTGCATGCAATCCGCTGCGCCCGATTTTTTGGAAAAACTATATGAATTGGGATTGGGAAAAATTGCAGCAACGCAAATGGCAGAGACAATTCGGCTGGAAGCCCGGAGAAGGAGGCCCCAAGAAACCGGAATTTCCTAAGCTCAAGGAACTCCTGGATAAATGGGGTGGCGCAAAGCTTGTAGTTCTTTTACTCATCCTTGCTTTCGCGGGCTGGATGCTGAGCGGGTTTTACATTGTGGAACCGGGCCAGGTGGGCGTGGTCCAGCGTTTTGGAGAAAAAATCCAGCGCACGGACATGGGCGCGGGTCTGCAGTGGCACTGGCCGGCACCGATAGAAAAAGCCACCAAAGTGGATACGCAGCAGATAAGGAGCTTTGAAATCGGATTCGTCAGAATCGAGGGAAGAAAGCGGGTGGACAGGGATGAAGCCCTGATGCTCACCAGGGACAAGAACATCGCCCATTTTGAGGTCATTGTCCATTATCAGGTGGAAGAACCTGCCCAATACCTCTTTGAGGTCAATGATCCGGAGATGGTCATCAAAACCGCTGCCGAGAGTGCATTGCGCAGTGCAGTCGGCACGTTGGATATAGACAGGGCCATTGTTGCCGAAGGATTAAGCAGAATAGCTCATCGAACCCAGGACCTGCTTCAGGTTCTGCTCGATGATTATAAAACCGGAATCAGGGTCGTAAGCGTAAGGACCGAAAGAGGCGATGCCCCGCAGGAAGTGCGCGAAGCATTTCATGATGTGGTCAGGGCCATGGAGGACAAGGAAAGACTTATTCACAGGGCAGAAGAATACAGGGAGAATGTCCTGCCCAGAGCCAGGGGTGAAAGAGCTCAAAGGGTCCTGCAGTCTCAGGGTGAGGTTAAGAGGTTCGGGCAGCTCCTGGTGGAATATCAGAAGGCCCAGGGAGTAACCCGCCAGAGACTCTACCTCGAGACCATCGGTGAAATCCTTCCGGGCGTAAAAAAGATCATCCTGGATAAAGATGCCGCGGATACGGTTTTCCTGCTTCCTGAAGGAGGAACTGTATCTTTGGATAAAATCGGTCAAAGAGATTAAATATAATAAAGAGGATAAATTCCGGAGAATTTAATGAAAATAATGAAAATACTGCCAGCAGCACTGATTCTGGCTGTTCTTGTCTTCTTCCAGTCCATATTTACAGTGGACGAGAGAGAATACGCACTGGTGCTGGAACTGGGGGAGCACAAGCAGACTGTCTATGAGCCGGGACTGTATTTCAAGATCCCTTTGATCCAGTCGGCAGTGCTCATCGACAACCGGGTCCAGACCAGCGATATTTCTGCTGACGAGTTTCTCACCGTAGACATGGAAAGGCTGCTCATAGATCATGTAACCCGCTGGCACGTCTATGATCCTCTGCTGTTCTACATGACGGTCAGAGATATTCCCTCGGCTCATAACCGGATCCAGAATATAGTGGTGTCCGAATTGCGGGATGTGGTCAGCAATGAGCCTATTTTGAACGTGATCGCCGAGGAAAGAGAAGCACTGATGACCAGGGTTACTCTGAGGGCAGCCGAGAGGATCAGTGATTTCGGAATACAGCTCAACGATGTGCGGATGAAGAGGGTGGATTTTCCTCCCGAGGTTGAGGCCAATGTCTTTGCCCGCATGGAAGCCGAAAGAGAAAGAATAGCCGCCAGACACCGGGCCGAAGGCGAGGAAATCGCCATGGAAGTCAGAGCTCAGGCTGATGCGGACAGGGACAGGATCCTGGGTGAGGGTGAAGCGCTGGCAACCGAGATCTTTACCCAGGGCTTTACCGAGGATGTGTTGATTGTACGCAATGAGGAAGATCAAGCCGTTCCAGGGACATTCGTCAGGTTGAACGGCCGGGAGATTGGACTGACCGATTCAGCCGGCAGGATAACCGTTGCCTTCCCCAAATTGGACGAGATAACCATAGAAGCCTTTCGGGAAGGTGACGGCCAGGTAAAAAGAGGCAGACTGGAAGGCAGGCTTAGAGAAGGCCTGATTACTGAAACAAGACATGAAGGAGAGCTTCAACTGCATTTTGAAGGACGGCCAGCCACATACCTTGGCCATCTTGCCGACGAGGAGTTCTACCGTTTTCTGAAATCTATGAGCACTTACGAAAAATTCATGCTTCCCGGTGGAACCACCCTGGTGCTCAGCTCGGATTCCGAACTGTTTAATTATCTGAGCGGTCCCGGTGAGTTCCTTGCGATTGATTAGCCTGTATCTTGCAGGAATTCTGGTCCTGATGCAGCCGGCCGTGTGCATGGCGTACTCCGATCGATCAGACGGTCAGCTGTCTGAAAAGATCGGTCAGATGTTCATGATCGGCTTCAGGGGTCTGGAGGTTGAAGAAAACAGCCCGGTGATCCGGGATATCCGTGAAGGACGAATTGGGGGGGTGATTCTGTTCGACTACGATGTTGAGCTGCAGTCACCCCTTCGTTGCGTTGAGTCTCCCGGACAGCTGAAAAAATTGATCAGTCAACTGCAGGCGGCATCAGACGACACTTTGCTGGTAGCAGTGGATCAGGAGGGCGGCAGGGTGGCCCGGCTCAAGGAAAAGCACGGATTTTCCCCGACCGTGTCTCAGGCCTGGCTGGGTGATCAGGACGATCTTAAGCTGACCATCGGGTATTCCTCGCAAGTAGCTGCCACACTGTACGATGTCGGGATCAATGTAAACCTGGCCCCGGTGGTCGATCTGGATGTAAATCCTGCAAATCCGGTCATCGGTGGACTTGAGCGCAGTTTTTCACCTGACCCTTTGACTGTCGCCCGCCATGCCGCCGAGGTCATTATAAGCCACAGGGCTCATAACGTGCTTACAGCTCTGAAACATTTTCCCGGGCACGGCAGTTCGGCTCATGACACTCATCTGGGCTTTACCGATGTCACCGAAACCTGGTCCCCTGAGGAGCTTATCCCATATATTGAGCTGATTCAATCACCTGGAGCGGAAATGATCATGACCGCCCACGTGTTCAACTCCCATCTTGATCCTGTATGGCCGGCCACTTTGTCCCGGAAAACACTGAATGACCTGTTGCGCGACAAGATGGGCTATAACGGAGTCATCATTTCAGATGATATGCAAATGGGCGCCATCAGACAGGAGTACGACCTGGAAACCGCCCTGGAGCGGACCATTCTGGCCGGTACAGACATCATCATTTTCGGCAACAATCTGGTCTATGAAGAGGGAATCGCGAAAAAAGCCCAGGACATAATCCTGGAGCTGGTCAGGGAAGAAAGGATTCCTGCTTCGCGCATACAGGAATCCTATGAACGGATCACGGCCCTGAAAAAAAAGCTGGGCACGTAAATCAATCTGCGCTTGGCACTTAGAGCCCTTTGATCCGTGTGCACAGATTAGTTCCCTTGTTTAAACCAGTTTTGCCGCCATAAGAACTTTTTTTCTTTTTCTCAGGATAATTTCCGAAAATCCGGTCAGGGTTCACACGAAAAAAATCTCTTGCCAGAAGCGGAAATAGTATATATGTAAGTTCATCGAGTGCCTGCATCCTTCCCATGCGTACCCCGCCTGGTATTTAGCATTCATAGTAAAAACCAGCCGCTTTTTTTAAGAGCGCCCGTACCGAACAGGGTGCATCGGTGCATTTTTTCCAATTTTTACCATTATATAAGGATAAGTGAATGAATTTTTCTGAATTTGAATTAAACCCTAAAATACAGTCTGGAATCAAGGCCTGCGGCTACATAAAACCCACTGCCATACAGGAGCAGGCTATTCCTCATGCTCTCAGAGGTCTGGACATAATGGGTCTGGCCCAGACCGGGACCGGAAAGACAGCGGCCTTTGTTCTGCCCATCCTGGAACGTCTGCTGCAGGGAAAACGCAAAAAGCCCCGCGCCCTGGTACTTTCACCAACCCGTGAGCTGGCCGAACAGACCCTGGAATTCTTTTTGCTGCTGGGACGACATACCGGCCTGCGCGGTGTTTCCGTCTATGGCGGGGTGAGCAAGGCAGGTCAGGTGCAAAAAATCCGTGCCGGCGTGGATATCGTCGTAGCCTGCCCCGGGCGCCTGCTTGATCTTTTAAGGGACAGGGCTGTGGATCTTTCAGGAATTCAGACTCTGGTCCTGGATGAAAGTGACCGCATGCTGGATATGGGCTTCATGCCGGATATCAGAAGCATTATGCGGCAGCTTCCCCCTGAGCGCCAGAACATGCTTTTTTCCGCCACCATGCCCGCAGATATTCTCATTCTGGCAGATCAAATCCTGCGCAAACCTGTTCTGATAGAGGTAAATCACAAAAAGGCCCTGCAAAACATCACCCAGTCTCTATATCCTGTTGAGCGCAGTCCCAAGCCTGAAATGCTGCTTTCCCTGCTGAAACAAAAATGTTCAGGAGCGACCCTGGTTTTTACAAAAACCAGGCATATGGCTACAAAGCTTGCAAGGCGGCTCAGTCAGGCAGGCATCAGAGCCAGGGAACTGCAGGGGAACATGTCACAGAACAACCGGACCAGGGTTATGAAAGATTTTCAGAAAGGCAGCTTCAACGTGCTCGTGGCTACGGATATCGCTTCCCGGGGAATAGACGTCGCAGGCATATCCCATGTTATCAATTATGATATGCCGGATACCGTTGAAAGTTATACCCATCGTATCGGACGCACAGGACGCGCGGCCGGTTCAGGTGAAGCCTCAACCTTTGTCGAGCCCAAAGATTACAGATTGATCAAGGCCATTGAACGAGGCCAGGAGCAGCGGCTGCACAGAAAATTTCTCAAAGTCGCATCAATTTAAAACCTCTCTAAATCTTGCATACAGTTTTCCCGCTGATATGAGCATAAATGCTCATATCAGCGGGATTTTTTTTATCCTTTTTTGCTGCTATATTGACCGTTTTCCGGTTAAAGGTCTGTCAGTCCTTTATGGACACCCGGGAAAGGATGGTTAATGGTTCCTCAAGGCGGTTCAGCCGGATTGTCGCCTGTTCAGTTCTTTACAATATTTTGCAGCCAGCCGACTGATATCTTCTTCGGAGCGTTGGACATGGATTTCCTGATCGTATTCAACAATTCTATCCTGCCCATTTTTTTCATTATTGTACTGGCCTTCATCTACCAGAGAATTTTCAGGCCGGACATAAAGATCCTGGCCAACCTGGCTCTGGCCCTGTTCGCCCCGATTCTGGTTTTCGATTCCATGACCAGGCATGATGTATCCTTTGTCGACCTTGGGATACCTTTCGTATTCATGATCCTGCTCACCGGATTGCTGATTGCGGCCGGGAAGTTGCTGTCTATGTTGATGCGCCTTGACCTTCGGGAGAGAAATTCTCTGATCATGGGCGTTTCTATGATTAATGTGGGCAATTTCGGACTGCCTCTTATTCATCTGACTTTCGGCGATGAAGCCGCGGCTCTCTCCGTCATTTACTTTGTCATCTTCAATATTCCCCTCTGTACCCTGGCCATTTATCTGAGCAGCGACAAATCAAGTCCAAGGGATATTCTGCTCGATGTTCTAAAAATCCCCATTTTTCACGCCTTCCTTCTGGCCCTGGTTTTCACCTGGCTGCAGATACCGGTCCCTGCAGGCGTACAGCAGGGCCTGCAGCTTATCAGCGCGGGGGCCATACCATTGCTGATCTTTGTTCTCGGTCTGCAGCTTTCCGCCTTTTCCTGGTCCATCATCCGGGATAAGATTTTAAGGCTGTCCGCTTTAGTCGGAACTGCCACTCTGGTAAGGCTCGTTGTTTCGCCTGTTATTGCCCTTGGCCTGCTTTCCCTGTTTCAAGTCCAGGGACTGGAGCGAGCCGTGGCGGTTTTACAGACTTCGGCTCCTTCGGCCCTCCTGCCTTTGATGTACGCCATCAGATTCAACAAATCACCAGAGCTTCTGGCGGCCATAATTTTTTTTACCACCCTTTTTTCCGGGATCAGCCTGCCCCTGCTCATCCAGTTCCTGTAAGTATGATCAAGTCTTTGGCGTGGCAGGCTGAGGTCGAAAGCAGGAAAGCAGGAAAGCAGGAAGCTGGGAAGGGAGGAAGGGAGGAAGGTGAGAAGGTAAAAGGTGCGGCTTCGCCGCAAGGTAAAAGGTAAGAAACGCGGTCCCGGTGAAATCCGCTTCGGCTAGAGAGGCAGAAAAAATAAAATGTTATGTAATATTTTTTCACCCGGAATCTGTCTGTGGGGTTTTTGAGGTCAAATCTTTTATTAACTGGGCAAAAAGCCAATGAGTCAAAATAAATCCAGGATTTAAAATTTTTGGATCATCCGGTTGAAGCGTACTTCCTTGAAAAGAAAAAGAATATCTCACGCCCGGCCTGCCTCCGGCCCATAGGGGCCTACGCCCCGGAGGGAAGCAGGCCTTGAGTCGCCCCGGTGAAATTCGCTTCGCTGAGACTCCGTCTATTTCACTGGGCAGGCAGAGCAAGACACGAGAAAGAGAAGGCAGGAGTAAGAGAGGTTTAATGTTCATATCCACCGAGCCGGTGGCTATGAACAGGTTGCTCCCCGCCTGGGGCGGAAGACCCTTTTTCATTACTGCAACTCGCAGAAATGAAAAAATGACATCTCTTCTCTGAGAGCTCTGTGACTCAAGCGATCCCGCCAAAGGCGGGAGAGCGGGCGAGAGTTAAAATATCTTATACCTGAGCCGCCTCCGGCCTCTCCGAGCTGGATAGCTCTCCGGGCAGGAAGCCATAGTGTCTACCCTCCGGCCTGTATGCCCTACGGGCAGGAAGCGGGCCCGGAGGGGAACTGGCGAAATTCATGGGTTTTAAGCCTTTTCCCGGCTACGTATGCTTAAACCGGAAGAGCCAAATTTTTTCAGCAGTTATTAAGTTTTTTTTGAGTAAATTACTAAAAAATCAAGATTTATTCTGTTTGCACAGACAAAGGCAGAGGTTGCAATAGTGTTGAATCTTCTGTTAGAGAAAAAAAGACAGGCCGTTGAATCTGGGTTCTGATTTTCCCTGGCACATACAACTCATTTGCAACCTGTAAACAAAGGCTTGACAGTTGTGATCATGGATAAACTGAAAAAAATGGCCGAAAACCCCATGCTTATTCCAGGTATTTATAATTATTGTGATCGATGGTGTGAGCGATGTACCTTTACTTCCAGGTGCATGAGCTTCGCCATGGAGAAAGAATTTCCTTCAAACAGAGATTTTCTTGATTTGAGCAATGCTTCGTTCTGGGAGACAATGGCCAGTATCCTGGACAGTACCCTTGAGCTCCTCCATGAAATGGCCAGAGAAAAAGGTGTCGATTTTGATCTGGACATCAATGAAGAAGATCGGGTGGAACTGGAAGAAACACACAGAAGATCACGCAGGCATATCTGCTCTATACTTGCTTATAAGTATGCCGATATGGTGGATGACTGGGTGAGCACATCAGGACAGTTCAGTGAAGTTGCTTTCCGCTTGCCCGGGACTGCTTCGCCCGGAGAAATCCCAGATCTGCAGGATGCAAGAGAAGTGATTTTATGGTATCAGCACCTGATCCCCGTCAAGATCATGCGCGCGCTTCAAAGCAGAACAGACGCGCAGGAGTCTTTACCCGAACATTGTATCCGCGACTGGGACGGGTCGGCCAAAGTGGCCCTCTTGGGCATTGACCGCTCCATGGCTGCCTGGGGGGTCATGCAGGCATACATGATCGATTTTCGTGAAGATATCGAAGAAAAACTGTTCTGTCTGGAACGGCTGCGCAGAAAAATTGAAGCAGTTTTTCCGGGCGCCCGCAGCTTTGTCCGTCCGGGATTCGATGAGATATGACGCTTTTTTTTGTAACTGTGTCTGGACAATCAGTCGTCGAAATCTCCCGCAGGACCCTTGTCTGAGGTGATCCTCCCAGCTTTTTCAACTATCTTATCCAGATTCCATTCAGAGGGGTCCTCGATCTGCTCCGCAACCGGTCCGGGATCACAGGACCCATGCCTGAGAATATCCTCAACGGCCAGCGGGGCGGTGTCAGCTGCATTGAACACATTTTTGAGCATATGGTATACAAAATCCTCCACAGCTTTGATCATTCGTTCACGGACCTCTTTTGACTGCCCCAGAAGCTTGTTTTCAAAAGGAAGGTTGA
Organism: Desulfonatronospira sp.; assembly: GCA_007125075.1. Lineage (GTDB taxonomy): Bacteria > Desulfobacterota > Desulfovibrionia > Desulfovibrionales > Desulfonatronovibrionaceae > Desulfonatronospira. The sequence continues at coordinate 19,853 of SLDX01000078.1, forward strand.
GTTTTTTATAGTCGCCGCCCTTCCAGCCTTTCTCCGCGGCATAGGCAGTCATTTCCTGCCAGACTTCATCGCTTGCACCCTGATTCTCCAGCTTGACAAAGTCGCCCTGTTCGTCCCGGATGGCGTTGCCGTAGTCATTGACTTTGACGCCCCAGGAAATCATCTGCAGGGCGGTGGCAACATTGGCTTTAGAGGTTCTGGTCTTTTCAGCGATCTCCCGCAGATGGGCTGAACTGTTTCCTGAAGTACCATGCTGGGCTCCTGCGACATTATAAGGCACCAGTTGTTCATGGATGACCCTGGTCAGTTCAACATCTATGTCATCGCCGGTGACCTCAAGGCCGTGGGTGGAGCCGTTGTTCAGAGCGATCCAGTTGGGGAATATCCTGTACGCGTTCAAACCCTGGATGAGAAACAAAGCCTCTTCAGGCGTGGAGAGCCCGGCCTTGCCCTTGATTTCGCCCACTTCGGTCTCCAGCCCGGCCCATTCGGGAACCAGAGGATTGAGTCCGATGCTGGTAAGCAGGTTTTTGTCATCCGGCATGTGTGACGCGTCTATGGCTATGGAGGTCAGTCCGGCATCGAACAGGCTGGGGATCTCCACCCTGGCAGACTGAATGTCCTCATCTTTTTTGATCACGTAATGATCGCCGTGCACAGCCACCGGAATGGTGATTCCCAGCTGATTGCAGGCCGCGTCAACGTACAGGGCCATGTTCCACAGGTTGACCGGACAATAGGCATTGGCTCCCCCTTCAGATTTGGCAATTTCTATGATCAGGCAGGAGTTGGCTTTTTGAGCTCCCAGCAGGGCGCCCTTGAGCACGAAGCTGTTTCTGGCGTTGGCTGCCAGAGCGATAGCCCGTCCCTTGGCCCGCATGGCCCGGTCAATGTATTTTCCGCTGACCAGCAGGCCTTTGGAGTTGGGAAAAAGTGCGGCAACATTGGGAGGACGCCCCACCTGTACGCATTTTTCAAAATCTTCGCGGCTGTACATATCTAACCCCCCTTGTTGTGTTAATTATTTCCTGAAGAAAATGTTGCTCATGGCCGGTATCAAATCATAGTTAATATATTTTTTTATATCAATTCCAGTCCTGTCAAGTCAGACAAGCCCTGATCAATCTTCCAGGCTGTTCTGCATTTGTGAAGCAAAACAAACACAACTATTACTTAAGGCAACAGATTATAATCAGGGCTTTTCTTTTCATGCAAAAAAAATTCATTATATAACATTTTAAGATATTTTTTTTGAATCATATAAAATCAGTAAGGAGGCGCTTATTTTTCGCTGGTTTCCCTGGAAATTTTTCATAAAGCGGGCCGCGCGCAGCTACGGGGTGATCGATCCTTTGAGCGTGCTGGCCAGGCTGCGCCGTTTCTCACAGCCATCTGAAGTGCAGGAGCCTATCGAGCTCATCCGGGCAGGTATCGTCTTTCACGCCCGGGGGTTGATCAACACCAGAGCCATCCAGCACAATCTGGACTGGGTCTGGCCCTACTGGGTGCAAAGACAGTTCAACCCAAGCGATATTTCATTCATTCCCCGGGCTTTTTCTCTTACCCATATCAATCTTACCCATCGCAACTGGACGGCGGTCGGTCATCCCCATCTGTCCATGTATCCGCTTATTGATCCCAGAGGGCTGGTCACTCCTTTTCTGGACGAGTGGTCTCTGGATTTCTGGATAATAAACAGAAGCGGAAATGATCTGCTGCCTTCTGAAGCAGGCAGGGCCAGGCAGGAGTGGCGGCTTGTTCCCAATCTGGAGACGGTCACTTTTATAAGTTTCGATGACAGTGAACTTGAAAGCTCGGCCAGAGTGGAAATGGATAGAGGTTTCCCCACAGCAAAGCTGAAGCTGTCAGCCATCACTCCAGAGCAGAGTTGGCTGGTGGTCTCCATAAGGCCCTACAATCCGGAAGGAGTCCAGTTCGTAGAAAGGATCGACTACATTGAGCAGACCTCCAGGTGGAGAGTAAATGACAAACAGGAGGTGCTTTTCAGCGAAAAGCCGCAGACAATCCTGCATTCAACTTATCACGACGGAGATGTCTATCGGAAAATCAGGGAGAAGTCGAAATCTGCGGATTATTCTGTAAGATGCAAGGTGGGAATGGCCACTGGCGCGGCCATGTTTGTCCTTGAGCCTGGAACGAGAAAAGAACTGGAAATAAGTATTCCATTGGACGACCGTAAGCCTTCCGGAGAGAAAGTGCCCATTTCTTCGGAACAGGCCTGGAAGGAGGCAGTCCAGAACATGGCCCGGCTAAACATACCGGACAAAAAACTTCAGTTTCTCTTCGACGCGGCCGTGCGCACGCTCATTCTTCTCTCCGCCGAAGACATCGTCCCCGGACCCTATACCTACAAACGTTTCTGGTTCAGGGACGCCTGTCTCATGCTCCATGCCATGCTGGTTCTAGGCTGTCAGGAGCGCTGCGCGGCCCAGCTGGACAGGTTTCCTGGACGGCAGAAATATTCAGGTTATTTTCATTCACAAGCCGGGGAGTGGGACTCCAATGGTCAGGTACTGTGGATCATGGGCCGATACAGGGACCTGACCGGCATGGAAATCAAGGACCAGTGGTGGGAGGCCCTGAAAAAGGGGGTCAGATGGATCGAGCGCAAGAGGCTTACCAAAGTCAGGGACGTTTCCCACGCAGGACTCATGCCCGCGGGCTTCAGCGCCGAGCATCTGGGACCCAACGACTATTATTACTGGGACAATTTCTGGAGCCTTGCCGGACTGCGGGCGGCTTCCTGTCTGGCGCGCACGAGAGGGGACAGGGGCCTGTCCGAAAAAATATCCAGAACGGCCATTATGTATAAAAAGGATATTCTGCGAAGCATCTCCTCCATTCCGGGGCACAGGAAAAAAGGGGGGATACCCGCTTCGCCCTTCCGGCGCATGGACGCCGGCGCAATCGGCTCTTTAGTCGCGGATTACCCATTGCAGCTCTATCCGGCAGGCCATCCGGAGATACTGAATACCGCCAGATTTCTAAAAGACCACTGTTTTTACGCAGGAGGTTTTTTCCAGGACATGATTCATTCCGGCATCAATCCCTATCTGACCCTGGCTATCGCCCAGAGCCTTCTGCGCCATGGTGATCAGGGATTCATGGATATGGTGAAGTCAGTGGCCGCACTGGCTTCACCCACAGGACAATGGCCGGAAGCCATACACCCCATAACCGGCGGAGGATGCATGGGCGATGGTCAGCACGGCTGGGCCGCGGCTGAATGGATCATGATGCTGCGCAACATGTTTGTGCGGGAAGAGGGACGAAGGCTCATCCTTTGCTCAGGCATTTTTCCGGAATGGATAACATCAGGCGAAGACATAGGCTTCGGACCAGCCCCGACCCCCTGGGGGAGGCTGAGGCTGAACCTCAGGTCGGAAAAAGAAGAGGCTGCAGTGCAGGTTGACGCGCAGTGGAGGAAAGATCCTCCCGAAGTCATCATAGCCCTGCCAGGATATGATAAAAAGGTTCTTGAGGAGCCCAAGGGGACCATCAGGCTCAAGCCTGAGCAGAAATGAATATAGCCCGAGTCCGGAGGATATGAGATTTCATGAAAATATGCATGTTCACCAACACATATCTGCCCCATGTCGGAGGGGTGGCCAGGTCGGTGGCCTCGTCCACCGAAGACCTGATCAAAATGGGACATGATGTTATGGTCGTGGCCCCGACTTTTCCGGATTCAACTCCTGAAATTGATGCCCGGCACCAGGTCCTGCGCGTGCCCGCCCTGCAGAATTTCAACGGCAGCGATTTTTCCGTGCGTTTGCCTCTGCCCTTTACCATCAATAAGGAGGTCCAGAATTTCGGACCTGAGATTCTGCACAGCCACCATCCGTATCTTATGGGCGACTCTGCCCTGCGTCTGGCCAGACAGTATGATCTGCCCCTGGTCTTTACTCATCATACTCTCTACGAGCGCTACACTCACTATGTTCCTTTTGATTCAAAGACGATGAAGCGCTTTGTCATCCACCTGTCCACCGAATACGCGAACATGTGCAGCAGTGTGGTCGCGCCAAGTGACAGCGTAGCCGGGATGCTCAGGGAGAGAGGAGTGACTGTGCCGGTTGAAGTGATTCCTACAGGGGTGGATATTGATTTCTTCGCAGGAGGACAAAAAGAAAAATTGAGAAAATCACTGGGGATCGGCCCGGACATAAAGGTTATCGGACACTTGGGGCGCCTGGCCCGGGAAAAGAACCTGGACTACCTGAGCGAGGCTGTGGTCCATTATCTCAAGGAAGATCAAAACGCGGTCTTTTTGGTGGCAGGGTTGGGGCCGTACCAGGAGGATATGCAAAAGATCTTTGAGCAATCCGGCCTTGCTGACCGGTTCATACCGGCCGGGAAAATGACCGGACAGGATCTGGCGGACGCCTACAAGGCCATGGATCTTTTTGTTTTTTCTTCTCAAAGCGAAACCCAGGGCATGGTCATCGCCGAAGCCATGGCCGCGGGCAGGGCGGTTATAGCCCTGGACGCTTCAGGTGCGCGTGAGATCGTTGAGGACAATGAAAATGGAAGGCTGCTTGACGCAGAGTCTTCGCCTTCTGAGTTCGCCCAGGCCATTAAAGAGTTTTTCCAGGATGGTGAAAAGAGAAAGAATTGGGAAAAGAAAGCAATTGATACTGCAAAGCTTTTTTCCAGGGAGACATGTTCACGCAGACTAACAGGCCTTTACGAAAATGTTCTGGCAACATTCGTCAGGGAGCATGGTCAGACTTATGAAAAGCTGATTTTCTGGGATTCTCTGCTGCGGGGCATAAAGGCACAGTGGCAGGTGCTTTCGCGAAAGACATCGGCCGCGGCAAGCGTGCTCAAGGCAAAAGATGAAGGCCTTGATCAATAATTCCGGAATTTGGGACCGTAAAAACAGGTTCCGGAATTTGTCCGAACGGCCGTAAAAGCTCGCTCTCACGCCATGGCGTGACAGACTAAATCAAAATCCAGTTCGTGCATGAATCAGCATTCTGCTGGAGCGTCTGATTATTATTTGAATCAATTCTGATGGTTAACGATTTTGATCAAGTCTGTCTATGTCGCTCAGACAGTTTACGACCGCACGAAGTCTGAAACCAGAGGTTGAAAGTCGAAGTTTAAAGCAGGAAGTAAGAAAATGCTGGAATACGGAATGGAATTTAAAAAATTTTTTAGTATGTCCTGTGCCGGAGAGTTTTTTGATATTATATTAAAAATTATTACCCGGAACATAATCCCGCTTGACAGCTGGACAGCAATTTCAGCTGATTAACCGGCAATAAATTCGGCTGAAACTTTTTTAAAGGTAAAGTTCATTAAAACATTGGGAGATTGGTATGCAGCACAAAGAATTAAGCCCGTCACAACTGTACAAGAAATGCGATGTATCAAAATTATCATTTGAAACAACTTCTGAACTCGAAGCCCTCAAGGACATAAGCCGGGGCGTGGGTCAGCCCCGGGCTGTCGAGGCTCTCAAGTTCGGTGTGGGCATCCGTCAGGAGGGCTACAATGTCTATGCACTGGGCCCCAGCGGCACGGGCAAGCATACATTTACCCGTCAATATCTTTCCCGTAGGTTGGAGGGTACGCCGTCTCCCTCGGACATCTGCTATGTAAACAACTTCGAGAGCCCGGGCAAGCCGTCCCTGCTCCGCCTGCCACAGGGAAGAGGCAACGACTTGGCCCAGGATATGGAAAAGCTGGTTCTGGAAGCTCCCAACGCTTTGAAAGGAGCCTTTGAGAGCGAAGAATACCAGAACAGGCTGCAGTCCATGCAGCAGGAATTCAGGGAGTATCATCAGGGCGTGTTTGAAGATCTGCAGAACAAGGCCAAAGAAAAAGGCCTTACCCTGATAAGAACGCCCACTGGTTTTGCTTTTGCACCGGTCAAGGAGGAGGGTGAGATCATGCCTCCGGAAGAGTTTCAGAAACTGCCTGAGGATAAGCGTCAGCAGATGGAAAAAGACATGGAAGAGATGCAGAATGAATCACAGCGCTTGTTCCAGAAATTTCCGGCCTGGCAGCGCGATATGCGCAAAAAAATCAAGGAGTTGAACAATGAGGTCGCCAGATACGCCTTGGGCCATCTGATCGAAGAAATACGGGAGAAGCACAGTGACGTCCCTGAAGTGGGCACTTTCCTGGATGCTGTTCTCAAGGACATTATCGACAATGTCCAGAGCATTCTGGAATCCGAGAAGCAGCATGAAGAAGGCCAGATGCAGACAACCCCTCTTTTTATGGGCGGCGGCGGTGGAAGAGGTGGTTTTGAGCCCCCGGGCGGACGCGGCCAGATTATGCGCAGATATAAAGTAAATGTTCTGGTGGACAACAGCAAAACCAGGGGCGCTCCGGTAATCTATGAAGACAATCCGACCTATGCCAACCTGGTCGGAAGGGTGGAGCACCAGCCTCAAATGGGTGCGCTGATCACCGATTTCACCCTGATCAAGCAGGGATCACTGCACAGGGCCAACGGAGGGGCGCTGATCCTGGACGCGCACAAGGTTCTTCTGCAGCCTGGGGCCTGGGACGGATTGAAAAGAGCCCTTAAATCCCAGCAGATAAAAATTGAATCTCTGGCCGAGATGTTCAGCCTGATCAGCACCATCTCCCTGGAGCCCGAGCCTGTACCTCTTGATGTCAAGGTTGTACTTGTAGGCAGTCCTCTGATTTACTACCTGCTCAAGTACTACGATCCGGATTTTGCCAAGTTGTTCAAGGTGGCAGCTGATTTCGACATGCGCATGGACTGGGACGAAAAGCATCAGAATCAGTTTGCCCAGTTCATGGCCGGAATTATCGAACACGACGGACTCAGGCCTTTTCACCGCTCCGGAGTGGGCAGAATACTGGAATTCAGCGCGCGCAAGGTCCAGGATCAGATGAAACTGTCCACACACGTGCAGGGTCTAACGGACCTGATGCGCGAGGCCGACTATCAGGCAGGTGAAAGCGGCCGGGACACGGTTACCGATGAAGACGTCCAGAAAGCCATCGACGCTTCCATTTATCGTTCCGACCTCATTCGCGAGCATGTCCAGGAAAGCATCAAGCGCGGGGTCATGCTCATAGACACAGAAGGAGTCAAGGCGGGCCAGATCAACGGTCTGTCGGTACTCATGCTCGGAGATTTCATGTTCGGCCGCCCCAACAGAATAACCGCCAGAATCAGACTGGGCCGGGGCGAGGTCATAAACATCGAGCGTGAGGTTAAATTAAGCGGACCGATTCATTCCAAGGGAGTGCTCATCCTTTCAGGTTTCCTGGGAAACAGGTACGCTCTGGACAGGCCCTTGTCCCTTTCGGCAAGCCTGGTCTTCGAACAGTCCTATGGAGGCATAGAAGGAGACAGCGCTTCATGTGCCGAGCTTTACTGTCTCTTGTCAGCCATCTCCGGAATGCCGATCAGACAGTCCCTGGCGGTCACCGGATCGGTCAACCAGCATGGCCAGGTGCAGGCCATCGGCGGGGTGAATGAAAAGATTGAAGGCTTTTTCGACGTCTGCCGCGAAAAGGGCCTTAATTCGGAACAGGGAGTTCTTATACCTGAGTCCAACGTTGAGCACCTCATGCTGAGAAATGATGTGGTCATGGCTGTGGAAGACGGAAAGTTCCACATATACCCGGTTAAGACCATAGACCAGGGCATGGAGATCCTCACCGGCCGGACTGCCGGAGAGCCGGATGAAAGCGGTGCTTATCCCGAAGGAACGATCAACTACGAGGTCAGCCGGAAACTTCAGGAGCTGTCGGAAAAGCGCAGACTGTTCGGCACGGAAAAGGAGCAAGGAGGGCAATCGTGAATCAGGATAAGAATCTTCTTACTCTGAAGCGCATTCTGGTTCCTCTGGATGCTTCGGAGCACAGCATGGCCGCGCTGAACACCGCGGCAGGACTGGCCGCAGCCCAGGGCGCGGAACTGGAAGGTCTCTTTGTGGAGGATATTAATCTGCTGCAGCTGTGCGAATTTCCTTTCATCAGGGAAATCTCCTTCTGGGGGCATACATTCAGATGCATGAATCGCGCTGATACCGAAAGACAGTTGCGCATGAGGGCCCGGCAGCTGAAGAGGATTCTGGCAGAAGTGGCCACCAGGCACGATGTCTCCTGGAAATTCAAGGTTACCCGGGGAGGCGTTCCGGCGGAAGTGCTTGCCGCCGCGGAAGATGCGGATCTGACTATTCTGGGCAGGTCAGGGTGGACCATGACCAGACCCCGCATTACCGGTTCAACTGTGCGTACCGTGGTCAGCAGGGGACGGGGCATGACCATGATCATCCAGAAAGGTATGCGTTTTCAGCCGCCTGTGCAGGCTCTATTCACCGGTTCTGAACTCTCGGAAAAGGCTTTGAACGTAGCCCTTGATCTGGGGAAAAAGAAAGATATTTCCATCCTGGTATATCTTTTGACCGACGGCGGTGAAAAGCTCAAAGACATGCGCGGCAGGGTTGAAGAGATCACTTCGGCCAAAGGTGTCCGGGCCTCGGTACAGTCCATCCGGGCAATGGATCTGAAGCGGATCAGCAGGACAGTGCGGGCATATGGACCTGGTCCTTTGTTCATTCCCTGCGAAGAACCCAATCTGCAGGGGGAGGACCTGCAGGAGCTGATAAACTCTCTGGACAACCCGGTATTCCTGGTTCGGTAGAGCTAAAAACAGCGGGACTGAACAGCGGGACTGATTATTCGATTATCTTATAGTTGGCCCGGATATAGTCCCGGCAGAAGGCGTTGAAGTGCCACCATTCTATGTTGATGGGATGCCAGCCCGCCTCAACCATTACTTCCCTTAAAATCAGGCGGTTGTCTATCTGTTCACGGCTGAGTTTGCCCAGGCGCAGTAATTCTTCTTCCAGCAGCGGCTGGGCCTTGGGTCCGAAATAGTCAAGCGATGTCCCCATATCCAGCTCTTCTCCTGTTTCGACATTGTACAGGGTCACGTCTACTGCCGCCCCATAGTTGTGCATGGAGCCGAAGAAGGGGTTGGCCACGTAATGCTGTTGAGAAGTGCCAACAACGAGGTCCCACATTTTGTGCTGCACCGAGCGGGGCCTCACGGCGTCGCCCACCAGGATGCGCAGTTCGGGATGGCGCTCGCGCAGTATCCGGCTGGCCAGGATAAGCATCAATGCCGGTTCAGGATAAAGGTACGCGCAGGTCAGGTCGCCGTATACGCTGGCGCCCATGAAGTTGTCTTCGCTTGCATATTTCAGATCGACCATGATGGTTGGATCAAACCGGGCGACATTGATCAGACCCTGCTCGATCAGCCGCTGTTCAAGAGAAGAAAGCTGTCCGGCCTGGTGCACGGCAGCGGGAGTAAAGTGAACGTCAGCTGCGTCCTGATGCTGAGAAAAGGCATAATGGAAAGGAAAAATCATCAGAATTGCCCAGATAGCCAGGATAAGCGATATTTTGAAGAAATACCTGCTCACTTCTATTTCGTATCGCATGTTCTTCCTCGAATTTTATGGCTGCTTAACGCTTTTGTCTGGATAACCAATCTAAATTTTTATTATAAATAATATCGTGACCGCCGTCAAAAAGAAAAAGGGTAACGTTTGAGGATTCTCTGGTAAAAACAACTTCCAGGTCTGCTTCTTCAAAAAAACGGTCTGATACTTCCTGTCCCTCAAGCCCTTCAGGCAGGGACTGATTTTCGTCGATGTACAGATAATCCTCTTCAGATATACTGTCCTCAGGGTCGGCAAGGTCATTAAACACGCGTATGGCATGGGACGGAGGAACAAACGGATCCTGAAGTCCTCCGGAGACGAATACCCGGATATCTTTGCCCCTGGCGTTTTTCAGGTAGGCCGAAGGACTCCGCCTGCTGCATTCCTCTCTCGCCTGCTCATCGGTATCTGGAGCTCCGCCGCAGGAAGCTTCGATGTCTTCCTGATATTTTTCCGTGTAGGCAAAGGGTGTCTGAAGCAGATCTTCATACCAGTCGTTCAGATCATATATGGGAACCCAGGCTGATACCGCGGTAAATTTTTCAGGATAGCGGCCGGCCATGATCAGGGTCATCATTGCTCCTCCTGAAAATCCGGTCACGTATATCCTGCTTTCATCCACGGAAGCTTTTGCCCTGGCGTATTCCAGGGCCAGAAGAATATCACGCACTGCTTTTTCCGATGCTGTGGCATCCTCGTTGTCGAACTCTCCCCTGAAATCCGGATGAATAAAAACCCAGTCGTTTTTTCTGGCGAATACCGCATAGGGGATTCCAAAATGCTGCTGATAGTCTTCGCTCCAGCTGTGCAGAGCCAGAAGCAGCGGTTTTTTCCTGTCTGAACCTGAATCATACCATACTGCCGGCTGTCCGGGCTCCTCTCCCTCTCTTGGAATCTCGATCTCAACGGCATCAGGCGCTGCGGTTTCCCAGGCCTCCTCTTTGGAAAGAAAGCGCAGGGGGAGTTCGGCCACCCTGGAAAATGAGATGTATTCGTCAAGAAACTTCAGTTCCTCATTATTCTGGGACCACAGTCCGAAAATGAACACAACCCAGATGCAGGCGAAAATATTTACATGTACTTTATATTGCTTCATGCAATCAGGTTCCTTAATCCTGGTACAGCACGCAGGATTAAAATGACAATCAGGGAAAACAGAAAAATGCTTGCCGCAAAGAGCGGAATTCCCGCTGCAGGAGGAAGGCCCGTGCCAAAAAAACTGGTGTGATCGATGACAAAACCCAGGCTTTCGTCCCTGAAAAGTTCAAGAATCAAGGCATGTATCAGATAGATTCCGAAAACACAGCTTCCTGCTTTTTGAAGAAGATTCTGCGAACACAATGCTGTGAGCCGTGTATTCTCAGCAGCGTTTTTTCCGGAAAGATTAAAGATGCTTTTGACCAGAAGAAAAAGCGAAAGCGTCATGAGCACCACATTAGCGCTGAAATAATTATAAAAGAAATGATTAAATTCTCCGGTATGCAGGCTCAGCAGAAAGGTTCCTATGGCCGTGGCCGCCCCGCCGGTCAGAAAAACCAGCAGGAGCAGGACCAGATGGCTTTTATCGCGCACAAAAGCCTCTCTTAAAAGAAAGCCCAGAAGAAAGTAACCTGAGAGTTTAAGAGCTGAATATTCATTCATGTCGGTCATGAAGTAGGTTTCAAGATTAAGCGGCACATGCAGAACCGGAAGAAAAGAAGCCCAGCAGAACCAGATAACAATCAGATACCAGGCAAACTTGTGTAGAACGCCGTTCAGAAAGGCGCTTATCACCGGAGAGAATAGATACAGGGTGAAGAGCATATAGACGAACCAAAGGTGGTAAAATACCGGCTCGGAGATAAACATGGGCAAAAACCCGGTAAAGAAAAGCTCTTCTCCTTTGATATGGCTGCGGTAGAAAAAATAAATCGCGCTCCAGATGAAAAAGGGAACAAGAATCCTTCTGACCCGGACAAGCAGAAACCGGCTGAAGGGGATATTGTGTGCTCCGGGAAGAACAAGGGCTCCGCTGACCATGACAAACATAGGCACGCACCAGCGGGTCAATGAATCGTAGATATTTCCGGTCCACCAATGTCCGGTGTTTTCAAAAGGGACCACATACGGGGCGGATACATGCAGCAGGATGACCCCGAAGACAGCCAGCAGCTTCAGAATTTCCACCCAGAGCAAACGCATATTTTGAAACCTGTATAGTGTCACGCAAAGCGTGTCTATGTGTCACACTCTATGGTCCCTGCAGTTCAATATTGTCCTGCAGACTTACCTGGCCTTCATACTTTAAACATTTTCAAGAGACTGAATTGAATCATTGATCAATGTTCTTCACAGTGGTTTCCAAGTCAGCTTAAGTGCCTATCATTATTATATGGTCCAAAATCGGCCTGGCAAAGGGAATGCAGGGTTTTGTTTCTAACCGATTTATTTTGCAGACATTGTACCAAAAAGCAGGTGAAACACTCAGAGCGGCTATGCCTGCTAACCGATATTTACACAGTCTTTTACCGAAAACCTGGACAGTCGCTGCTGCAAATTACAGGTTATCTGTTTCTGTTATCAGGAAAAGCAGCATTACAGACAATAGATATCAGAAGTAAGTCACTAAAAAAGAGGCAAGAATGCTTTCCGGTCTTCTGACTTATATGCCCAGTCCCTGGAAGATGGCCGTTGGTCTGTTCTTCATCGTGATGATTTTTCTCTTTTTTTCCCTGGGTGCGCATGAATATCTGACCCTGGAGCATCTGCAGCAGTCAAAACAAAGGTTTAGAGAGCTATACCAGTCGCACACTTTTGCGGTCATTTCCGGCTTTTTCCTGCTCTATATCATAATCGTCACAGTCAACCTGCCGGGCGCGGCAATCATGACCCTGGCCGCGGGCACTCTTTTCGGATTCTGGATAGGTCTCGTTCTTGTTTCTTTTGCCAGCAGCATAGGCTGTACCCTTTCCTGCATGGTGGCCAGGTATCTTTTCAGGGACTGGACCAGAAAAAAGCTCGGCTCCTGGTATGCAAGAATAAATGAAGGGATAAAGAAAGAAGGTGCTTTTTATCTTTTCACCCTGCGCATTGTTTCGGTCATTCCCCTGCTGGTGGTCAACCTGGGCATGGCCTTGACCAGCATGCGTCTGATCACCTTCCACTGGGTGTCCCAGCTCGGCATGCTTCCGGGATCTGCAGTTCTGGTCAATGCAGGCAGGCAGCTTGGAGAAATAAACGAAATCTCGGATATACTTTCTCCGGGCTTGATCATCTCCTTTGCCATACTGGCCGTATTTCCCCTGGCGGCCAAAAAGATCGTTAATTTTGTCCGGGTCAGAACCGGCCGTGAACAGGTAACCATTCAAGAAGAAATGCGTAAAAGATGAACAAGTGTTAATAGCCCGAATCCGTGAAGTTAGTTTTTGCGGCCGTTTTGACAAATTCCGGAACCTGTTTTCACGGATTCAGGTTATAGGAATCACCGGATCTGTTGGTTTGTCTTTTTCCGGCTGTACTTATATCAAGGATTAAGGGGAAATGGGAAAGGGAAAAGGAGAAAGGGGAAAAGAGAGGAATAAAGACAAATGGTTATTAACGTTAACCAGGCAGGCTGATAAGGAGGTTTAAATCATGGAATACGTCCAGCGGGCGGGATTGAAAGTAGCTGCGCCACTGGCTGAACTGGTGGATAATGAGATCGTTCCGGATACCGGCCTGAAGACCGAAGAATTCTGGCAGGTTCTGGAGCAGATCGTGCAGGATATGGGTCCCGGGAATGCCGCGCTTTTGCTGAAACGCGAGGAACTGCAAAAAGCAATTGACCAGTGGCACCTGGACTTCAGAAAAAAAGCGCATGATCACGAAGCATACAAACAGTTCCTGTATGATATAGGCTACCTCCTGCCCGAAGGTGAGGACTTCAGCATAGAAACAGCCGGAGTGGACGAGGAAATATCCTCCATAGCCGGTCCCCAGCTGGTGGTCCCGGTTGACAATGCCCGCTACGCATTAAATGCCTGCAATGCCCGCTGGGGCAGCCTGTATGACGCGCTTTACGGTACAGATGTGATTCCTGAAGACCAGGGCGCGAAAAAGGGGGAAGACTACAACCCCGTGCGCGGAGCCAGGGTGGTCATGTTTGCTTCCCGTTTTCTGGACCGGGCGGCGCCACTGGACAAGGGCTCATACCTTGATGTTCAGTCCTTTGAAATTGAATCCCGGTCCGGTGCCGCTGTCCTTCAGATGAGGATGAAAGACGGTTCAGTCGCCGGTCTGGTCAGGCCCGAGCAATTCGCAGGCTATGCCGGAGATGGTCCTCTGGAAGCAGTCTTGCTGCGCAATAACGGGCTGCATATGGAGATCAGCATAGATCCGCAGGATCCGGTGGGGAAAAACCATCCGGCGGGGATCAGGGACGTATTGCTGGAGTCAGCCATAACCACTATTCTGGATTTTGAAGATTCTGTCGCGGTTGTGGATGCCGCGGACAAAAATCTGATTTACCGCAATCTTCTGGGTTTGTATAAAGGAAATCTGGAAGCAGTCTTTCAGAAAGGAAATAAGCAGATAACGCGAAGGCTTAATCCTGACCGGGCATACATTTCACCGCAAGGCCGGGCTTTCAGTCTCAAGGGGCGCAGTCTGATGCTGGTGCGCACGGTAGGACACCTGATGACCACGGACGCGGTTCTGGATTCCAGCGGCCGGGAAATTCCTGAAGGCATTCTGGACACCCTGATCACAGCTCTGATCGGCAGGCATGATCTGCAGGGCGAAGTTAAATATCGCAACAGCATTGCCGGGAGCATATACATCGTCAAGCCAAAAATGCACGGACAGGAAGAGGTCGCTTTTACCTGCGAACTGTTCAGCCGCACCGAAGATGCGCTGGGGCTGAACCGCAATACCCTGAAGATCGGAATCATGGATGAGGAACGCAGGACTTCTCTTAATCTCAAGGAATGCATACGCCGAGCCGCAGAGCGGATCATTTTCATCAATACCGGCTTTCTGGATCGCACCGGAGATGAAATTCACACCAGCATGGAGGCCGGGCCCATGGTGCGTAAGAATGAGATGAAAAGCTTGCCCTGGATGCTTGCTTACGAGAAATCGAATGTGGAAACCGGGCTTGCCTGCGGATTCCGGGGGCGAGCGCAGATTGGCAAAGGCATGTGGGCCAAACCAGACAAAATGCGGGAAATGGTGGAGAGCAAAATTGAACATCCTCTCTCCGGGGCCAGCTGCGCATGGGTGCCTTCACCAACAGCGGCCACGCTGCATGTCACGCACTATCATCAGGTGGATGTTTTTTCCAGGCAGATCAAGCTGGAAGGAAGCAGCCGGTCAAGACTGGACGAGCTTTTGACCCTGCCTCTGCTGGGACTGAAACATCCCGATCCGAAAGAGATACGCGAGGAACTGGAACTCAATGCCCAGAGCATACTGGGCTATGTAGTTCGATGGATCGGGCAGGGCATCGGCTGCTCCACAGTTCCGGATTTAACCAATACCGGGTTGATGGAGGACAGGGCCACCCTGCGAATTTCCAGCCAGCACATCGCCAACTGGCTGTACCGCGGCCTGTCCAATCCTGAGGAGGTTATGCAGATCTTGAAGAACATGGCCAGGGTCGTTGATCAGCAGAACGCCCATGATCCGGCCTACAGGCCCATGTCCGAAGACTTTGAGAGCAGCCCTGCATTTCAGGCAGCCTGTGATCTGATTTTTAAGGGGCGCCTGCAGCCAAACGGCTACACAGAGCCGATCCTGCATGCCAGGCGCCGCGAGGCCAAGGGTCGGGGTCTGGGTTAAGGAGTCAACGTCCGGCCTCTCCTCTCTCTCCGAGCTGTATAGCTCTGCGAGCAGGAAGCCATAGGGCCTGCGGCCCGGCGGCGGGTCAGGATTCAGGATTATAGATTAAGGGGATAACAGGCGCAAAATTGTTTCAGGATTTGATACAGATAATTGCGGCAAGGTCTGCTTTCAGCCAAGCATTTCTTTCAGTCTTAAAGCGTCATTCCAGGCATGGTTTTCATCGGTGTTGTCGAAGAAAATAAAGACTTTGAGCCCCTGATCCTTCCAGTGCCCGGCCTTACCGGCCCAGGAGGAAAGTTGTTTCTCTGTGTATTCTGAACGGTAGAGCTCCGTATGCCCGTGAAGGCGGACATAGGCCAGCCCGGACAGGGTCATTTCCCACATGTGCCAGTTTGGAGAGTCTGACAGGCAGTTGGCCAGATTGTACTTATCAAGAAGCCCGGCGACATCCTGATCAAACCAGGAAGAATTTCGAAACTCCATGACGTGATGATTCCGGGGCCAATGGATGGAAAGGCTGGCGGCAAAGTCTTCGAGCCTGGATAAGTCCTTTTCCATGTTGCCGGGCAGCTGCCAGACAACAGCGGCCAGTCTGGGCAGCAGAATTTCCAGATTGTCTTTTTGCTTGATTATTGAATCCTTAGTATCCTTGAGCCGTTTTATGTGTGTTACGAAACGGCTGCCCTTCACCGTGAAACAGAAGGAATCCGGGGTTTGTCCGAGCCATTTTTCATAGGTGGCCGGTTTCTGCAGCCGGTAAAAGGTTGCATTGACTTCAACGCTGTTGAATCTGGAAGCATAATGAGACAGCCATCTCTTTTGCGCCACACCTTCATAGAAGTCATCCTTCCAGATTTTGTAGAACCATCCGCTGGTGCCGATTAAGAGTCCTGCGCCTTCACAGCCTGATGTTGACAAAGAAAGCCCCCTTCTTAATTTTTATACAGTCTGCTTATTCAGATAGTGCAGCAAAGAACACGGGTAAAGACAACAAGTAAACTATTGCTGGTTTTGGCAGGTAATTATTCCTTCCTCAAGATATTGAGATGAGCATATTTGAGCTGTTTCCGGATATTCAATGCGCAGGACCTTCGTTAAAAAGGCTAAAAGGTACGGGAGCAGGAGGAGCGGTTTTCGGGTAAGCTTTTTGCAAAAAATCAATAAAAAGGTTGTGTAGCCGGATTTTTTTTCAGTCGATAAAATATTCGATAACTGATTTTCGGAGGTGATCTTATGCAGATACTGGTTTTATACTTTTCCAGGTCAGGCAATACCAAGCAGCTGGCCCAGGCCGTTGCCCAGGGAGTGGAGTCGGTCGAGGGTGTAAGATGTCTGCTCAAAAGTACAGCAGAAGTAACCAAGGATGATTTTTTGAGCTGCAGCGGAATAATCGCCGGTTCCCCGGTTTACTTTGGAACCATGGCCGGGGAACTGAAAAAAATTTTCGATAAGTTCGTGACCATCAGAAAAAAGATGGAAAATAAGGTAGGAGCGGCTTTCGCCACTTCAGGAGATCCCAGTGGTGGAAAGGAAACCACGATGATTTCTATTATCCAGACACTTATGATTTATGGCATGATTATAGTCGGCGACCCCATGAGCGCTACCGGGCATTACGGCACCGCCTGCGTCGGTGCTCCGGATGAAGAGGCCCGGGAAAACGCGGTAAAACTGGGCGCCAGGGTGGCTGAAACAGTGGTTAAGCTTGGAGCAGGGTGAGATTTTCAGGATTAAGGGATAAGGGGTATGGATTAATTTTCAGGATAAGGGATAAGGGATAAGGGGTAAGGGGTCAGGAGTCAGGAGTCAGGGGTCAGCCTCCGGCCTCTCCGAGCTGTATAGCTCTGCGAGCAGGAGGCCATAGGACCTACGGCCCGGCGGGGGGTCAGGAGTCAGGATTATGGATTAAGGGGGAAGGATTATGGATTATGGGAGGAGGAGTATGGGTTAAGCCGGGTTAAGAGATAAAAGGGTAAGTAAAACAACTAATTATCTGTGCGGAACTAAATTCAAAAATTAATCTGACAGCTATTGCTGATACACCAAATAAAGCAAAAGGAGAACTTTACTTTTCAGCACTGCTTTCCGCCGGCGTCCTTCGGCAGATAAGGGTTGAAATAACCGAATTTAATCCAGGGGCACTGCTTTCTGATCCTGCGCATGAAATTTTTCAGTCCAACCTGAGGGCCTGGAGATTTGTCTGTAAGCAGCCGCAGATAGATATCCGGATCAAGATTCAGGTTGCGCAGCTGTACCAGGTTGACTCGCTGGTCCTCTAACAGGCCGGTGATCCTGTCAAGTTCATCTTCCGTGTCGGTAATCCCGGGGAAATATAAAAGATTCAGGGAAACAAACATGCCTTCTTCCCTGGCCAGAGAAATGCTCCGACGGACATCTTCAAAATCATAATTTCGGGGACGGAAATACAGCCTGTACAGCTCGGGATCGGCGCTGTTCAGGCTGACCCTTATGGAATCCATGCCGGCCCGGGCTAATTCCTGAATGTGCTCCGGCCTGGAAGCATTGGTGTTCATATTTATGGTCGCCCGGGGAATTGCCCGGCGTACTCTTTTGACCGACTCGGCGATGGTCCGGGCCATGGTCAGGGGCTCACCCTCGCAGCCCTGGCCGAAAGAAAGGATGGCCCGGGGTTCACGGCTGCAGTGCTCGAGCATGACCTGGGAGATTTCTTCCGCGGTCGGGGCGAAATCCATCCTGTTCTGTGTGGATACAAACCCTGAATCCCGGGGCTGCAGGGAAATGCAGCCGATGCAGGAGGCATTGCATTGCCGGGAGGTCGGCAAAGGTGCTTCAAATCTGCCCAGAGCCAGATTCCTTGCCGCGGGACAGCAATAATCAAGGGCGCATCCAGCCAGATGACGGATCAGCCTGTTATCGGGATATTTCCGGAGCAGGCTTTTGGCTCCTTTGGCGATTCTGGATTGAGATATTCCGGCAAAGTTTTGTCTTTGATCTTTGTCCACCAGCATGGAAGTAATCCAGAACCTTCCGCCCATGTATCCAAGCGCGCCGTAGGCAAAAAGGGGCAGGACAGGCGGGTTCTCACCGCGGACAAAGGCCGCGGTTGCTGACAGGGTATGGCCGGGGCTGGCAAAGCCGGCCAGAGCCAGTCCGTTATCGATAACCTCTGTCCGGCCGGTTTCCGGGTCAAAGCCCACAGCTTTTCTGCCAGGAAGCATGAACAGATCGCTTGCATCAGGCAGGGGCATGATTTCGTCCGGTCTTGGCAGGCTCAGTTCCCGGCCCCTGCGAACCAGCATGAGCAGATCGGGCTCGTCGTATATGTTGCCTTCAGAATCAGCATATACCAGATGCGGAATTTGTTTATCGGCCATTATTTGGGATCCACTGTCCTCCGACTTCCGACTTCCGACTCCCGACCTCTTTCCTCCGACTTCCGAACTCTGTCCTCTGAAAGCGTGGACAACTGCAAAAAAAAGGCAGGGCGAATAAGCCCTGCCTTGATGGTGGATAAACAGCAGTCGGGTTGTCCAGGCATTAACGTTTGGAATACTGGAATTTGGCCCGGGCGCCTCTTTGACCGTATTTTTTTCTTTCCTTGATCCGGGCGTCTCTGGTCAGCAGTCCGGCCTTTTTAAGTACGCTCCGGTTTTCATGATTCACCCTGAGCAGGGCTCTGCTGATTCCGTGACGCACCGCTTCAGCCTGACCGGCAAGTCCGCCGCCGTGAACATTGATCTTGATGTCGAATTTGCCGGTGGATTGAGTCAGCTTCAAAGGCTGGTTGATTATCATCTGCAGGGCGGCTCTGGGAAAATAATCCTGAAAGGCCCGGCCGTTGATCAGTATCTGACCGGAGCCGCTGTAAAGCCTGGTCCTGGCGATTGATGTCTTTCTTCTGCCCGTACCGTAATAATATTCTTCCTTCATATCCGTTGTCTCCCAAAAAATTAGATCTGCATGTTTTCAGGCTTTTGCGCTGTATGCGGATGCTCAGGTCCGGGATAAACCTTGAGTTTTTTAAGCAGTTGCCGCCCAAGCTTGTTTTTGGGAAGCATGCGTCCCACCGCTTTAAAAATTACCTGTTCAGGCTTTTTCTGGATCAGCTTGTCCAGGGAAATTTCTTTTATACCGCCGGGGTAGCCCGTGTGATGGTAGTATTTTTTCTGGTTCAATTTGTCGCCGGTGACGTTTATCTTTGCGGCATTGACCACGACTACAAAATCACCGGTATCCATATGCGGAGCGAACTCGGGCTTGTCCTTGCCTCTTAGCTTGGTGGCGATACGGGTGGCCAGTCTGCCCAGTATCTTGTCCTGGGCGTCCACAACGTACCATTCGCGTTTGATATCCCCGGCTCTGGGGCTGAAAGTCTTCATAATCAAGAACTCCATGATCTGTTTGGCAAAACAAATCTAATAATTGATTTCAAGCCTGTCTGTCAAGAATAATTCAGTATTTTTTATATTTTCAAAATTTAATTTTCGGGTGTCGAGAAAGAAAACAGTTATCATAACGAATATAAGTTTTATTAATGGTACAATAAAAACATTTTATTCGACTGCTTTCCGGTCATAACCTACATTTTGATTAAACTATTCAGACAGAGTTTGTATAGTATTGACCGGATTTCTGAATTAAATTTTTTTGGAAAATTTATTTACAGATAATTTGAAGTAAGCAGGAACCGCCATTTATTTGTAAATTTTTTTAAAGTCAATGAAAAAATTGTAAAGATTAAAAAGGAGGTTTTAGTGATGGAGAACAAAAACAATTTGTCCCGCAGACATTTCTTAAGAGGGGTGAGCACCACGTTGGCCGGAGTGGCTGTGGCCGGGACCGTGGGATTCGCCGGGCATTCCCTGCTAAGCCCTGCCAGGGCCGGAGCGGCGATCAGTGCTGATTTTCCGTACAAAAAGCTGAATCCGGATGTTGCAGCTGAAATGGCTTACAGGGCGTACCACGACCATGGCGGCTGAGGCCCCGGCGCAGCCGATGGTCTTTTCGGCTACCTGGCCAAGGAAATTGGTGCTCCTTACACCAACTATCCCATTTCCATGTTTTGGACCTTTTCCTCAGGGGTCAGAACCGGCTGGGCGTCCATCTGCGGAGCCCTGGTTCCTCCTCTGACGCTCTTTGCCATGATCCCAGCGGACAACGCCACAAAGGGCAAGCTCTGCGATGAACTCATGGCCTGGTACATGAAGTTTCCTTTTCCGGAATATCAGCCCGCGGGCTTGAATCTGCCTCAGGTGCCAATAGATTCCAGCCTGTGTCACATTTCAGTGACCAAGTGGATGAAGGAGGCCGGTGTCTCCCGCGGCTCCGACGAGCGCAAGGAAAGATGCGGCGGGCTGACTGCGGATACAGCGGTCAAGGTTGTGAACATGCTGAACAAGCTTCACGATGAAGGCGCTTTTGAAGTTACGACCAAACCGCATGAAAACGTGGAAAGCTGCATGAGCTGTCATAACAACATGCAGCCCTTCACCCATGGCAAGGAAAACTGTATGGAGTGTCACGGCATGAGGCCTGTGCACATGGAAGAGTGCGAACAGCACGTGCAGTGGCTGAGCAGATAACAAACGTAAAAAATACCGATTCTATCCGGTTCCTTTACGGGCCGGCCTGAATACTCCTTAAGAACCCCTCCTGTCGGGTCGGAAGGTCTCTTGGATACCAAGTCCTGAGAGACCTTCCGTATTAAAAAAGCCTTAAAATCCTGTCTCTTTGCCTCCAGATCCAAATCTTTGTTCAAGAGTTTGCTGAATTTTTCAATCCAATTATGTCTACACTAAAGCCTCTTAAGTCTCTTTCCTCGTCCTGCTTTTGAGTCTCTTGGTTCGCTGAAATCATCTTCTTTTTACTTCTCTTTGTCCTCCTGATTCTACTCGTTTGCTAAATTCTTTTTCTTATGGCTTGGCATTTTGGAAAAAATATAATAACGTAATTTTTAATTCTATATTAAAAGCCCTTAGATTTCTTAAAATCTCTCGCTGACTGGACAAATCCGGCTTCAGCAGAGGCAAACAAAAAACTCAAGACATGGAATTAAATCTTTACGCTTTGAGAACATTTCGCGAAGTGGTGGATATGGGCAGCTTTTCCAAAGCGGCCAACAATCTTTTCTTGTCCCAGCCCGCGGTAAGCCTTCAGATCCAGAGCCTGGAAAACTATTTTCAGATCCCCCTGCTGATCAGGGGCAGCTCGGGCAGGATCAAGATGACCCGGGAAGGACATATGCTCTATCAGCACGCATCCAGACTTGACGAGTTTCAAAGCGAGCTTCTGCAGAGCATGAACAAGAGCGCCAATCAATTTCTGTCCCGCTTCAGGCTGGCTGCATGCTTTATCGCCGGAGAGCATATCTGCCCTCAAATGCTTGATACGTTCCAGGAAAAGTATCCGGATACCCGCCTGGTATTGAACATATTGAAATGTGAAAAGATTTTTCAGGGTCTGCTCAGCGGAATATTTGACATCGGCATCACCGGAACCCCTCCGACCCATAATGCCCTGGACAAGATCGAAATGGTCCGGGTTCCCCTTGATCTGTTCAAGTCAGGGAAAAAAAAGAATCTCCCGGATGAGCTTTCCATTCACGATCTGCTGGAAAATCCACTGGTTTTAAGGGAAGAGGGCTCAGGGGTTCATAATGAATTTCTTGGATTTATCAAGCAGCATCGTCTTTCACTTAGACATTTCAAGTACATATGTTTCTCTGAAAGCAATGAGGCCATCAAATCCATAGTCAAATCAGGCATGGGTTTTTCTCTGCTGCCCCGGTTCATGATCAGAGAGGAACTTGAAAAACGTGAAATTGCCCGGATAAGGCTTAAAGAAGGCTCTCTGCAGCTGAGTCTTTATCTTGTTTTCCGCAAACAGGAGGAACTTCCTGAATTCTGGTCAAGGGTCATGGATTTCATGACCTCTCAGGTCAGAACAATGACTGTGCCCGCATAATCCCACAAAAGAGCTTGCGCTTGACAGGAAAATAGCGGAAAATCTATTAGTTTTTATCTGCATTCCAGCCGACAATCAAAAACCTTGCACATGAAATCAAGACTTCACCTCACTGTCCGGTCAGTCCGCCATGAACGGGAGGCTGCGCATGGCCTGCCATGCACGCAATAAGTCTTGATCAAGGGATAATATAAACAGTGTCAAAAATTTCATCCCCCGCGAGTTCAAAATACGCCCTGTGGGTGGAAAATCTGCATAAGAATTTTGGATCCCTGCATGTTCTGAAAGGGGTGTCCCTGACCGCCCGTGAAGGTGACGTGATCACCATGATCGGTTCCAGCGGATCAGGCAAAAGCACTTTTTTGCGCTGCATCAATCTCCTGGAGATGCCTTCATCCGGAAATATTCATGTTGGCGGAGAACATATTCGCTTGCGCATGAACAGGCGGGGCAAGGCAGTTCCGGAGGACAGCAGGCAGGTTGATCGCATCCGGACCAAACTGGGCATGGTCTTTCAGCATTTCAACCTGTGGACGCATATGACCGTAATTCAAAACGTTATCGAAGCGCCGGTCCATGTATTAAAGAAAGATAAAAAAGATGCCCGGGAGCTGGGCATGGCCTATCTTGAAAAAGTGGGCATAGCTGACCGGGCCGATTATTATCCGGCACAGCTTTCAGGGGGACAGCAACAACGTGCGGCCATTGCCAGGGCGCTGGCCATGGAGCCGGAAGTGCTTCTTTTTGATGAACCCACCTCAGCCCTTGATCCTGAACTGGTGGGTGAAGTCCTTAAAGTGATGCAGGATCTGGCCAGTGAAGGACGGACCATGATTCTGGCCACCCATGAAATGAGCTTTGCCAGGGATGTTTCAACGCAGGTCATTTTTCTGGACAGCGGAGTAATAGAAGATCAGGGCCCACCGGAATATCTGTTTCAAAATCCCGCTTCTGAAAGGTGCAGGCGTTTTCTGACCAGATTTTTCTGATTTAGTGTACGTTAAAATGAACATATAATTAAACACAAACACACAAACGGAGGAAACATGAATCAGATGGCAAAAATTGGTACGCTGGTCCTGCTGGGCATTTTTCTGCTGGCCTCGACAGCCCTGGCGCAGGACAAGGTGCGCATCGGCACGGAGGGAGCCTATCCTCCCTTCAACTATATTGACCGGGACGGCAATCTTCAGGGTTTTGACATAGACATCGCCAAGGCTCTGTGCGAAGCAGCGGACCTGCAATGCGAATTCGTCACTCAGAGCTGGGACGGAATGATTCCCGCGCTGCTGGCCAGACAATACGACGCGATCATCGCCTCCATGAGCATCACCGAGGAGCGCAAGAAAAGAGTGGACTTTACTGAGAAGTACTACCAGACCCCGGCCAGGTTCGTGAAGCATAATGACAGGGATATCGAAATTTCAGACGAAGGGCTGAAAGGTTTGTCCGTCGGTGTACAGCGGGCCACAGTCAGCGCCAACTTCATTAACGACAATTTCTCGGATGTATTGAACATCCGTTCCTACGCCACCCAGGAGGAAGCCAATATGGACATGGTTTCCGGCCGGGTTGACCTGCTGTTCGCGGACGCTGTTGTTCTGCAGAGCGGTTTTCTGGACACTGATGCCGGGCAGAACTATGAATTCGTCGGCCCCAGCTATACGGACGAGGAATGGTTTGGAGAGGGCATCGGCATTGCCCTGCGCAAGGGCGAGGATGAGCTTAGAGAAACTTTCAATCAGGCCATCCAGACCATACGAGAAGACGGAACCTACCAGAAAATTAATGACAAATACTTCGACTTCGACGTCTACGGCGAAGAATAGGCCATAACTTCTTCCAAACAGGCCGGATGCCGGGTCAAGCTTCCGGTAGCCGGCCTGTCTGTTTTCCGGTTTCAGGTTACAGCGAATGCCTTTTATCGATTTGCACGGCTACGGCTGGCTGATCATCCAGGGAGCCAAGCTGACAATTTACGTAGGCCTTTGCGCCATGGTCATGGCCATTGTGCTTGGTCTTGTCGGGGTAATGTGCAAGTTTTCCGAATCAGCGCTTATAAGGTTCCTGGTCAACTGCTACACCACGGTCATTCGCGGCATTCCTGAACTGGTACTCATTCTTCTGGTCTATTACGGCACTCCCACTCTTATTCAGGATGTTTCCGCCCTCTTCGGGCACCATGTTTTCATCAACCTGGACCCCTTCATTGCCGGAACCCTGACCATCGGCTTCATATACGGAGCTTTTTCCACCGAAGTCTTCAGGGGGGCCTATATGTCTGTTCCCAAGGGGCAGATTGAAGCGGCGCATGCCTGCGGAATGGGCCGCATGCTGATTTTCCGGCGGGTGCTTCTGCCTCAGATGATGCGCTTTGCCCTGCCCGGACTGGGCAATGTGTGGATGGTGCTGATCAAGGCCACTGCTCTCATTTCAGTAATCCAGCTTCCGGAACTGATGCGCAACGCGGACATCGCCGCCAGAGCCACCAGGGAGCCCTTCACCTTTTTTTTCATAGCATCTCTTATCTACCTGGGCATCACCATCGGTTCGAATATAATTCAGCAGTGGGCTGAAAAACGCGCCAACCGGGGAATAATCAGGGAGTGAGGCCGGCATGGATCTGATTTTGCAAAGCATTCCCAGGCTGCTGGACGGAGCCCTGATCACCATGCAGATCACCGGTCTGAGCGTACTTATCGGTTTTCTGCTGGCCATACCCCTGGCAATCATGCGCGTGTCCAGGCTGCGCGTTCTGTGGATGCCTGTTTATGTTTTTACATTTTATTTCCGGGGGACACCGCTTCTGGTTCAGATGTTTCTTATTTACTACGGCAGCGGACAGTTTCAGGGTTTTCTGGATTCAGTGGGATTGTGGTATCTGTTTCAAAGCGCCTGGTTCTGCGCGGTGCTTTCCCTGACTCTGAACACCGCGGCCTATTCAACCGAAATCTTCCGGGGAGGCATTCAGGGCGTGCCGCACGGAGAAGTGGAGGCGGCCCGGGCCTGCGGCATGTCCGGCATGCTGCTCTACCGCAGGATCATCATCCCCAAGGCTCTGCGCGTTTCCTGGCCGGCCTACACCAATGAGGTCATCTTTCTGCTGCAGGCCTCATCCCTTGTTTCCATCATCACTGTCATGGACATAACCGGCGTGGCCAGGGAAATCGCGGCCCGCAGCTTTGCCTTTTACGAAATTTTTCTGACAGCCGCTGTTCTTTATCTCATCATTGTCTACGGCCTGCTCTGGGTCTTCAGGCGCATTGAAAACCGGATAAACGCTCATCTGAATGTCGGAGCAGGGTAGGCATGGCCTGGAAAAGCCATGTCAAAGGCGATCTCCTGCTGCTGCTCACCGCCCTGATCTGGGGCTCGGCCTTTGTGGCCCAGAAAGTGGGCATGGACCACATGGGGCCGTTCATGTATACCGGCATCCGCTTCGCCCTGGGCGCCCTGGTGCTGACCCCGTTTATTCTTGTTTTCAGCAATAGAAACAAGGTTCTGCCGACAGTGGAAGGGGGGACATCCCTGCTCAAGGCCGGTCTTCTGGCAGGCACCCTGCTTTTTGCCGGCAGCATCCTTCAGCAGACAGGCATCATTTATACCACTGCCGGAAAGGCAGGATTCATTACCGGGCTGTACGTGGTTCTTGTACCTCTGATCGGCTGCATCTGGGGGTTCAGACCGGGACCGGGATCGGCTTTCGGAGCCCTGCTGGCGGTTTCCGGGCTTTATCTTCTGACCATCACCAATGGATTCAACATAGGCTTTGGGGACACCCTGGTTATAATCTGTGCCTTCATGTACGCCTTTCACGTACTGGCCATCGGCTGGCTGGCTCCCCGCCATGATGTGCTCAAACTGGCCGCGCTTCAATTCTGGGTCTGCGCGGTCCTGAGCCTGCTGATAGGGCTGGTGGTGGAAGAGGTGACCTGGACCGCAATCCGGAATGCTGCAGTACCCATACTATATGGAGGAGTCCTTTCTGTGGGAGTGGCCTTCACCCTGCAGGTGGTGGCCCAGAAAAGATCACCGCCAACGCATGCCGCGGTCATCCTGAGCCTGGAAACCGTATTCGCGGTGCTGGCAGGAATGATCATCCTGGGCGAGGTTCTGAGCATAAGAGGTTGGGCAGGCTGCGCGCTTATGCTCATGGGAATGCTTGCCGCTCAGCTGGATCCGGTTAAGAAGATAAACTAGAATGAATACGATGAATCCGGTTGATTGCCGAGTGTGCCGTCAGGATGCAGCTGCATGCTTTTTCGAGGATCTGGAGAGATTTTATTGGGGCTGCAGTGCATGTGGAGCAGTTTTTTTACACAAGTCTCATCTGCCCGGAGCAGAAGAGGAACGCATGCGCTACCTTGAGCATGAAAATGATCCTGAGGATATGAAATACAGGCAGTTTCTGAACAGACTGGCCAGACCTTTGCTCAAGAGGATGCCGGCGGGCCTGAACGGTCTTGACTACGGCTGCGGCCCGGGTCCGGCTCTGGCCTTGATTCTCCAAGAGGCCGGACACAGGGTTCAACTGTACGATCCTTTCTTTTTCCCCCGGCAGGAGACGCTGAAGAAAAGCTTCGATTTTATTGTCTGCACCGAGACAGCCGAGCACTTTCATTTCCCCCGTGAGGAGTTCAAACGACTGAACCTGATGCTAAGGCCGGGTGGATGGCTGGGGATCATGACCACTTTTCTGGTGGACAGAAAAGATTTTCCTGACTGGTATTATCGCCGGGATCCCACGCACGTTGTTTTTTATCGCCGGGAAACCTTTTATGCTCTGGCCCGGATTTTCGCCTGGCAGTGCGAGATTCCCGCAGAAAACGTGGTGATCATGCGCAAGTTTTGATCCACCGACCCTGAAACAGTCGATGCCCCTGAGATTAGTCTCTCAGCCAGTGCCGCAGCTTGACCAGCAGAAGCTGCGCATTGGAAAGCTCCGTTCTTTCCTCCAGGAGATCGGCCAGCACATCCGGGACATCAGTAATTATGTTGTCCACGCCCATATCGATAAACCTGGACATTTCCCTTCGGTCGTTTACAGTCCATACGTGCAGTTCATGCCCGTGCCTTCGTGCTTCCCGCACATCATGGGTGCCGGTTATGGCCGCGCGAAGTCCAAGAGCGTCGACGAGTTCGCGGTCGGGTTCGCCGATAAAGGTGTGTATGAGCAAAGAAGTGCGCAGACGGGGTTCCAGGCTTCTTACTTCCCTTAATATGTCTGACTGCATGGCTCCGATGAGCACATCTTCGATGTATTCGTTTTCCTGAAGCACCCGGACCACATTACGGGCAAGATCGGGAGTGTGGGGGCTGGGTTTAATTTCCAGGTACAGCCCGGCCCGTCCCCTGACCACTTCAATGGCTTCTTCCAGCGTAGGGATGCCCACCCCGCTGAATCCGGGATGGAACCAGGAACCGGCATCCAGGCGCCGCACCTCATTAAGAGTCAGCTCCCATATAGCCTCTGGTCTGCCCGCTATCCGGCGCAGATCACGGTCGTGCAGGAGAACCGGTACTCCGTCAGCGGTCTGGCGCACATCGATTTCCACATAATCCGCGCCATCGATAATGGCCTGCTCAATGGCCGGGATTGTGTTTTCCGGCGCCTTCATGGAACTTCCCCTGTGGGCGCTGATATACACATGATCCTGGAAATCAAAAAAGGAATGCATGATAATTCCTGCCTGAACCAGGGCAAAGATCAGCAGAAGTATTTCCGCGCCCCAGGCCAGAATTCCTGTTCTGCGCGGAGCGTATTCGACCTTTACGGATGAAAGGCCCGAGGTGGTCCGGTAAAGCTGATAAATGAGCAGGCTGTTGGAGGTTATCCCGGCAAAGCTGATCAATATTGCCATAATGATGTACGCGCTTATGTATAGGATCACTGCAGGGATGAGGATCGCGAAATTTTCCGGAAGCCATCCCAGGACAAGGCCTCCAAGGCCGTCAAAGAGAAGAGTCAGCAATACGGGCAGTAAAATAACTGTCAATGCCAGACCAAGAACCAGAACAGCCATTTTTTTCAGATGGCCTCTGGAGATCGAGGCGCCTCTTTTAAGGGCTGTTCTCGGGGATTTTTTTTCCAGAATAAGTACTGGAAGAGCCAGAAACCAGCGCAGATAAAGCATTCCATTGCAGATAAGCATGCCCGCTGCCAGTGGGGAAATGACGGCGGCATAGATCCAGAAAATTGACGGGGTCCGGGAAATCAGAAAATAAGGATCGTAATTTCCCAGTAGAATCTTCCACAGCAAACCCATAGCCAGAAGAAAAGGGGAGGCCAGAAGCAGGTGCGCGCCCACCTGGATCACCGATAGAGCCAGCAGATCCGGCAGCCTGCGTCCAACCTGCCATAGGGCGTCAGTTGCCGGGTGAAAGGGTCTTTTTCCTGCCTGGTCGGCAATGATGATCATGCCGGAATGGTGTAGAAACATGAGCAGCAGGGCCAGGCTTTCCGCGGCCAGCAGCCAGAAAAGCCCCGCGGGGGAAAGAAAAAAGGAGACCATTTCCTGGTGGCTGACCAGAGGATGGCCTGTGGTAGACAGGATTTTTGTGGACAGCCAGGCTGTAAGAGGAGCCAGCAGGATAAAAACAAGGATGCTGAAAAACAGGTGATAAATGAAAAGCGGACGGAAACGGCGAGCCAGAGTTTGAACTATCTGATGTGCAAGGTCTGTGATTTTCAAGACAGGATCTCCTGAACAAAAAGTAGTGAATAGATATTTTTTGCATGGAACTCCCAACCATATTCAGAGGTCAGCCTTCGGTCAGCAAGAGCTATGTTTACTGTTCAAGGGAATAAAGAGCTTGTCAAGATGGAAAAAGAACTGCGCACACGCACCAGGTGTACAAAAAATGATATTGACAACCATAAATAAATATATAAACGTTCATTTATGTAAAATGGTGTTTAATTATTTGAAATTAGATTAACCTCGCGCAAGGGAGGAAATATGTGGGTAACAATTTGCATTGCAGCCGGTACAGGTATTCCTTTGCCCGCGAGGATGTTCATAAGCTGTCTATCAGATGAGGAGTGGTAGGCATGAGAGATTGGAGATGATCCCTTGTGTGGGGATGCCCTGAAGTCTGATAAAGTTCAGCAACTATTGCGGGAAGTGACATAGATCAAGGAGAATGCCTTGTCCCGAATTCCAATGGAAACCAATATGGTCGGCCGGTATTTCAACGCGGCCCAACTGGCCAAATCCCTGGCCGATGAAAACAGGCTGCGCATCCTGGAATGTCTGGGAGAGGGCAGGCAGTCTGTGAGCGCTCTGGTGGAGAAACTGGGGCTTTCCCAGCCGCTTGTATCCCACCACCTGCGAGAACTCAAAAGGACCTGCCTGGTTCAGGTCAATCGCAAGGGTCCGTTCATATACTACCAGCTGAGCGACCACGCAGTACTGGATCTTGTAAGATCCATGAATGAACTGGCAGGTCTGCTGATAACATTAAGAACTCATTTTTAATTGTATAAACCTGAGCTGTGATCCCGCGCTTGCTTTCCGGCTGCTTCGGCCGTGCGATGAAATAGATATTTCAAAATTGAGTGCTGGACAGTGGCAATAGGACTGTAAAATGATCTCACAGATTCAGGAATAAAATTCTGGAGAAAGGCTATGGCAGATTCCAAAGAGTTTTTTCAGGGTCAAATGAAAAGGATGGCCGATTTTATGGAACCCACAGAGGCCCTTGAGGTTTTGGGGACGGCCGCAAGAAGCCTGATCGCACAGATGGATGAGGAACAACGCGTAGATTTTATTCTGGGCCTTCTGGGCGACGAGGACAGCGACAAAGTCTCCAGCATGGTCCATTTGTGAATGGCCAAATGTCTGGACGAAGGTGTCGATCCAACTCAGATGTGCAAATCCCTGGTGGACAGAGTTTCCAGGTCAGAGGTGCTCAAAAGCATTGCCGAACCTGAACTTTTGACCCTGTTTGAGGACTGGCTGGAGGAGCTGGAAAAGGAGTTTATCGCTCAGGCGCAGCGATCCGGCAGCAGTGATCCGGTCCTGATGGCCGGACAGCTGGGCGTTAGCATTGCCGGAGCCCAGTTTTTGAAGGCCAAGCTGGAGCAGGAAGGCAAAATATAAGTAACAGGGAGTTGTTATGAGCCTTAGACGGATACTTATCCTGACTGTCCTGTCCCTGTTCATTTCCGGGGCAGCCTTGTGGGCGACTCACGCGCAGTTCGAATTTGAGGAGGCCACCTGGGAGGAGGTCCTTCAGGAAGCTGAAAAAGGCGGCTA
>SLDX01000042.1 GCA_007125075.1 Desulfonatronospira sp.
GGGGCGGCGCTGCGTACCCGTTACCTGCTGCACCGCCGGGACAAAATGACGGAAATGGGAAATACGGCCAAACAGTTCGTGCGGGAAAATTTTCTGCTCACCCGCCACCTGCGCGAATATCTGACGCTTATGGTCGCCTTGCTGCACGGGGCGACTTATCGCATTGAACTCGGCTGATTCAGCGGATGAGCAGTTTTTTCCAGTTTACTGGTTGACAAAGTCAGCCAGGTCGGAAATTTTTTCCCAGCCGTGTTCCTGGTGCAATCCCCGGGTGGTAAAAAGCACATGGGTGTTGTTCGCCGGGGCGTAATCCAGCCAGACAACATCATGATTTTCCAGGTACCAGTCTCTGACCAGTTCATAGCATTCCTGCGGATCAGTGACCACTTCCCCGTAATCCATGACATTCATGAGCCCGGTGCCGGTATATTCCCAATAGAGGTCAATATGCCCGGCAAACAGGGCCGGAGTGATCACAGCCACCTCGCCAAGTCCTATTTCATCAACGACCCTGTATCCGCGGTCTTCCAGCAGGTATCTGGTCAGGTATCCGAGGGTCAGGGCTTCGGTAAAGGTCTTGCTGCCGACGACAACGGGCTCGTCTCCGGCGGGTTCATCTTCAGTGCCTCCTTCCTGAATCAGGCCTTCGTCGAGCAGGTACTCTCTGGCTGCATTCTGAGGCATTCTGCCTTCAACTGAGACCTCTTTATTGAGCCGGATCAGGGTGTCCAGGTCCAGGCGCGAGGAGAGTTCGCCAAGAATTTCCTCCAGTTCCGGATAAGTATCCAGGACTTCGGCCCGGATCAGCGGGGCTGGATTGTATGCCGGGAAAAAATTCCTGTCGTCCTCCAGAACAACCAGGTCGTAAACCGCTATGCGGCCCTCAGTTGCGTCACCGACCCCGACATGGGCCAGTCCGGTACCCACGGCCTGATAGGACAGGCCGAGGTCGACAATGGCCAGTTCAGGAAATTCAAAACCATAATGCTCCTGAAATCCGGGCAGCCCGTCCGCGCGTTCAGTCCATTCAGCAGAAGCGGCCAGGGTGAGTTCGTCGTTTACAGCCCGGGGCTGATCATTTCCGCAACCAAGCATTATGGCGATCAAAGCGGCAAATACCAGCGTGTACATGTTTTTCATAATACCTCCTTGGCTATTCGGTTAACAAACAAGAGACATCAATATTCATCATCATCTCGGGCGATTATTTCAAATGCTTAGGGGTCATCAGCCATTCACCCAGGGAAATCAACCTCTCGAGAATAAGGGCCATGATCCCGATAAGGATGGTGCCAGCCAGGATCAGTTCCGGCCTGAA
Source organism: Desulfonatronospira sp. (assembly GCA_007125075.1). GTDB lineage: Bacteria > Desulfobacterota > Desulfovibrionia > Desulfovibrionales > Desulfonatronovibrionaceae > Desulfonatronospira. The sequence continues at coordinate 1,319 of SLDX01000042.1, forward strand.
AAAATTAATTCCCGCAAAAATCACCGCTCCCATGCCCTTGCCGCCGACCAGAGCGGCCAGGACAGCCGTGCTCACCGTGAGAACGGCCGAGGTTCTAATTCCGCTCATGATGGTGGGCACGCTGAGCGGGAGCTCAACCTTGAGAAGCACTTCCCACTGGGTCATGCCCATGCCTCTTGCAGCATCCTTTACTTCAGCGGGGACCGAAGAAATGGCCGCTATGGTATTGCGGGCAATGGGCAGCAGGGCGTAAATGGTCAGGGCCAGTATGGCAGGGCCGTAGCCAAGCCCCAGCAAAGGAAAAAAAATCGCGATGATCGCCAGCGGGGGTATGGTCTGACCGGCATTGAAGAATGCCATTACTTTACCGGAGAATCTGAAATATCCGGGACGGGTCAGAATTATTCCCGCCGGAAGGGAGATGAGGATGGCCGCGCTGAGAGGAATAAGCACGAGCTGTACGTGTTCGAGCAGATAGGGAGGGGAGCGGTGCAGCAAAGTGTGCATGAAAATTTCCAGATCAAAATTCACGACCGTACCCCACCGCTTATCCGGCTGATATGCTCCTTAATACTGTTCCAGGCCAGCATGCCCACAAGCTCATCACCGCGGTAGACGCCCACCTGATCCGCGTTTTTCTGCATCATTATTTCCAGGGCGATCTTGACCGGCTGTATGGCCTGTATCCTGCAGCCATTATGCATAAACCCGTCGGATTCATTAACCGGCTCCATGAGCGTCTCCGATCTTGTCAGGTCCAGGATCTTGACTCCACGGTCATCTCCCAGAAGATCCAATACGAATTTATCAGCCGGACTGGTCAGAACATCAATGGGAGTGCCGGTCTGCACCAGGCGGCCCTGGTTCATTATTACCAGATAATCTCCCATTTTGATGGCCTCATTGATATCGTGGGTTACAAAACAGATTGTCTTTTTGAACTGCTGCTGCAGGCGCAGAAATTCATCCTGCAGACGGATGCGCACAATGGGATCCACAGCACCGAAGGGCTCATCCATGAGCATTATCGGGGGATCAGCAGCCATGGCTCTGGCCACTCCCACCCGCTGCATCTGGCCGCCGCTTAATTGATGCGGATATTTAAGGCTCACTTCGTCCGGCTCAAGTCCGACCATTGTCAGCAGGTCCATCACCCTCTGCCTGGTCTTTTCCCGGGACCAGCCAAGCAGTTCCGGAACCAGGGACACATTCTGCTCTATAGTCCGGTGGGGGAGAAGGCCTATCTGCTGAATGACATAACCTATGCTTCTGCGCAAATGGTCAGGGTTGACATCCTGAATATCTTTGCCGTCAATAGAGATCCGGCCGCTGTCCGGTTCTTCCAGGCGGTTGACCATCCGCAGGATGGTCGTCTTGCCGCAGCCCGATGGTCCTACGAATACACAGATATTACCCTGATTCACACGCAGGGACATCCTGTCCACAGCCGGGCGGTTTGCTCCGGGAAAATTTTTGGAGATCTGGTCCAGAATTATCATGCGCGTACCCGCCTCTACCGGCCTGACTGATATCTAAGTCCCGGAGATACCACCTTTTTTTCAACGCGGCCCATTATGTAATCCAGCAATAAAGCGATTACTGAGACGATCAGCGCTCCGGCAATGATCATCTCCGCGCTGCCTCTGGTTATGCCCTGATGGATCAGACGGCCCAGATTCTTTTCCCCTATAAATGTCGCCATTGTGGCTATTCCGGTTATGAGCACAACGGAGACGCGCACGCCCGCGAAAACTGTCGGCCAGGCCAGGGGTATTTTGATTCTGCAAAGGGTCTGCCATCCGGACATACCCATGCCCCTTCCGGCTTCGACTACGGTGGAATCAACATTTTTTATGCCCAGATACACACTTCGTACCAGGGGCATCATGGCATAAATAACCAGGACCACAATGGCTGTCTTTCTGCCCAGTCCCAGTCCGGGTACGGTCATGAACATTCCGAACAGGGAAATGCTGGGGATGCAGAAAAGTACGCTGCTCAATCCGATCACTGTTCCGGCCAGGCGATCGTACCTGCTGATAATAAGCCCGACACATGTCCAGAGTCCTATGGACAGTGCCAGAACAATCAGAACCAGGGATAAATGGTTCAGAGTGTATTCAGTAATCAGTCCGGAATTGTTCAGGATGAATTGCAGGGTGTTCATTTCAATTTTGGTGCATTTAAAATTAGAACGTTTGATATATATATTGAACATCATAAGACATGGGGCAAGAAAAACTTGAGCAGTCATCCCGGAAAAACTTCTGGCTCTTCCGGTTCAAGCATACGTAGCCGGTAATATGCTTAAAACCATACTAACCACGCCTTCGGCGTGGTCAATTGATATGATCTGTGGGCAGACTTTTATTTTTTGCCTATAAATCAACTTGACCTTAAACTGGAATTGTACCATATTTTGTACAAGTTATTTTTTAGGAGGTCTGATATGCGGATTATATCTTTTTCCGAAGCCCGAAACAGGTTAAAGTCAGTACTCGACGAAGTGATCAGTGATGCCGACTGCACCATAATCACCCGCCGGGATGCTGAAGATGCCGTGGTCATGTCCATGGATTACTACAACAGTTTAATGGAGACTGTTCATTTGCTCAAATCTCCCGCTAATGCCGCTCATCTGGCGGAGTCAATGGAACAGTACAAAAAAGGCCAGGTGATTAAACGGGATATTATTGATGAGTAGGATGCTGGCCTGGACTCAAGCCGCCTGGAATGACTACCGGTACTGGCAGCTGCAGGATAAAAAAACACTCAGAAGAATAAATAAACTGATAACTGATATAATACGCTCACCCTTTGAAGGTATCGGCAAGCCTGAACCTCTAAGAGAAAATCTCTCCGGTTTCTGGTCCAGGCGTATTGATGAATCCAATCGCCTTATCTATGCTGTGGAAGATAATTCCATAATCATTATATCCTGCCGGTATCATTATTAATATGTGGATTTTACTGATGTGCTCCATGGTGAGAATTCTTTTGGTTCATCCAGCTGGAGCATACTTTTGAAGTATTTTACCACGTCTTACGCCGCTGGCGTGATACGTCGCTCAGACAGTTTACGGCCGTTCGGCCAAAATCCGGAACCTGCAAGCTAATCAGACTGCAAAAAATGACTTCACGGATCAGGTTACAATATAATCCATGTAAATATCGAGTAGCTGCAAAGATTTTTCTTAGCGAGGCGAATTCCTCATCTAAAGGAATTCAATCTCCAAGATGGGTGCAGAGTGTTATGAAAAGATAATCTTAGCGCTCGACACCGGGATCTGCTGCAATTCTGCCGGAAAAAATCCGGTTTTCAAGAGTCAGAGCCAGGCAGGAGAGGATGGACAGGAAAAGAGGAAACCAGAAGGTGGTCAGCCTGGAAAGAAGAGATACCGCCAGGCCCTCGGCAGGGTCGAGTCCACCGAGGGTCAGAAAAAGGGCCATGGTTCCCTCATAAGTTCCAAGCCCGCCAGGCGTGAGCGGGACCATGGCGATCATGTAGGCGAAAAGGGTGGCCAGTCCTATTATCAAGGGATTGACGTCCATCCCGAGGAAATGGCAGGCCAGATAGACCTTGACCGGGTAAAAGACCCAGATCAGAAAGGACACAAGCAGGATCCCCAGGGTATGCCTGGCGGACAGAAGACCGCGGGCGGAGACCCTGGCCTGGCTCAGAAAGTCCCTGGTTCCGGCAATAAAGCGTAAAGGTCCGGTCAGAATACCGGGTTTAAAACTTCTTCCGGTTTGAGCAGGTCTTGAGGAGGAACTTTCACTGACTTTTCCATAACAGAACCATCCCAGTGCCGCGCTGAACAAAAGGAGCAGCCCCAGGGATATCTTAAAGGATACAGGAAGTTCAAAAAAATACAGGGCAGGCAAAAAAAGCAGAATGCAGAAAAAGACAAAAGGCACCAGGGTCAGAAATTTGTGCATAATCAGGATGCCGGTCAGGCTGTGGTAGGGCTGTCCGGTTCTTTGTCTGAAAAGATAGACCTTGGCCGCTTCTCCGCCAAACTTGACCGATGGGGTCAGGCTTTCGATCACCCCGGCCGCCTGGTTGATGAGAAAAACATGCGCAAAGGAGATCCTGCTCCCGCGATTGAGCAGGAAATGCCAGATCCAGGCTCCGGTCAGAAGCGTGGTCAGCTGCAGCAGAAATAATATGCCTAAGGCCGAAGGGGTTACACCGGCAAAAGCTTCACTTATCCGGTCCGCGCCGAAAAGAACGATCAGGGCAGCGATCGCAGCCAGGCCGATAATAATTTGAGCGATTCTTGATACCTTCATGACAAAGATCAGACCGCCTTCTGATAAAGTACGGAGCGGTCAAAGGTTCGCATGGGCTGATAAGTCTCCGCCCTTGGGAGGTGGCCGGTATGCAGGCTGTCATAGTGATTTTTGTATGGCAGACTGGGCATCCTGAAGATGAATCTGGACCCGGGTGACGCGGTTTTGTTCAGTGCCCTGAGAATCTTTGCCTTGGGTGCAGCCTGCAGGGCCACAATAGAAACGGTGAAATGAGGTTCAAACTCAATGCACCCGTCAGCATGAAGCACTGTGATTCTGTCCTCAAGACCGGCCTTGCGCACGCATTTGAGGGCATGTCCCGCGGCAACGGGATCCAGGTCCAGGGCGTACACCATGCAGTCTGCCAGCTGGGCGAGGTAAAGGGCTGTAAAGGGAACTGCCCCGCAGCCGATATTCAGGACAGTGTCATTACTGTTAATGCCGGCCAGGCGGATTTCATTCTCGATTACACCTTTATATGGCCGGGAATATATCCGGCTCAGGAGTTTAGAAGAACTGCTCACCTTTTCCCAGGCGGCTACAATACGGGGAATCCAGCTCATTTTGGGTACCTTTTGATTTGTGTGGTGATTTTCATTATCGATAAGCTGTTAATGAAAAAAAGTCAAGATGGGTAATATTGATTAATTGAAAACTGGGAATGCCTGCCGCTCGGAGAGCGGCGGCCTACTCGGAGAGCTGCTTTTTTTCTTTTTCCGTCATTCCGGCGAACGCCGGAATCCAGAA
>SLDX01000030.1 GCA_007125075.1 Desulfonatronospira sp.
ACCATCGCAGCCATGGCCATCTTCTGGCCAAGGGAACTGATCCGGGAAAGCTTATGGCTGAGATAATGGGTAAATCAGGCGGGCTGAACAAGGGCAAGGCCGGAACTCTTCACCTGGCCGATCCTGAGGTTAACGCGATTCTAACCTCCACTATAGTCGGGGCTTCACCTCTTCTGGGCATGGGCACGGCATTTGCCCAGCAATACAATGGCGCCCGGGACATAACCGTGGTTTTTTTCGGAGACGGCGCATCAGCGGAAGGGAGTGTGCATGAAGCAATGAACATGGCTTCCCTGTGGAGCCTGCCGGTTCTTTTTGTCTGTGAAAACAACTGCTGGGCGGGAGCTCAGAAGCTGAATGAACACAGTTGCCTGCAGGATATTTCCAAAAGGGCTGCAGGATATGATATGCCGGGAATGTCGGTTAACGGCAATGATGTGGAAGCAGTATTTGAAGCTTCCCTGGAATTCATCGGCCATTGCCGCGCGGGTAAGGGACCGGCACTGCTCGAGGCCCGCACATACAGGATGCGAGGGCATGGTGAACACGATCCAGGGCTGTATATGGACAAGATGGAACTCGAACACTGGTCCGAACATTGTCCACTGGAAATGTACAGAAAAAAACTTGTTGGAGGGAATCGGGCTTCGTCCGATGAGCTGGATGCACTGGAAAAGAAATGTCAGGAGCTGGTTGAGCAGGCTGTTCGATATGGAGATGAAAGTTCCTATCCTCCGGCAGAAGATGCTCTCAAGGATCTGTGGGTGTAATTGTCAGTTATCGGTTATCTGTTATCGGTTATTTGTTATCAGTAGGTTATGGGAATCGAAAGTTCAAAGTTCAAAGTTTAATTCAGTGGTTTGGCGTGACTGGAATACTGGAAAGCTGAAGCGAAGCAGAGATCACAACTTGGCGTGACTGGATCCAGAAAGTAAGAGGGCGGATGACAGCGTTCAGGCCCGGCGGAAGAACCGCGCCTCTGGCGCGGCAGGCAGAGAGCAAAGACGATAGTCTGTTAATGTGCAGGTGTGAAAGGCAGCACTCAGAGGAGGAAGGGAATATATGGCGACTCTATCTTTCGGCCAGGCTCTGCAAAGCGCCCTGGATCTGGCCATGCAGAAGGATGAAAAGGTCTTTATTGCCGGAGAAGGTGTAGGAGTATCCATTCATCTGGATCCTAATCTGCCTACGCATGGACTTCTGGATAAATACGGCAGTCGGAGAGTAAAAGACACTCCGGTGAGCGAAGCCGCAATCGCCGGGCTGGCTGTCGGCTCGTCGGCTCTGGGTCTCAGACCTGTAGTGGAAATCATGTTTTTTCCTTTCATCACTCTGGCTGCGGACATGCTGGTCAATCATGCGGCTAAGCTGCGCTATATGAGCGGAGGACAAACCGTTTTTCCCCTAACTGTCAGAGTCAAGGCCGGAGTCGGATTTGGCGCCGGGTGTCAGCATTCGCACAATCTGGAGGCCTGGATAGCCCATGTACCGGGCATGAAGCTGGTTTTTCCCAGCAATCCTTCCGATGCCAAAGGACTTCTGCTCAGTTCCATATTTGATCCCAACCCGGTTATTTTTGTTGAAGAGATGCTTCTTTACTGGAATCAGGAAGAAGTTCCGGAAGAAGATTATCGCCTGCCCCTGGGTCAGGCCAAAGTAGTCAGAAGCGGAGAGGATTGTACTTTGGTTGCCTATGGGGGAGCAGTACATACGGCATTACAGGCAGCAGAATCTCTTGCAGTGGATGGTGTGTCACTGGAGGTTATTGACCTGCGCACTCTGGTGCCTCTGGATGAAAACTCCATCCTGGAATCCGTAAACAAGACCGGACGGCTTGCAGTTCTTCACGAATCAAACAGATTCTGCGGATTCGGAGCTGAAATTGCGGCCATGGCAGCAGAAAAGGCCTTCAGTCGACTCAAGGGGCCTGTATTGCGGGTGGCTGCTCCGGATATTCCGGTCCCGGTCTCTCCTCTGCAGGAAAAGTTTTATCGCCCGGGACCGGATGAAGTGATCCGGGCTGTGCGCAAAACCATGCAGTAAGCTCAGGCGCTGATATATGTGCAAGATTCAGCGAAAAAGTCTTAGCAAACCTGATCATTCTTTGACCAGTGTGCCTAATCTGTTCTTTACCGGATAGCCTGTCTCCACCCATTCGATGATTCCACCCTGAACATGCAGTACGTTGGTGTAGCCAAGCCTGATCAGACTTTCCGCTGCCAGAGAACTCCTGGCGCCTGTAGCGCACAACACCACGATCCGGTCATGCTGATTGAGAACTCCGGGACCGGTAAACTCAAGCATGCCCCGGGAGATTTTTTCCAGGCCATGGTAGTCAACGACGCCTGCTTTCCATTCGTCCGGATCTCGAACATCCAGAAGCACGAAATCCTCCCGGTCCTGAATCTTCTGACGCAGTTCCTGCACAGTAATTTGAGGGACAGCTTCTTTGGCTCTCTCAAGTATTGCCTCACGGTTTTCAAACACTGCGTCCTGCTGAGCCAGCACATGGGGACCGCTCAATAAAAACAGCATGCCCGCCAAGAGCATCACGATTTTATTCATGATCTTTCTCCTTATGGGTTAAATCTAATCCATTTTATTCCGCAGAAATAATTAAAGATGTACCTGCAAAAAGTCATGAGATCAAATTTTGAGTTTAGTTCTACGCTGATAACCATTTGATTTTACTGACCCCTAATCCCTGATCCTTCAAAAGAACTTTTTGCAGGCTTCTCTTAAAAACCAATATCCTTGATTGCTTTTTTAAGCACCCGGGCTGAGTTATTGAGCTTTTGTTCCTCATCCTCGTCCAGGTCAAGGTTGATCAGTTTGGATACGCCGCTTCTGTTCAGTACCGCTGGAATACTCAGGCAGACATCGCGGATGTCATACATGCCGTCAATAAGAGTAGATACGGTGAGTATGCTGTTTTCATTGCGCAGAATGGCCTCAGCGATGCGGACCATGGCCAGACCTATGGCGAAATTAGTGGCTCCTTTGCCTTGAATTATTTCATAAGCGGCATTTTTGACCTGCCTGAAAATTCCTTCCATTTCTTCCTCAGGACAGACTTCCCCACATGACGGGCAGAAATTTCTAAGAGGTACCCCTCCGATATCCACCTTGCTCCAGACAGGTACTTCGGAATCTCCGTGTTCACCCAGTATATAGGCATGCACGTTCCTGGAATCGACTCCACAGTGGCGGGAAAGGAGATAGCGGAACCTGGCTGTATCCAGCACTGTGCCTGATCCGATTATCCGGTTCATGGGCAGTCCGGAGATTTTGATTGCCGCATATGTGAGCACATCCACAGGATTGGTGACCACCAGGATGCTTCTGGGGTCGTGGCGGGCTATCTGAGGGATCATTTCCTTAAAAAGTTCAGCGTTTCTTTTAGCCAGATCAATCCTTGTTTCACCGGGTTTTTGTGCAGTTCCGGAGGTCACAGCCACCATATCAGCATCTTTGCAGTCCTCATAGGTTCCTTCATAAATATGTACCGGTGGCACAAACATCAAACCATGGTTCAGGTCCATGACCTGGGCCCTGACTTTTTCAGGGCTTCGACCCAAAAGCGCGATGGAAGTGGTAAGACCGCTGCGCATAAGCGCGTAAGCAAAAGTGGATCCGACAGCTCCGGTGCCCACGACAACCACCTTTCTCTCAATTGGACAAGTTTGATCATTGCCGAGATAAAGCGGAGGATCCTGTTCAAATGACTGTTTGCAGTGTTCGGAACAAAAGAAATAGCTTGTTCCCCTGAACATGGATTTATATTTTGTCTTTTTCTCGTCCACCTTCATGCCGCATACTGGATCACTTTTCATCCTTTCTCACTCCTTGAATTGCTTAAAATACTTTTTCAGCCCGAATTAATTCTATGATTAAAACTTTTGAAATCTCGGTCAACAACCAGTCCTTTTTCTGGCTCAAGATATTTTTCCGTTCCTGTGCGTCATGGTGTGTCAAAGACTGTGTCTATCAATTTTTGTTTCACTCTCATGTCCTGGGATATAGCAAAGCTGTATCTGCGCTGTTAATCTACAGATTTATTATATGTGACAAGGCACATTAATTAAACTTTCATAGAATCTGATTATTCGAATCTGTCTTCATTGCCGCTCCAAACAGCACTCTTTATTGCCTTTTATCTCATATGGAATATATCTTGCTTTTATAACTATAAGTTTGAATCGACATGAGCAGGCATTCTTACCCGGTTTATTCATGCCAGAAAAAACAATTAAACTATTATCTTCAATTCAGCACCCGGCAGGCCATGGCTGTCATCAAATTATATTATAAAATTCTACTCAGGTATTACACATGATACACTACATTCAACTTCAAAAGTTTCCCCGATATCTGAAGGTGTCTTCTGTATGAGTCCATGTATTTGCCTGGGATCTGCTTCGCATAAGGTGCATGCAGCTTTATGGAGCAGGAAATCAGAAAAAAGAGAGGTAGATTATGTCTATGGAAGTGTTGTCCATTTATAAGCGCCAGCTGAGCAGAGTGCCCAGTCTTAAAGCTGAAGAGGAGTTTGAACTGGCCAGAAGGTTTCACAATGGGGATGAGGAAGCAGGTAATGTGCTTATCTCCGCGCATCTGCGCCTGGTGGTCAAGATTGCCAATGACTATAAGCGCAAGTGGACAAAGAATGTCCTGGACCTGATCCAGGAAGGCAATCTGGGACTGGTCAAGGCTCTGAACAAGTTCGATCCGGACAGGGGGATTCTTTTTTCCTACTATGCTTCGTTCTGGATCAAGGCTTATATGATGAAGTTTGTCCTTGACAACTGGCGCATAGTCAAGGTGGGCACCACAAGGGCTCAGCGCAAGCTTTTCTACAATCTGGGCAAGGAGAAACAGAGGCTTGAATCCATGGGCATAACTGCCGATCCCGACTCCATATCCGAGAATCTGAACGTCTCCCGCTCTGAAGTGGTGGAGATGATCCAACGTCTGGGCCAGAATGATCTTTCTCTGGACATGCCCCAGAATGACGGCTCAGATGCCGTGCTCATGGATCTTATTCCGTCAAAAAGCGAAGGAGCAGAGGAAGTTGTTCTGCAGACCGAGACCGCGAAGTTATTGCAGGAAAACATAAACGAACTCATGCCCAGACTGAGCGATAAGGAAAGAGACATTGTCCAGCTCAGGCTTTTGTCCGAAAACCCTCTGACCCTGCGCGAAATCGGTGAGAAATACGGCCTGAGCAGGGAAAGGATTCGCCAGATCGAAGCCAAAGTATTGGCCAGGATCAAAAGTCATGTCCGGAATAATATAAGCGATTTTTCCAGTGAATGGCTGGAATGCGCTTAATCTCAATAAAAAGGCCTTGTTCAAGGTTTTCTGCAAGGAGACTTCAGAACAAGGCCTGCTTCTTTTGAATCTTTCTTCAATCTCCAGAATTCCTCTCAGGTAGCAGTTTTTCAGAGTTGAGAAGAAAAATTACAACCATCACCAGCTAATTCCAAAGAAACTTATCCGTCTAAAGCGGGCCATGCCCGCAACCCAAGTGTGAAGAGGTACTTTGCCCAAACCTGGGACAGTCCCCGCGAGGGCCCGTATACAAGTATCATCACTTATTCCAACATTGTAATGAATACCGCTCATCATAATTCAGTCCAAGCGAGGGACTGTCCCATTGCCAGGCGCGCGGCCTTGATCTTAGCCGGAAAAGTATCTTGTTTTTTCTGGCAGAGTTTCAAGAGTAAGTCACTAAAGAAGGTTGTCAGAAAGATCAGAAGCATTATGAAAATCATTAGATGCACGTCTTTGAACATGCAGAAAACCAATTAAATCAAGGAGGTTTGGTTATGAAAGGCAGAATTATGGTAAAGAGCATGGTTTTTATGTTTCTGGTTTCGTTTATCCTGGGAACCGCTTTAATAGCTGAAGCACAAAGAGGTCAACACATGAGAGGCTGGCAGCAGGATCAATTTGAAGATGATCGTGATTTCTTCGGTCCGGGCATGATGGGACCTGGCATGGGCATGATGGGACCTGGCATGGGAATGATGGGTCCAGGCATGGGAATGATGGGTCCAGGCATGCATATGCACGGTCTTCTGGAATATCTTGAGCTTACAGATGAGCAGCGTGAAGAGGTCCGTTCCATACAAAGGGAAGTGCGCCGTGAGCATATGGAAGCCATGCTGGACATAATGGATTTAAGGGAAGATATGTGGGCCGCCTTTAGAGAAGAAAGGCCTGATCCTGAAAATATGCGGCAGATGCATGAAGAAATGAGTCAGAAAAAGGGTGATATGCTTGTATCCTTCATAGAAATGCGCAACAGCATCTACGATCTGCTCACTGACGAGCAGCGGGAAAGAGTGCGGGAATTTTACGAACAGCGCAGGGAATTTCGTCATGGCCCACGCTGGGAGCGTTAAGCAGGAATTTCATGAACAATTGTTTGTTAACAGATAAACTACTTTACATGATGCGATGATGAAAAGTTTTGTAACCTGTCTGGTCTTATTGTCTTTGATCCTTATTGCTCACGCAGCCTCAGCTCAGATCAATAAGGGAACAGTGTTCACTGCTGATGAGAAGGCAGGAACCATTACCAGTATTCATCTCACCACAGGCAAGGTACAGACTGTACAGGTTTCGATCTTTCCTCACAATGTGCAGATTTCCAGCGATGGAGAATGGCTTGCCGCCGTTGGAGATGTGCGTAAGGAGGATCATCACGCTCACGGGGCAGTCATTGAGCAGGGAGAAAGAGGATCAGGACTTCTGTTGCTGCTTCAGGCTGATGATATGGCTGCCGGTCCGGTGAAATCGATCGAGGTCGGCAGCCATCCTGCACATGTAGTCATGGATAAGGATTCGGAATACGCTTTTGTTACTGTAGCTGGAGAAAATGTTTTAGCTGTTGTTGATCTTGTTCAAGGTGAAGTTGTGCAAAGGGTTCAAACAGGCTCATACCCTCACGGTTTGCGCATGAGTCCTGATGAAAAGGAAATTTACCTGGCAAATGTGGTTGGTGACAGTGTTTCAGTAATCAGCGTCCCTGAACTTGAGGAAACATCTCGAATCACGGTTGGGCCAGCTCCTGTACAGGTAGGTTTTTTACCGGATGGAAGCGAGGTTTATGTTTCTTTGCGCGACGAGAATAAAGTGGCGGTGATCGATACCCTGACTACGGAAGTAACAGCAAAAATCGAGGTGGGTAGAGGACCGATCCAGGTCTATGCCACTCCTGACAGCAGATATGTTTATGTTGCCAATGAAGGCACCCCGGAAGATCCGGATGATACTGTATCAGTGATCGGAACAATCGAAAAGAGGGTAGTGGACACGATCAGAAGCGGAAGCGGCGCACACGGAGTGGTGGTCAGCGATGACGGAAGGCTGGTATTTGTTACCAATACTCTGGACAACACGGTTTCAGTAATCGATACTCACTCTCGTGAGGTGGTTAAAATTGTTGAAGTGGGACAGGGGCCAAACGGAGTCACATACCGTAAATAAAAAAACGGATAAAATCCTGGACCTGGTGATTTGATATTCAAACCTGAATCCGTGAAAACAAATTCCGGAACCTACAACGATATAGGTCGAGAAAAACTAACTTCACGGATTCAGGTTCAAACAGCTGCACTTTCTTATCTTCAAGATAATTCAGGTTAGCTTTGAGTTGTTCTTAATGCATTGTCAATGACTGAATCGATTAACCCATCTGAATCATCTTCAGTCCGGCGTTGAGAATAATTGCTTCAAGGCCTTTTCCCTTTCTATCAGAGTTGGGTGGGAATAGTAAAAACCGCTGTAAACCGCATGGGGAGTCAGATTGGCCAGGTTTTTTTCACTAAGTTTGCGCAAGGCCATGACCAGCGGCTGCCCCCCGGTGTGCTCTGCAGCAAACCTGTCGGACTCGTATTCATATTTCCTGGAAATAAGGCTGAGGCCAGGACTCAGCCAGAAAGCCACCAGGCCGGTAAGAAGTCCAAAAAGCAGCAGAACCGGAGCCGGACCAGCCTGTTCAGGGCTGAAGCCGAAAGCCTGGATAAAAACCGGTGTATTCAAAAGCCAGGCAATAAGAGCAAACCCGGCCAGAAGCATGGCCCAGGACAAAACCATCATTTTGGGTATGTGACCTTTTTGATAATGCCCGATTTCATGGGCAAGGACGGCTTCAAGTTCCTGCGGATTCAACTGCTCGACAAGGGTGTCGAAAAGGACAATACGGCGGAATCTGCCGAAACCGGTGAAAAATGCATTTGAGTGCCCTGAGCGTTTGCTTCCGTCCATGATCTGAATGGTTCTGGCCTTAAAACCTGTCCGCTCCGCCAGTTGCATGAGCCTGTCCTTCAGCTCTCCATCTGGAAGAGGACTGAGTTTATTGAACCAGGGGAGGATGATCATCGGGTAAATGACCATCATTACCAGCTGAAAAATGACCACCAGAGCAAAGCCCCAGATCCACCACAGATCTCCCAGTCTGAATATGAGATATATGATCAGACTGATCAGAGGAACCCCAATTACAAGACCGATGATCAGCCCTTTGAAATTGTCCTTGATCCAGAGGCCGACAGAGCTTTTGTTGAAGCCGTAATGCTCTTCCAGTTTGAATTTGGAATAATATTCCAGAGGCAGTCCGGTAAGGGATAAAACGATGTATACACTTACCAGAAAGAGGCTTTCGCTCAGGATAAAGGTATAATTGTCCGCTTCAAAGTAAAGATGGTAAAGCCAGGGCAGGATGCCCGAAAAAAGAAGAACCCCCAGAATAATGGTCCCATACCAGATGCTGAAGACTTCCATTCTGTTTTTGTCCAGAGTATAGGCGATAGATCTGGAAAATGTCTTTTCATTCATGACCTGTTTGACTGCTTCCGGAGGAAAATGGCTGCATTTCTTGACATAGCTGCGGTTTAAAAACGCAAGCACTGTCTGCCAGGATGCCTTGGCCAGCAGCAGAACTGCGGCTGCAGAGATTATATATGTTTCCAAGACTTTGCCTCCTGTGAATCGGATTTGTTTTAGAATTAAACGGGAGTATATCCCGTGTCAAACCTGGCTGTAGTTGAGCAGGCAGGAGAGAAGAAGCCATGAGAGATGAGCGGTGAGAGGTGAGTTGAAATAAGAGGTCTCCGGTGAAGATCCTGTCTGACAGGGAGACCAGATGTCTGCTTCAGGGGGCAAGCAGTGGGCCGGTGGTCGTGGACATTAGTGAAGAAGCCATGAGAGATGAGCGGTGAGTTAAAAATCAGTGTTAATATTGGCAGCGAACAAAAACAAAGGCCGAATAAATCTTTCTATCAGCTTATCAGGATTTATTTTTAAATAAAGCAGATAAGAGAAGCCTGCAAAAAGTTCTTCCGCAGGCTTCAGGGATCAGGAGTCAGCCTCCGGCCCGGCGGGGAGTCAGGATTATGGATTACGGGTTATAGATAAGAGGATCAGTAAAATTAAATGGTTCTCAACGTAGAACTGAGTTAAAAATCTGAATCTCATGGCTTTTTGCAGATACATCACGTAAACAGGAAAAAAATCATGTCTATTTCTGAAGAAAAAATTTACGACCTGGTGGCTGTTTACGGCAGCCCCAGGCGGCAAGGCAACACATCAACGCTGCTGTCTCATGCCGTACAGGGGGCAAGAGATGCAGGCTCTTCGGTGGGTGAGTTTTTTTTAAGAGATCTCAAAATCTCGCCGTGCCAGGAACTTTATTATTGTCAGCAAGACGGGGAATGCGTGATCAAAGACGATTTTCAAGCCTTACGGGACCGGATTCTCGAATCTAAAGGATTAATTCTTGCTTCACCGATTTTTTTCTACGCGGTCACTGCCCAGACCAAGGCTTTCATGGATCGCTTTCAATCTCTTTGGGTCAGGAAGTACCGAATTGATCAGGAGCAGAGCAAAAGGCCTTTCAAACGCAGAGGGGCCTTTATTTCAGCAGGGGCAACAAAAGGGCCCAGACTTTTCGAAGGTGCAGTGCTGAGCGTGCGATATTTTTTCGATGTCCTGGATATGGAACTTTGGAACAGTCTTCTCTGCAGAGGTCTGGATGCTGAAAAAGACGTGCTTAAACATCCGGATTACCTGGAAATGGCTTACAAACTGGGGTCGAGTTTAAGCTCATCTCTTGCTGGAGAATGAGGAAAAGACTTATCCCTTAAGCATCCTGTGATAAAAACTCAGGATGCAGAGATAATACTGCAGCAGGTACTGAAAGCGGAACCGGTATCTGTTATGAGACCGATTCTTTCAAATTCTTTCCAGGCTTAAATTTGGGAGTCTTGCTTTCATCTATCAGGATTTCTTCCCCGGTCTGAGGATTTCTGCCTTTCCTGGCTTGTCTATGACTGACGTAGAATGTTCCGAAGCCCACAAGGCTTACTTTACCTTCACGGCTCAGTTCCTCGGAAATTGAATCGATGATGGCATCCAGGCATTTTTGGGCATTGGCTTTAGGGATTTCAGCGTTTTCAGCAATTTTTCTGATCAATTCTGTCTTGTTCATGTGTACTCCTGTGGTTTAGCCTTATGAATACGGGCCGCCGCTTCAGTCCTGTATTTAACGTATACAATCTAGATATATTGGCAATGCGTGTCTAGACTAGAAGCATTTTTTCTTCATGCAATTGCAGATAAATTCAGAAATATATATAAACAGCACAGCTGACGCCTGCAAGTCGTTTATTCTTGCCATTCAGGTTAAAGATGGTTGAATAACCTACTTTTTGAAGTTTAAATGAAGTTGAGCCCTGTTCATCTTTCCAGTAGTAAGGCTGAAAATATAAGGGAAAGCAGGGGACAGGCACTCCGGCACCCACTTGAGCATGATTTTGTGTCCGAAAATCCTTAATTTTTGGGGCAAGTGGGTCCCGGAAGAGCCAGTCCCCGTGCCACATGCAAAGCGCTAAACAGATACTAAGAGTCAAAAATAATCAATCAAAAAATGAGGTACAGGATGGACATAACTAAAACGATTGCACGGCTTAAGAATGAAGAGGGTTTTACCGAAAATGTGGGCATGGTTCTTATCCATAATGGAGTGGTCCGGGCATGGTCCAGAAAGGACCGCTCAAGTGTTGCTGCTGTGGAAGTTACTCCGGATTATGACCGGATCGAAAAAATCAGAAAAAGATTCGAGCAAAAACCCGGTATCTTTAAAATTATTGTCCAGGCTAATGAAGGCCTGCTCAAGCCCGGGGATGATCTGCTTTTTATAATTGTCGCAGGCGATATTCGAGAAAATGTCAAATCCGTGCTCTCCGATATCCTGGACGCCATCAAAAAAGAAGCTGTATCCAAAAAAGAATTGAGCTGAGATTTTTTATCATCTCCTTCTTTCAGGAATCCCTGAAGAATTTTTTTCAGATTTTTTATCTGTTCCGATTTTAAAAGACTTTTTAAAACAACTTAATCAAGCCTTGAATTTTCAGAATGATCCTTTCAGGAACTTTTTTTTGATTCCTTCAAAAAAATCTTGACTTTTTACTGAAAATAATCCTGCTTTCACCTTGCATGCGACTTGTTATGAACCGGATTCCAGGCAATTTGGTTCTTGATTTTTAAAATTTTATGTGTTTAATTAATTAATTGCATTAAATTTTTTGGAGGAACCAGATGGACTTTCCTGAGCTCAAGATAAAGGACCTCACCGCAAAAGTGCCGATAATCCAGGGTGGTATGGGAGTGGGGATTTCCCTTTCCGGATTGTCTTCAGCAGTGGCTAATCAGGGCGGTATAGGCGTGATTTCCGCGGCCATGATCGGAATGGACGAGCCTGATGTGGTCAAAAATCCTGATGCAGCCAACATCCGAGCTCTGCAAAAAGAAATAAGAAAAGCCAAAGAAATGACCTCAGGAATTCTGGGAGTCAACATCATGGTGGCTTTGACCAATTTTGCTGAACTGGTCAAAACGTCCATCCAGGAAGGTGTGGACATCATTTTTTCAGGTGCAGGTCTGCCTTTTGATCTGCCCAAATATCTGCAGAAAGATTCAAAAACCAAACTGGTGCCCATAATTTCTTCCGCCCGGGCCGCCAGGGTCCTGTGTAAAAAATGGCTGTCCAGATTTAACTATCTGCCCGACGGATTTGTGGTCGAAGGACCCATGGCCGGTGGTCATCTGGGCTTTAAGGAGGAGCAGATAGACGATCCTGCCTTTAAGCTTGAAAATCTGGTAAAGGAAGTCGTTGAAGAGGTGAGGCCCTTTGAACAGGAGCATGAACAAAATATCCCGGTGATTGCCGCAGGCGGAATTTTTAACGGTGAGGATATTTGCAGGTTTTTAAGGCTCGGGGCATCCGGAGTTCAGCTGGGTACGCGTTTCGTGGCCACCCACGAGTGTGATGCGGATATGGCTTTTAAACAGGCTTTTATTGACAGCAAAGAAGAAGATCTGATGATCATCAAAAGCCCGGTGGGCATGCCCGGCAGAGCCCTGCGCAACCATTTTCTCTCCGACGTGGAAAAGGGCGGAAGAAAGCCGTTTAAGTGCGTCTATCACTGCATTGTGACCTGTGATTATCAGAAAACTCCTTACTGCATTGCTTCCGCCCTGGGCAGCGCCAAGAAGGGAAGAATGAACAGGGGATTTGTATTTGCCGGAAAAACCGCACCCCGGGTTAGGGAACTTCTGTCGGTCAAGGAGTTGATCGATTCCCTGCGAAAAGAATATGTAGCGGCATGCACCTGATCAAAATCAGAACAGGTGCATGCCTGTCTTGATCATTCACCCACGAGCACCTCAATCTCAGCCTGCTGAACGACTTTATCCTGATACTTGATCAGAGGTTTTTTGACCCTGGAGACAATCTGTTCGCCGGGAAGCAGTTCGTGGGTCAACATAAATTCAGCCTTGGCCTGCATATCATCCCTGTAAGGCTTGCCTTCAAGGTCCACAATCTTGTAGCCTTTATTCTTTAAGGCCTTAAACAGCCTGGAGATGGACGATTTCAGATCCGGGCTGAGGTGGTGGTCCTCGGGTATGGATTTTATCCGCTTGACCAGTCTGTAAATTTCCTCTCCCAGACTTATGGCCAGAGAATGGTCCATTTCCACAGCAGGGCCTTCAGTTTCAGCTGCCGGATTATATTTCCCGGGTTCAGGCATGACTTCGGCTAGGTTTTCCAATAGTTCGGTAAGCCTGGTATCCTGCAGGGCCTGTTGCTCCATAAATTCACGCCTTAATTCGCTGCTTTTTTGTTCAAGTTTTACATTAACTTTTTGCTTGCCTCTGCGTGCGGCAAGTCCAGCAAGCAGTCCGATCATCCCCAGAAGTGCCGCGGCAAGAGTAATGCCGCCCATGTAAACGGTGCGTTCTTCCAGGCGGTTGTCCAGAGCCTGCAGGCTGGAATCAGTCTCTTCGAGCCTGTCAGCCAGCCCCTGATCGGTATAGCTTATCTGTTCGGACAAATTTGAAATCATGCCTTCCAACCTCTGCTCCAGTTCATGAACGGCTGCTTCCTGGTTCTCTAGTGCATCGATTCTGCCGGATAATCCGTCGATTCTGGCTTCGGTCCCCTCCATTTCCTGTGAAACTTCAGAAATCAACGGATAAAGATCATCCAGATCCTGGAGCGCTTCCCGATGCCTTGCATGTTCATCTGCAATTAAGTCCAGCTGTCCGGAAATCTTTTCCAGTTCGGGCTCCAATTCTGATGCAAGCTCCTGTTGCGAAGCTCTTAGGTCAGCCAGTGACTGCTGGAGCTGATCATGCGAAGTTTGAATACCTGCAAGCCTGTCCTGCAATGCATTATTTTCCTGGTTCAGATTTTCCAAAGCGGTATCGATTTCCTCCATTCCGGTCTGGACAGCTGTAAGCTGCTCTTCCATTCGTGTTTCTGCTTCAGCTGTCTGTTCCAGGGAAATTTCAATATATTCCCTGAGCAGTGTATGTTCCTGAATATACTGTTCTTCAAGGCTTGAAAGCTGTCGGGAAAACTCTCTTCTAAGAGCATGCAGCTCGTCTTCGAGTTCCATGATTCTTGTAGCATGCTGGTCGACCATGCGGTTTTGCGTACCGGACATCTGCGGACTGCCGGGAGGCATTGACTCCTGTGCCGAAACTTGCGGCAGGAAGAAAAAATGCCCTATAATCATAAGAACCGAGAAGATGCCCATCAATACCTTATACTTCATTAAAACTGCCTTTACGATAATATTGAAATCAATTTCTTTTATCATTGACGGAACAAAGCGTCTACCCAGAAAATTGAACTGAAAGCATCGGGAATATTGAGTGTTTTTGGAAAATAAAGATTTTCAGGATCCGCTTCTTAATATTTGATTTACCTGCAAAAAGTTATGAGACCAAGTTTGAGTATGGTTTAACGCTGATAAGCATTTGCTTTTACTTATCCCTTGATCCTTAATCCTGAACCCCGGAAGCCTGAAAAAAGGACTTTTTGCAGGCTTCTCAATATACTTAAAAATAAATTTATTCTTTAGTAATGAAGGTTTTTTGGTTTTTTTAAAAATTCCTGAAAAGGTCAAAATCAGCAAACAGATTTACATGCACCTGCTAATGTTCAGGGTTAGACGAAAATATTTATTATTACTGATATAATATATTTGGCAGGTTTGCCGCTGACTTATTGAAAATTAACTCATATTTTATGAATTTGCACTCTAATTGCCCTGTAAATGTTTATTTTCTTCGTATTTTTCAGGAAGAAATTTAAATACAGGTTAAACTGAAAAATATATCTCATCATCAGTAGCCTTTACTGTCCCTTTGCCTTAGTCTATTTTCAGCGGTAATATTTCAGAAAACGTCAGGGATCGAAGCTCTTGAATCTTAAATCTCAAATCACGGAATCTGTTGTGCGATGAAGACCATCCTAAAGAATGTGATTAATCTCAGAGATCACCGCAATGTAGTGGTGACCGGTATAGCCGGCGGGGGAAAAACAGTCTTTTTGACCTCGCTCATTTCCCATCTAATGGAATTCGGCCAGGGGCATTTTCATGTCGGTAAAGGCACAGATATTACCGGCTTCAGAGAAATACGAACCAGGAAGAACTGGCCCCCGAATTTTGCTCACTCAACATATAGAGAAGACCTGGCCCGAGGCAGATGGCCAGAAAAATCAACAGATTGTTCTGAATATATCTGCCGCTTCAAGCGCTCGGACTGGCTGTTTCACACCCAGAGCATGTCCTTTTTTGATTTTCCGGGCGAGCGCATTGCCGACGCGGGAATTGCCGCTTTCAGCAGTTACAGTCACTGGTCCGAACACATCCTTGCTCATTATGCAAGGCACCACGACTACATACAGGCTGCAGGACCTTATCTTGAGTTCATGAACACAGAGAGCATTTCCAGGGAGGCATTGCTTTCTCAATATCGAAAGACCCTGGCAAGGCTCATTTTGGCCTACAAGCCTCTGGTCTCACCATCCACCTTCCTTCTTGACCGGCAGGGTGTTCCTGCAGCTCCAGGTTCGGCTGATGAAATTGCCGCAAAGAGACCGGCGGGAATCTCAGAGGATCGACAGTTTGCCCCTCTTCCGGAAAAGGCTCGTGGTAAAAACCCTGAGCTGGCCCGGCAGATGTCCCTGGAGTACACAAGATACAGAAATGAGGTGGCTTTGCCTGTATTCGATAAAATATCCAAAGCGGGATCACTGGTGGTGCTGGTGGATATTCCGTCCCTGCTGGCCGGAGGAGTAGGGCGATACAACGACAACCGTCAGATCCTTCTGGATCTTTTCGAAATATTAAGGCCCAGATCTGAAATGGGAGCTTTGCTCATGATGTATCTTAACTTCTGGAGAAAATCCCTGGGCAGGGTGGCTTTTGTAGCGGCCAAGGCTGATCTGGTCCATCCCATGGATATAGAAAACAAGCGGATGATCGGGCTTTTAAAGATGATGACCAGCAGGGCCGCAGAGATGCTGCCCCAGGTGAAAAGCGCATGGTTCGTATGCAGCGCTTGTAATTCCACTTTTGCAGTACCCGGGGTGCGCAGGCTCAAGGGCAGGATAGCCCGCGACAATCCGGAGAAAGAGTTCAAAGAGTATAGTGTCCCTGAACTGCCCAAGAGCTGGCCGGAAAACTGGAAGCCGGGCGATTATCCTTATTTCAGGGTCCTGCCGGACGCTTCGGAAAATTATCTGATACCTCCAAGGCATATGGGCCTGGACAGGGTTTTTGAATTCATTTCCAGGTAGGTGAATGTTTTTTTGATGTTCAGGGTATGGCGTATGGCAATCAGTCTTAAGAGATAAGCCGGCAAAAAGTTTTTATGCCGGGTTAAAAGAAACAGTCAAGATGAGTGAACAAGAGCACTGGGAAAGAGTTTTTCTGAGCAATCCACCTGAGAAAGTGGGCTGGTACAGGCCCAATTTGGAAACATCCTTAAACTGGATAAAAGAAATTCTGGCGGACAGGGAGGCCTTGATTATTGATGTCGGGGGCGGTGCCTCCACACTGGTAGACGACCTGCTGGCGGAGGGCTATCGTTCAATAACCGTGGCTGATCTGTCGAAGACTGCCCTGGAATTGACCAGGAAGCGGTTGGGCGAAAAAGCGGATGCAGTCACATGGATCGCGGGAGACATAACCGCTCTTGATCTGTCGTCTTCTGCGTACGACTTGTGGCATGACCGGGCCGCGTTTCACTTTTTGACTGCCGAAGATGAGCAACAGAAGTATTTGAACAATCTCAAAAAGGCCTTGAAGCCCTCAGGTTACCTGATTATAGCCACCTTTTCTCCGGAAGCGCCACCAAGATGCAGTGGACTGGAGGTTGAGCGGTATACCCCTGACAGATTGAAAAGTTTCCTGGGGCCGGATTTTATGCTTAAAAGAGACAGAAAAGAACTGCATGTCACGCCGGGCGGGGTAGAGCAGATGTACCTGTACTGCTGTTTTCAGAGAAAAGGCTGAGGCCTGCATTATGGTCAAACAGGGGTAAATACAGGATCCGGTGTTGAATAAGGAATGCACATGAGCGAAAAAAGACGATCCGTGCTTGGTGATCCATTGGATCAATACAGCCTGTATGATGAGCATAAAAAAAAGATGGAACAGTCAGGGGATGAGCAGCCTGAACCTGAGGAGCAAAAAGGGCGTAAGGAAAAAGACTCAAGTTTCCGCATGATGGATACTGGGCTTGGTCAGCCTGATCCTGCTCCTGGACCGGAAGATGAAATGTATGAAGTCTCTGCGGAAGAGATCGAAGAGCTGCGCAGGGAACAGGAAAAACTGAGAAAACAGTTTGAAGAGAAACTATTGGAGCTTGAGCAGACCGGAATAAAAATTCCCCGGGCTGTATACCGTTTTGTTATGTGGGCCGCCATTTTTCTGGCTGCCATTATTGGTCTTTTTCTCATCAACCAGGCAGTCAGGTTCGCAGCGCAGATCCAGGCACTGAGCATTCCCTGGAATATTCTGGCCATTTCAGGGACAGTGCTTTTTTCCGCTGTTATCCTGGTGGTTCTGGGCAAGCTGATCGGTAAATTCCTGGCCTTGAGAAGCATGACCAGAATTGATCTCAAAGCTCTCAATCTGCTGGCTGAGAGGCGAAGATACCGCTACCTGGCAGAGCAGAAAAAAGAGGAAGCCAAAGGGGTTCTGAGCGGCTATCTCAAGGACTATAAGCTTGGTGACCGGGAAGGCGCAGCCCTTGGCCTGGATAAGCAGGAACTTGTCCGCCTGCACTCTCACCGAAGAAATCTCTTGGACAGCAGCGGCAATGCAGATTCCGCGCACTGGCTCAGGGAGCTTGACGAGACTTTTATCCATATCCTGGACCGGACCGCACGCAAAAGGATAAGGACCTATACCAGAGCTGTAGCCCTGGGTACTGCGGCCTCGCCCATCAGGTTCATCGATCAGATGATCGTTCTTTACGCTTCCTTAAAGCTCATAAATGAACTGATGCAGATTTACAGCCTGCGCCCGGCAATGGGCCAGAGCATGACCATCCTGGCCAGATCGATAATTCAGGCCTATCTGAGCGGGCTCATTGGAGAACATGCCGAAGCCGGTGTGGATACTCTGGGAGACTATTACGAAAGCATTTTCGGAGAAATATCTTTGACCACGGGCATTTCCGCGGCCACAGACGCTGCCCGGTTCATCATGCCCAAAGCAGGCGAGGGAGCGCTGAACGGTTTTCTGGTCTGGCGCCTGGGCAAGCATGCCCAGAAAATGATCCGGCCGCTGTGAGATGTCCTGTGGAGCTGGAAGAAGCGATCTGTTGCGTTTTTGATCTTTATTTTCCAGTCTGGATCCGTGATCCAGAATTTACTTTCAAGCCGCTTCAGTCTTGAGAGTGAAAAAATCAAAAGTAAGTGCGGGAGGCAGGTGCAATCAGGACCACAAAAAATGATGTCACGAATTCAGGATCAAAGGCAGGATAAGCTTTTCACGCACTGGCTATAAAAGGCCCTTTTCCCAGTTCCACAGCCCTGGTCTGTCTTTGAGCACGATTTTTCTGGGTACCGGCTCCTTGAGGTGCAGAAAAAGAGAAAAACCGGCCCGGCGCAGTTCGGACTCAAATCCGGTCAGATTTATTTCCCAGTTGGGAAATATAAAGAAGTTTTCATCGCGTTTAGCTGCCCAGAAAGTTTCCTTTTTCGGGCTGATAAAGGGCAGAAAAGGTTTGGCCTCTCTGGCAAAGGTTCTGGAAATGCACACCGGCCACAGACCGCGGATTACCAGCCCTGTATGGATACAGGCATTTGAGGCCAGGGCGAGCAGGTCTTCTCCGGAAAGCTCCGGGCTTAACACAGCTCCGCTGAACCCCATTTCCTTAAGTACGGCCAGGGCAGCCGGATTGGCGATGTTGGAATAAGGACCTGCCCAGATATTCATGATTTCAGGGTTTTTGAACAGGCCTGCCTGCCACGGGGAGCCGAGAACAAAATTTCTGGCCCCTTTTTTGATCAGCCCGGCAATAATCTTTTGCCACTCTTCTTCCTCCCCGGGCCAGATGACCGGAGGCAGAAAAAACCAGCCGGTTTTGACAGGCCCGAATATCCTGTTTCTCTTAGTCTCAAGGCTCAGATGCAGGCCAACAGATTCTTTTTTCTTCGGAGCATACCTGAATACCTCCAGGTGCACCGGCTTGAAAGCTTTTTTCTCCGGGCTCAGTTTCTTTTGATAGCTGAAGCCGCTTGCGCTGGACCGGGTTTTTTCCGCGGACAGTTCTTTTTTGAGTTCCTGCAGCAGGTTCAACAGCTCAGGCTCCTGGCGGTCAACAAGAAAGACTGGCAGTCCCGGACCGCACCCGGGGGGGAGGTTGAATCTGCCTTTGGCCGGGACGCTTTTTCTAATTTTAACCATCCTGTGCCCGGGGCTTGCTTGACTGCCGACGCGCACCAGATCGCCGGACAGAAGGGAGATGGCCGGATTTATATAACATTCCTTCTTTCCTCCCTTAACGGTTCCCAGAAACTTTCCCGACCCCGGTTCCCGGGAAGGGCTGACAGGGACAAACGGTCTTTGAGGTAAAAAATTGTAATTAGTGCTCTCCCGGCCCAGAGCCTGCTGCAGAAGTCCATGTGCCTCTTTTTTGGCTCCCGGATCATCAGGATTATCCCTTAAAATCCTGTAGGCCGTGACAGTATAAAAGACGTAGTGCGCGCCTTTTTTGCGGCCCTCGATCTTCCAGGCCTCGACATTGGGCACATTGAGCAGAGTCTTGACCAGCACGTCCAGACCCAGATCCAGGCAGGAAAAATAATTAAGGCTGCGGCCTTTGTATTCGTAGCTCCGGCGGCAGGGCTGCACGCAGCGTCCCCGGAGCCCGCTCTTGCCGCCAAGAAAGCTGCTCCACCAGCAGCGCCCGGATACTCCGTAACACAGGGCTCCGTGCACAAAGACTTCCAGTTTGACCCGGCTTGTTCCGGCCACCTTCTTGATTTCATCAATGCTCAGTTCCCTGGGCAAAACTACCCGGCTGATGCCCAGATTTTCCAGCTGATCCTGACCGGCTGTGGTACCGAAGGCCCCCAGGGTGGACAGGTGCAGCTCGCTTGAAATTCCGACCTGTCTGGCTAAGTCCACAAGTCCGATATCTGAAAAAATTATAGCATCAGGATGAACCATACGCTGCAGCCGGTCCAGAAGGCGGCCGGCCTTGTCCGGTTCTTCAGGCTTGATCAGGGTGTTCATGGCCACATAGACTCTGGTTCCTTTCTTGCGGGCCAGATCGGTAAGTGCGGCCAGCTGGGACAGAGAAAAGTTATCCGCTTCACTTCGGGCTGAAAAATGCTTCAGACCGCAATAGACTGCATCCGCTCCAGCGGCCAGGCCTGCCAGAAAAGAGGATTCCTGACCGGCCGGAGCAAGTATTTCAGGTTTAAACATTTAAATACCATAGCAGAGGCATGCATAATTGTCCCGTGTTTTTTCAAGCCAGGGGGTTCACTTTTATGCACCGGTCACTGAGCACTGATTTACGGATCAGCCTGTGAACCGGGATGAGTGTTGACCATAATCTTATTAGTATCTATATTTATATGCTTAGTTTTATGACAGCCTTAAGGAGGAATATGAATCATCATATTAAAAGAGCCCTGGATTCAGAAATCATCAAAAATCATCTTCCTCAGGGAAAAACCGTTGAAGAGCTGGAACAGGAACTGGATCACGGTGCCAGGCAGAAACTGAAGGAAGAGATCAAGGCTCTGCTCAAGGAAAAGGACGCCGTACTGGTAGCTCATTATTATGTAGCCGCAGATCTGCAGGAACTGGCCGCGGAAACCGGAGGCTTCACTTCAGATTCCCTGGATATGGCCCGTTTCGGCAATGAGCATCCTGCTTCGACTCTGGTCGTGGCCGGGGTGCGTTTCATGGGAGAAACAGCCAAGATCCTCAATCCTGAAAAAAAGGTGCTCATGCCTGATCTGAATGCCACCTGCTCTCTGGATCTGGGTTGTCCGGTTGAAGAATTTTCCGCGTTTTGCGACGAGCATCCGCAACGTACCGTGGTAGTCTATGCCAACACCAGCGCAGAGGTAAAAGCCCGCTCCGACTGGGTGGTCACTTCCAGCATTGCTGAAAAGGTGGTTCGTCACCTGCATGAACGAGGCGAAAGCATACTTTGGGCTCCGGATAAGTATCTGGGTGATTTTGTGCACAGCAGGACCGGAGCGGATATGCTTTCCTGGAATGGAGCCTGCGTAGTGCACGAGGAATTTAAAGCCGATGCATTGAAGAAAATGCGCGAAGGAAACCCTGACGCCGGAGTGCTGGTGCATCCTGAATCCCCTAGAGGAGTCATAGACCAGGCCGACGTAGTCGGCTCCACCACTCAGCTGATCAAGGCGGCCGTGGATCTGTCCAATCAGAGATTCATCGTGGCCACGGACCGGGGCATATTCCACAAGATGCGCGAAGCTGCTCCGGGCAAGGTGTTCATTCCCGCCCCCATAGCCGGAGAGAGTGTAACCTGCATCGCCTGTGCTCACTGCCCCTGGATGGCCATGAACGGTCTGAGCAATCTGGCTCATAGTTTAAGGTCAGGCGAGAATGAGATTCATGTAGATCCGGAAACAGGACGCAGGGCCAGGGTGGCACTCAACCGCATGATTGTCTTCGCCCGCAATCTGAAGAGTTAGTAAGTTTTTTCACCTGTAAGTGTTTTTTAACAATGCGCCTGGCCATCTTATCTGACATCCACGGAAACATCGAAGCCTTCAAAGAGGTCCTCAGGGATGTAACCGCCCAAAATGTTCAGGGCTGTTACTTTCTGGGTGACGCCATCAGCTACGGCCCGGAACCCGACCGCGTGCTCAGGCTGCTGCAGAGGCTGAATATACCCTGCGTTCTGGGCAATCACGAACTGGCTTTGATACACAGCTATGCCAGAAACTATTTCAATTTCACCACCAGGCATCATTTCGCCCAGGCGGAAAAGCTCATTTCCCTGAAGTCTAAAAAATTCATCTCCACCTGGCCGGCCTGGCGCAAGGAGCAGGGAATGATCCTGGTGCACGGCTGTCCTCCGGATTCAGCAACCAGATACCTCTTTGAGCTTGACCAGGAGCAGCTTTTCCGGGTGTTCTCCGCCATGGATTTTCCTGTTGCCTTTGTCGGGCACACCCATGAGCTGGAAATCATTGAGCAGTTTGACCATGGCATCATGCACAAAAAACTGACTCAGGGAATACACCTTGTTCAAGGGGACAAGGCCTTGATCAATGTGGGCAGCGTGGGCCAGCCCAGAGACGGAGACAACAGGGCCAAATACATTATCTGGGAGCCTGAGAAAAAAAGTATTGAAGTCTGCTTTGTCGATTATGACATTCTCAAGTCGGCAGCCGGGATATTGAACAGGGGTTTTTCCAAAATATATGCGCAGCGGCTGTGGTGATCCATGCGCAGGATAGACGGATACAAACTGCAAAGCATTCTCGGCCGGGGGCGGATGTCCAGGGTGTACAAAGCTTTGGATGCGCGGCAGAGCCGGCTTGTGGCCCTGAAGGTTTTCAGGCCTGACGATCTTCTGCAGGACCTGGTTGAAACTGATGAACTGAGAAGAAGATTTCTTGCAGAGGCAAGGCTGATGCACGAGCTTCAACACAGGCATGTCGCGGCAGTGATCGAGACTGGTGAATACTGCGGCAGACCTTATCTTGTTCAGGAATATCTGTGCATGAACCTGGCCCAGCTCATTGGCGAAGCTCCGGAAGTGGAGCCTCCGGCACGAAGACTGTCTCCGCTTCGAGCCCTGGAAATCGCGGATCAGACCCTGCAGGGGCTTGAGCACCTGCACCGGGCAGGAGTGGTGCACAGGGATATCAAGCCCGCGAATCTGCATATAACTCAGGACAGGCAGGTCAAGATCATTGATTTCGGTCTTTCCAGAGTCAGGGATCAGGAACTCAAATATCCACCGGGAGTTATTGTCGGGTCTCCTTATTATGCGGCCCCGGAACAGATTGAAGAACCTGACAAGGCTGACCTCAGGGCTGATCTTTATGCCTTGGGAGTGGTGCTGGTACGCATGGTTACCGGAAATCTGCCCGAAGTTCGGGATCTGAAGGATTTGGATGACGAACTGTTTGGCCCTGAGTGGAGGGATTTTTTAAAAACCGCTCTGGCCGTGGATCCAGGCAGGCGTTTTAATGATGCCGGATCCATGCTTGAAGCCCTGAGCAGACTTAGAAGAAACTGGGAAAAAAGCAGGGACCGGGTCTGTGTTCTGACTGCAAAGGAAGCGGGTTTCCGGCGAAGCGGTCCGTTTTTGCCGCGCGGTGAGCCGTTGCACACCAAAGAATCAAAAAACCTTTCTTTTCTGGAACTGGACAGGCTGCTGCAGCCCAGGTCCCATGTGCGCAATCAGTTTCAAAAGACAGAAGACGGCATGCTTGATCAGACCACGATGCTGGTATGGGGGGAAGTCTCCAAAGAACGAATGCATTTTGAGCAGGCGCATGAATATGTGCGTTTCTTAAACCAGAGCAGGGTGTGGCGGTTGCCCACGGTTGATGAGTTGGTTTCTCTGATGCAGCCCAGGAAAAGCCTGGAAGACTTCTGTGGTCCGGCCCTGATGCAGCTGGAAAAGCGCTTCTGGCTCTGGAGCGCTGACACAAAGTCCCGGTCCAGGGCATGGTTGGCGGACATGGAACAGGGGGCGGTAATGGATGAGGACCGTTTGTGCAGCTTTCACGTCCTTCTGGTCAGAAGTGCAGAGAAAGAAGAGCTTTCAGTTATGAATTCCTGAAGTACAGTCAAGGCTAAACAAAGATAGCAGGGTGACTCAATATCTGGCAGGGATGACTTTTTAGTTGATTCATCAAGCTATAAAGGCAAATTGCCTGAAATTCCGGGCATCTATAAACCAGGGCATTTTTTATTCAAACCCGGGCTGTCTTTTTTGCATAAATAAGCAGTTTTATTATTGTTTTGACAAAAGATTAATTAAAAAGCATATTCAAATCATGAAGAAAACAGCCATAATCGGCGGAGGGCTGGCCGGTTGCGAAGCAGCCCTGCAGCTTGCCCGCCATGATATCCAGGTCATCGTTTTTGAAATGAAGCCTGTGAAATATTCTCCGGCGCATCATAGTTCTTGCCTGGGAGAGCTTGTCTGCTCCAACTCCTTCAGATCCATGGAAACAGTCACCGGTGTGGGTCTCTTGCAGGAGGAAATGTTGAAGCTGGGCAGCCTGGTCATGGAAGCCGCGCACATATGCAGAGTCCCTGCGGGCAAAGCCCTGGCCGTGGACAGGGAAAAGTTTGCTGCTTATCTGACCTCAAGCGTGGAGAGACATCCGCTGATCCAGGTGCTCAGAAAGGAGATTAAGGATCTGGATGATCCTCTGCTGCACGAATTCGATGCAGTGATCATAGCCGCCGGGCCATTGGTCAGCGATCCTCTGGCCAAAAGCCTTTTCAGGATCATAGGCGCTGAGGATCTGTATTTTTACGACGCCATCGCCCCCATAGTCGGCGCCGAGTCCATCGATTACCAGAAGACCTTCTGGGGTTCCAGGTATAAACCAGAAGATGACGCATATCTCAATTGCCCCATGAGCCAGGAGGAATATTTCAGGTTTTATCGGGAACTGGTTGAGGCGCAAAGAGTTCCGGCCAGAGAATTTGAAAAGGAGATCCATTTCCAGGGCTGTATGCCCATTGAGGCCATGGCCGCCAAGGGGGAGCTGACCATGACTTATGGCCCATTAAAGCCGGTGGGGCTTGTTGATCCGGCAACAAACAAGCAGCCCTTTGCCGTAGTTCAGCTGCGGGCTGAAAATCTGGAGAAAACAGCCTTTAACCTGGTGGGATTTCAGACCAGGCTCAAATATAATGAGCAGAAAAGAGTATTCAGACTCATACCCGGTCTGGAAAACGCTGAATTTCTGCGTCTGGGCAGCATGCACAGGAACACTTTTGTCAATGCTCCACAGGTGCTGAACGAAAACCTTGAGCTTAAAGCCAGGCCGGGTGTTTTTCTGGCCGGACAGATAAGCGGGGTGGAAGGCTATCTGGAATCTTCAGCCTGCGGTCTGTGGCTGGGGCTCAAGCTGGGACTCGAAGCCCGGGGGAAAAAGCCTGTCCCGCCTCCCAGAGACACTGCCCTGGGGGCGCTCATGGCTCATCTGCAGAACGATGCAGTAAAATTTCAGCCCAGCAACATCCATTTCGGACTTTTTCCGCCGCTCAAGGTCAGGACGAAAAAAGCCAGGCGCAAGGAAATGCAGGCCCGGAGAGCTAAGGAAAGTTTTGAGAACTGGCTGAGACAGGTGACATCAGAAAAACTTGAGTAAGCTGGCACATATGGCCTGGACACGGGATACAGCAAACAGGACTCGAAAAATTCACTCCAGGGGAGCGTAAATCAAAATCCTGCTTCTTCCCCGGAACAACAAAGGGCCTCATGCTCCTCCGGATGAACAGGCTGTTAATCTTTGATCCACTTGAGCCAGATTTTCCGGGTGCGTGGACCGTCGAATTCGGTAAAGAAGATCTTCTGCCAGGTGCCAAGCATGACCCGGCCCTTGTGGACAATGACC
The DNA here is from genome assembly GCA_007125075.1 of Desulfonatronospira sp. GTDB lineage: Bacteria > Desulfobacterota > Desulfovibrionia > Desulfovibrionales > Desulfonatronovibrionaceae > Desulfonatronospira. Next base: position 25,463 of record SLDX01000030.1, read on the forward strand.
TGTAATGACGGTCCGATGAGACTGCTTTTGATGTGCGCGTCACTGTTGCCTTCCGAGTGCTGATAATCGCCCCTGCGGGGAATCAGTCTTTCCAGGTTGACCAGAATGTCCCGGACAACTGAGGGGTCGGCGCCTTCATTTATGGTCAGCCCGCCTGTGGTATGAGAGCAATAAAGAGTCAGAACCCCGTCTTCCAGCCGGTTGGAAGTCAGGTAGTCCTGCACCTCACCGGTAATATCCACAAACTGTTCTCTTTTTGAAGTCTTGACCGTCAAGGAATCCATGTTTTACCTCCCGGTTAATAAATTCAGGTTAAAAATATGAATTATATCAAGCTTCTTTTTCACCAGGAATTCTGCGATTATTTCAGAATTTCTCCTTATCTTGAATATGTACTGCACAGAAGGGCGTCCATCAAGGATATTATTGAAGCCCTGGGCATACCGCACACCGAGATAGGAATGCTTAAGGTCGACGGCCTGCAAGCAGGCTTTGAACACATTCCTTCTCCAGGAGAAAAGATCGAAGTCCTGCCGGTCAAGGCTCCGGTGGATGTGACCAGACCCACCAGATTGAGACCGAAAGCCTTTCCGGAACCAAGATTCATTGTGGACGTTAACGCGGGCAAACTGGCAGTGCTTCTGCGCATGCTGGGCCGGGACACGCTTTGGAGTAACTCCTACAGGGACAGTGATGTCGCGGACCTGGCCACAGGCGAGCAGCGCATTGTGCTCTCAAGAGATCGGGGACTTCTGAAGAGGAAGGAGATCGTGCACGGCAGGCTGATCCGGGCTGGGGATCCGGACGATCAGCTGCATGAAGTGATTGAGCTTTACGGGCTGAACCGCTCCTGCAGATTTTCCCGTTGCCTCAGATGCAACCAGGTTTTAAACCCGGTGCCCAAGGCGAAGATCCTGCACCGCCTGGAGCCCAAAACGAAAAAATATTTCGATCATTTTGAAATCTGTCCCGGCTGTGAGCGCATCTACTGGAAGGGCTCGCACTGGGAGAAGATGTGCAGGCGAATAAGAAACGTCACTTGAAAATCTTGATGTGTGACAGCTGTTAATCAAAAAAGTACAGGCGTAATAAAATAATAATGCATGCCCGGGTTGCATTTTTCTGGTCTGCAGTTTGCATGGACTCCTTGCAATTTTTCATTTCAATCCGAAATACGGGCTTTTTATATCAACCCAAGGAGGAAATGCCATGACCGCAGATAATCAGAAAATCATTCCCCACCTATGGTACGACAAAGAAGCCAGGGAAGCGGCTGAATTTTACGCCTCTATTTTCCCTGCCTCTAAAGTAGAAAAAACAACCGTGTTACCGGACACTCCCTCAGGCAATACCGAGGTGGTATTCTTTGAACTTTGGGGGCAGCGCTTTACCGCCGTCAGTGCCGGACCTTTTTTCAAATTCAACCCGTCGATATCATTGATGATAAACATAGACCCGCTTTTTTTCGAACATTCAGCTTCACCAGAAAAGGATGCCATAAATAAATTAGACGGGATCTGGGATGCATTGTCCCATGAAGGCAACGTGCTTGTGCCCCTCGGCAAATATTCCTTCAGTGATAGATACGGTTGGGTTCAGGACAAATACGGCCTGTGCTGGCAGTTGATTCTGACCATTCCCGAAGGCGATCCGCGTCCTCCGATTGTACCGAACATGCTCTTCGTGGGAGATAACTGCGGCAAGGCCGAAGAAGCAATTGCCCATTATCTTTCAGTATTCAGAAATTCCAAAATGGGCTGCCTGTTTCGCTACGGTCCTGGACAGGAGCCGGAAAAAGAAGAATCCATAATGTTTTCCGACCTTATGCTTGAGAATCATTGGTTTGCAATAATGGAAAGCACCCGTGAATATAATTTTAACTTCAACGAAGCAGTGTCTTTCATGCTTAATTGCCGCGACCAGGAAGAAATCGATTACTACTGGAAAGAACTTTCAGCAGTGCCTGAAGCTGAACAGTGCGGATGGATCAAAGACAGATATGGAGTTTCATGGCAGATCCTGCCTTCTGTCCTGGACGAAATGCTGCGCAGCGGCACCAGGGAGCAGATTGAGCGGGTGACCCGGGCGTTTCTGCAAATGAAAAAATTCGATATTTCCTCTTTGCAAAGGGCTTATGAAGAGGTCTAAGCTAAGCGTTCAAACAAGCAGCCAAAACCATGATATCAAATTTTTTAATTTAGTCCCGCGTTGACAGCCGTTTGATTTTACTGATCCTCAATCCTGATCCCATAAGCCTGCAGGAAAGCTTTGCAGGCTTCTCCAGTATCCATAAAAATAAGGCACTCTGACTTGGCAATGATTTTTTTTGTTGAGGTTTTGGATGCTCTGAATATGATCGGAGGATGATGCGCCTGCAAAAATTCACTTTTGTTACGCGCAACACGTGACAGAGGACAGAGGACCACGCCTTTGGCGTGGCAGGTTCAGACAGAAGACAGAAGACAGAAGACAGAATCTGCATTTTCTTAAAAATCTGCTTAAGAGTTTGCTTTCTCATTCGACATCACAAAATCATGATGATATACTGACATATGGTAAATTATGAAAAATAATGTTTGAGTGATATAAATATGGAAAATATGAGAACAATGCTCCAGGGTCTGACCCACGACGATCTTCTGGAATGGGCCGGATCCAAAATTTTCGAACGGGGACGAAGCTGCGTTTCCAGAGTCGCCCAGTTGTCCCAGACAGAAGATGACGGTCTGGCCGCATGGGTTTCCGGTACCCGCAGATACGCAACATGGGTCAGCCGCGATTCAGATGGTTTCGACTATGAATGTACCTGCCCATATGACTGGGGTCCATGCAAGCATGCAGTGGCAGTCCTGTTCAAGGCGGCTGAGCAGATAAAAAAGAAACAGAAAATCCCTTTTCTTGATGCGCAGAGCGATCTTTATCTGACTCTTTTTGAAGGATTCGAGGGTTGGGAAGAATCCTTGAAAGATATAGAAGATCAGGAAAATGTTTTTTCATTGTCTTCAGGTCGTGATAAAAGCAAAAACAGGGTGGAATATATCCTTGCGCAGAAAAGCCGTGAAGAACTTCTGACACTCCTGGTTGATCTTGCTGACCGTCACCCGGCAGTCAAAAGTTCGATAGTGGAAGCCGAACAAATGGCCAGGGGCGATGTGAATAAAATCGTCCGTTCGCTTCGAAGCGAGATAGACGATCTTACGGCTGAGCCGGCATATTATAATCCATGGGATGATGAAGAGAATCCGCCGGACTTTTCCCATGTTCGGGAACAATTGCAGGAGCTGTTGAAGTATGGACACGCGGAAGCAGTGCTCCAGGTCGGAGAGGATCTATGGAAGCAGGGCCGCGAACTGGTCGAAATGTCTCATGACGACGGCGAAACAGGCGTGGAGATTTCAGAGTGCATGGACATCGTTCTCAAGGCGCTTCTTAAATCACCCCTGACACCCCCGCAACAGATCTTGTGGATCATCGGGAAAATACTTGAAGATGATTACGACCTGCTCAGGGGCTCGGAAAAGATATTGAATAATCCTGACTATATAGCAGATCAATGGCGGGATGTGGCCGCAGAGCTTGATTCGCGGTTGCAGGCCATGCCAAAGCCGAAACCTGACGATTATTCCAGTATTCACCAGCGCAGGGAAATGGTTGACTGGCTGATCCAGGCCTATCAGTCAGGCGATCAGCCGGAAAAGATCATACCTTTGCTGGAGAAAGAGGTTCAATACTGTCAAAATTACACAACGCTTGTGGATGCTCTGCTGGCTGCTGGGGAGCGCGAAAGTGCCCGGAAATGGTGTGTCAGAGGTTTCAACAAGACTGTCAAGAGGGCGCCGGGCATTGCCGCCGAACTTCAGGAACGTCTGCGGGAGATGGCCCAGGAGGAAGAAGATTTTAGTCTGGTGGCCGCTTACCGGGCCGCTGACTTTTTTTACCGCCCTGGACGGCAGACATACCTTGATCTGCGAAAGGCATCCCAGTTCATCAATAAGTGGCCGATCATCAGAAATCTTGTACTAAATTATTTACAGACAGGAGTTCGACCTGATTTCGGCGAAAAGCGCGACCGAACCTGGCCTCTTCCTGAACCAGAAGTTCAGCGCTCGCAAGATCAGTCCAAACATGTTCCGAACCGGTTTCCTGACATCAGGCTGCTTATGGATATAGCCATCCTGGAAGAACGAAATTATGATGTGGTGTCATTATACAATGAGTTGCGGAAGAAAGACCACTGGTATGGCGAAACAACAGACAATTCGGTTGCCCAGGCGGTGGCAGCGTCACATCCCCATGTGGCCCTGCAGATCTGGGAGAAAATTGTTGACAATCTGATAGCTCAGGTCAAACCTAAGGCTTATCAGGAAGCAGCGGTTTATCTTCGCCGCATGCGCGTAGTTTATGAACAAACCTGCAGTCTTGAGAAGTGGAGAAAATATATCCATCAACTGCGTGTAACCCATAAAGCCAAACGTCGTTTAATGGAAGTTCTGGACAATCTTGAGAAAAACAAGAAACTCCTGGATTAGTGCAAATCCCATGCGGAAAGTCTTTCTTTAGGATGGTTCATGAGTGAAAAACCGTACATTAGCTATTGAATGAGTTAAATCAAAATGGATACCAGCCCCTTTTTCTGGAAAATTTTTTTTGAGGTCTTTGATGCATTGCCCAGGCAGGGTCCGGGCAACCTCGCCAGCGCTGTAAGGGCACTTGACCTCTGCGGGGATCTACCTTCGGAACCTGCGGTTCTAGATCTGGGATGCGGAGTCGGCGCTCAAACACTTTACCTCTCTGAACTGACTTCCGGAACCATTGTGGCCATTGACAATCATGCTCCGAGCATTGAACGCCTGAAGACATCCCTTGCCGCACGAGGATTATCAAAACGAGTTCAGGCACGGGTCGGCGACATGGCTCATCCGGATCAACCGCCAGAAAGCTTTGATCTTGTCTGGTCCGAAGGTGCTCTTTACAACATAGGGATTGAAAATGCCCTGCGGATCTGCCATGGACTGCTGCGCCCGGGCGGCTGTCTTGTGTTTACCGATGCGGTCTGGCGCAGGAAAGAACCCCCGCCGGAGGTCAAGAAAAGCTTTGATCTGGACTATCCGGCCATGGGATGGGTGGAAGATGTGCTGAAGGCTATAGATAACCGCGGCCTCGAGCTGCTTGGTCACTTCACTCTGCCGGACGAGGCATGGTGGGATGATTTCTATACCCCAATGGAGCACCGCATAGAGGAATTGCGCACCAGATACCAAGGCGACGCTCAAGCCTGTTCCGTGCTGGATCAGCTCGCTCAGGAGCCTGAAATGCATCGTCGTTTTTCAGACTATTACGCTTACGAATACTTTATTGCCCGCAAAAGTTAAGAAAGGACTTTTCCCGCTTATCATAACGCAATCAGACTAAATGATCAGCCGCCTGCTGCGAATCCGGGGTAAAGGGTCATGCCGCCGTCAACAAATATGGTGGTGCCATGGACGTAGTCGGATTCATCGGAAGCAAGCCATACCGCCACTGTGGCAATGTCCTGCGGGTCGCCCAGGCGATTTACAGGAATAAGTTTTAGCAGTTCATCTCTTTTTTCGGGATCAGACCAGACCTGTTCGTTTATCGGGGTTTTTACAGCTCCCGGCGCAATGCTGTTCACCCTTATCTTCATGGGGGCAAGTTCCTGGGCAATCGATTTCATAAGCATCATCACACCGCCTTTGGAAGCGGTGTAATTACAATGGTTGGACCAGGGAATCAACTCATGTACAGAGCTTATGAAAATGATCTTGCCCGCGCTTGGCGAACGTTCAGGTATTACACCCCGGCGTTTGAATTCGCGTGCAGCCTGCTGGGCGCACAAAAAATACCCGGTAAGATTAACATCCAGTACTTTTTGCCAGTCCTTAGGCGACATTTCCAGAAAAGGCACGTCTTTTTGTATTCCTGAGTTATTAACAAGAACATCCAGTGTACCAAATTTTTCACGCACCTTGTCGAACATGGCCTCAACCTGATCGGGGCTGCTTACGTCGGCTTTAACCCCCAGGGCATTGACGCCGTAACCCTTTATTTCTTTTACTACCTCATTGGCCTGATCTTCACTGGATCTGTAGTTGACTGCAACACTGGCACCTTCCCGGCCCAGCGCAACAGCTATGGCCATACCTATGCCGCTGGATGCACCGGTAACCAATGCCGAAAGTCCTTTAAGTCTTTTGATTTCAAATAATCGGCTTTTCTGATTCATGTTCATATCCTCTTTGTTTTGTTGGTCAGCTTAAAGCTTTGTTCAGATTCCAGTTGTATATGTGGTATTTTATCCGGAGGCGGTCGAGGTTGTTTTCTATGTAATCGCGGGTGTCCGGGTCGGCATAGACAAGTATGTTCGGCAGCAGCTGACCGGGTTTTGCGGCAAATTCCTTATCGTACCATTCAAATATTCTTGACAGGTAAATAACAGAGCGTTTCTTATCCAGGCTCAGGCCCCGGCGGAGCAGAAAGCTTCTTCCGGCAACGTCAAGCTGATTATCTATGCGTTCTGCATCATAGAATTCTATGGGCGGGCATGAACTTGCCGCACAAACAAGGGCGAAATGAATGCGCGGATCAAGTTCATTTACAGTCAGCTTGTTTCTGGAATCGGAGTCGGACAATTGTTTTCTTTTGCTGCCTGGTCTTGGTCTGTTGCCTCGCAGGATGCCGTGTTCTATGTCGTCCGGACTGAAGAGATACCCGCCGATGTTGTATCGCGGTCTTTTGAAAAAGCCGGGTACTTCTTTTACGGAGCGATTGACATTGTAGTGGACCACCGCGTGGATTATCAAGATATTGTAAATATTTATCCAGAACGCTTTTCTGGCCGAATCAGTTCTCAACGTGAAAGGATCAAATATTTGCAACTGGCCGGCAAGTTCAATATATTTCCTGAAACTTTCGGATTTTCGCATGGCCGCGTAATCGACTCTGCTTTCCTGTACATTGAAAAAAGCCCCCTGGAGATCATTTAGAGATTTTTTCAGCATTACCGCGATATGCCCTGATGTCTCTTCTTTATCTGCAATGTGCTTGTTCAGGGTAACCGGCAGGGGTATAATTTTTTTAAAAAAAGACTTAAACGCGGTCAGGTCTTTCCTGCGCTTTTTTTTGAGCCCAAGCCTCTTCACTGCAATTACCGCGTTGATAAACCCGATGTGGCTGAATGCCTGTGGAAAATTTCCCAGCAGTTCTTTGTTTTGCGGATCATATTCTTCGGCAAAAAGACCAAGATGGTTGCCGGCCTGCATAGTGGTGGCCAGCAGCTCCTTCGCTTCGCGGTTTTTTCCGGAAATTGCCAGGGCTTCGACCAGCCAGAAATTACAAAGAACAAACGCTCCTTCAGCACCTTCCATGCCGTCATGTGCAACATACCTGGCCAGAAAGCCCTTTTTCATCAGCTCTCTTTGGCAGGCGTCAATAGTTCCCTGAATACGGCTGTCGGTAACTGGAAGAAAATCCAGCACAGCTACCGATAGCAGGCTTGCATCGACATCACTTGAATCATAGAACTGGACAAAGCTGTTCAGCTCCTGACTGAACCCTCTGCTGAGAATTTCCTGTTTCATGTTTTGCCTGGCCTCTTCCCATTGCTCCAGCGGAGCATCGAAACCGTAACGATTGGCGATTTTGATTCCCCGGTCAACGGCAACCCAGCACATTATCTTGGAATATACGTAATGTTGAGGACCGATGCGCACTTCCCAGATTCCGCTGTCGGGTTCTGAGAAATTTTTAATTGCGAGATCACAAATGTCACGAAAGAAAGGCCACAAGTCTTCATCGATTCTGCCGGCATAATCCGACAGCCGCAGAGCGCTGTCCATTACTTCGCCATAAATATCCCACTGGTTCTGCTTGTAGGCATCGTTGCCTATTCTCACCGGATATGAGTTTTTGTAGCCGGTCAAATGTTCAAGGGTCTGCTCGGGAATTTCGCTTTCCCCTTGAAGGGAATAAACGATCTGCAGGCGTTCGCTGCCGTAGCGGCGATAGGTGTCATGTAAAAAGCGAATGAAGGATTCTGCTTCAGCCACATGGCCGAGAAAGAAAAAAGAGCGCAGGGACCAGGAAGAGTCTCTCAGCCAGCTGAACCTGTAATCCCAGTTTCTCTGTGCCCCTAAGGCCTCGGGCAGTGAGGTTGTGGCCGCGGCAGCGATGGCTCCTGTGGGTTCGAAGACAAGCAGCTTCAAGGTCAGCAATGATCTGCAGACATCATCAAAATATTCGTTCAAATCAGCAGTGTTGTCAGCTACGCTTTCAGCCAGCCAGGTTTGCCAGTATCTGGCTGTATTTTCCATGTCTTCTTCCGCCGGTTCTATCGGCGGCCTCTCGCCGTAAACAAAATCCAGGGTCAGGGCCTGACCTTGCTGCAGTAAAATTTCAGATACGGCAGTGTGTTCGTTTATCCGCCACTTCATATCCTGCCGGTTGCATTGCAGGATGAACTGTTCGTCGACGGTTCGAACATAGATCCTGCTTTCCGTTAAATCGAGGCTAGGCGTTTTTCTTGCGTAATCCGGGCGGGGCATGAATTCGACAGTCAAACGAATCGATCCGGACAATGCTTTGACATACCTTCGGATTACGTGGGATTTATGGTTTTCGGCATGGGTGAGATCCGGGACAACAGGCATAAAATCCGTAATTTCAGCTTCTGCTGAATCTGTCTGGAAATGTGTTTTCAGGATGTTGGTGTCTTTTATATAGCTCTGGGTACTATTGAACCTGTCGGATGGAGCTATTTTAAAATACCCGCCTTTACCGTCGTCGAGCAGCGCGGCGAAAACGCTCGGAGAATTGATATGAGGCATCGCGCAATAGTCGATGGATCCGTCCAGACAGACAAGAGCAAGCGAGTGCATATCACCAATCAGGCCGTATTCAGAAATGTTTTTATACATTGCTTATTCGTTGCAAAGGTGGTTCATACCGGCAGCTGTTCAGCCCAAAACGTTCTTCTTTGAATCTAATTCAGGGAATGTCCGGAGCAACCTGATCAGGTTCGATAAGTTTTGAAGTTCACGCTGCTGTCCGGATTTTTTTCGACCCACAGCACAGAGTTTTCATCAGTCTACACGTTTTTAGATAAACTCGTCATGCTTAGGGATTCTGCTATTATTCGAACTGAAAGTATGTAAAGCCAGGAACAATTAAAGTCATACCTCAGCCCGGACATTTAAAAAAATTATTTTGACAGTCAGCTGTAATTCTTGTTGAAATGTCTGCAGCGGATCCGGCATAAACTTCCGGCTTCATTTTGCCCTTAACTTCAATTTTAAACTCTTCTGTTCACAGCCCGGAGAAAAATAATGTCTGTTAAATTCATCCATACTGCGGACTGGCAGATCGGAAAGCCCTTTGCGAGGATCAGCGATGACCGTAAACGCTTCATCGTCCAGAATCAAAGGGTTGAAGCGGTCAAGCGTATCGCCAGGTCAGTCGAAGAGACCAGCGCGTCTTTTGTGCTGGTTGCAGGCGACCTTTTTGACTCCAACACGGCTGATAAGGCCACAGTCTCAGCTGCCTGCAGCGCTATCGGAGAGATACGGGTTCCGGTCATTGCAATTCCGGGCAACCATGACCATGGAGGCCCGGGCAGTGTCTGGAATCAGGATTTTTTTAAAAGCGAAAGATCTCAGCTTGCCCCCAATCTGTTCGTATTGCTTCAGCCGGAAATCTTCGAAATCGAAGAAGCGGTCATCTTTCCCTGTCCTTTGCTCAGACGGCATGAGTCCCTGGATTGCACGGCCTGGCTGCGCGATGAACAGGTGTTTCAGGGCTTTCAAGACAAGCCCAGGATTGTTCTGGCTCATGGCAGCGTACACGGCTTTACAAGTGAGCCGGACGGCGACGAAGAAGACCATGCAGCCACTAACCGGATCAGCCTCGAAAATCTGCCCCTGGCTGAAATAGACTACATTGCCCTGGGCGATTGGCACGGATGCATGCAGGTCGAATCAAAGGCCTGGTATTCAGGAACCCCTGAGAATGATCGTTTTCCCAAAAGCGAGAACCATAACCCCGGTCATGTGCTCATAGTTGAAGCGCACCGGGGCGGGAGCCCTGTGGTTGAACAGGCTGCGACAGCAGGCCTGCGCTGGTCCAGTTTGAGACATGATTTCTCCGGGGACGAAGATCTGGCTTATTTTCAGGATCAAGTGCATCAAATTGTCGAGTCACGGACCAACCAGGACTTATTGCGTCTTTCCTTAAGCGGATCCCTGGGCCTTGAGGCCTGCATCCGCCTGGAAGAAATTCTGGAAACAATGGAAGCAAGGCTGCTCAGGCTCAAACTGGACAATCAGACAATGATCGCGCCGACTGAAGAGGAGATAGACAGGCTGACCCAAAGGGCTGAAGATCCTGTTTTGTCCATGGTCGCCCGGAAGCTGGTGACTATGATGCACTCTGAGGAAGAATCTGCGCGTATAGCTGCTGCAGCGCTGCGGGAGCTGCATGGAGCCGTAAGCAAAAGAGGTGCGCGATGAAATTAAAATCAGCCATAGTAAGGAACTACCGGATTCATAAAGAAATAGAGGTTAATTTCGAATCTGATCGGGTTCTGTTTCAAGGTCCCAATGAATCAGGCAAAAGCACCTTTGTCGAAGCGGTGCACAGATGTCTTTTTTTAAAAGCCAAGATAACCGGTGAAACCCGTGAGGGAATGTTGTCCAATAAATTTACTGGTAATCCGGAAATTATGGTCAACTTTGAAACAGGAGGCAAAGTATACCGACTGACAAAGATATTCAGCGGACAATCCGGCTCGATTCAGCTTTCTGAAAGCGGCGGACAGGCCTGGCATGGAGAAGAGGCCGAAGCACAATTGTCCTGCCTGCTCGGGAACCGGGCTCAGTGCGGCGGCAGGGGGGTAGCCAGCGAACTGTCTCGAACCTGGGCTCACCTGTGGGTCTGGCAGGGCAGAAGCGGAGAGAACCCGGCAGAAGAGGTTAACCGGGAACGGGAGCGCATCCTGCACAATCTGCAGAATATCGGCGGAGCAGCTGTTGCTCAGTCGCAGCTGGATACGGATCTGGCCAGTGATTTTAAAAACAGGTTTGAACAGATCTTTACCAGAAATGAAAAGCCCAAGTCCGGTTCAGAACTGGACAATGCCCGCAGAGAATCGGATGAGGCTGAAAAAAACCTGATCCTGGCCACTGAAAAATTCAATGAATTGATCCAGGCCGCCAGGGATTACCAGGCTGCTGAAAATGATATTCAAGAATGCGGCCGGAGTCTGAAAGCACTCAAGGAAGAACAGGACACAAACTTAAAACAGCTAGATGAGGCTCAAAAAGTTGAAGCATGCATCAAAGGTCACTCAGAAAAACTGCAAAATGAAAAAAACCAGCTGAAGGGTTTGGAAGATACCGAAAAATCTATTGAATCCTTCCGAAAAAATATTCAAAAATTTTCTCTCGAACTGGAACCGGGTAAAAACAAACTGGCTACCGCGCAGGATCATCAGCATAAATTAAAAGAAAAATACGCAAAAGCTGAAAAGGACGAAAATAAGGCCATACTGGCAGCTGATGGGCAGCGCAGCAGACTTGAACTGGCCAGGGCATGGACGGAATTTTTCCGCCACAAAGATGAACTGGAAAAACTTAAGCAATCAGCGGCTAGAAAAGATAAGCACAATTCTGAAATCAGGCAGCTGGAGCAGGAGCTTGCCAGGCTGCCGGGTATCACCGATGCTGATTTGAAAAACATAAACGATACTGAGGCTTCCCTGAACACCACAAAAGCGGTTCTTGAATCCATGGCCGCGGAAATCACCGTTGTTCAAGCTGAACAGCAGGTGGTCATTAACGGCGAAGAAGCCCCTGTAAACACAATCAGAACCGCCACGGATTCTCTGGAGATCAAAGTCGGCAATAATGTTCTGCTGCGCGTGCAGCCGGGGGGCGGCACCAGCCTCGTTCAGTGCCGGAACAAATCCAGGGACCTTCAGAATAAACTGAATGAACTGCTGGTAAAGCACGGGCTTAATTCGGCCGCGGAAGCAAAAAGCGTCGTTGATAAGCGAAAGGACTTGCAGCAAAAGATCGACGGCCTGCACAAACAGATAAAAGCTTTTGACGATGGTACGCTGGATAAGCGGCTGAATGCCGCCATGAATAAAATGACGGGTCTTGAGGAAGATCTCAACCGTCGCAGGAAGACAGTTGAAAGCACGGCACTGCCTCAAAGCAGGGAAGAAGCGGAAGAGCTTTTAAAGCTTGAGGCCAGAAATGAGGAAGATGTCCGAGAGGTTGTAAACAACTTCCGAGAGGCCAAACAGTCAATTCTGTCAACTTTGGAGGGCGCTGCCCGGGAAATGGAAACACTGAAAAATGAAACAGACGCCATCACCAGAAAGATAGCTGATCAAGAATCAAGGCTGAGCGAGGTTTTGGCTCAGTGCGGAGAAGATGCCCTGCGTCAGCAAAAATTGTTCGATGCCCGACAACTTATCTCCGGCCTGGAAAAGGAATTAAGTGAGTTCAAGAGTAAGCTGGAGCAGATGCGCCCGGATTTTCTGAAACAGGAAAAAGAGCGCATTCAAAGGGCGATGGACATTCAGAAGAATAAACTTGAATCAGCCAGGGAAAAGAAGATTTCCAGTCAAACCAGGCTGACCAGCAGCGGGACCAGTGATCCCCAGGCTGATCTTGCAAAGGCTCAGGCGCGAGCGCAAATTGCCCGGGAACGTCTCCGGAATGTGAATACAAAAGCTCAGGCCGTGAAACTTCTGCACAATCTTTTCCAAAACGAGCAGAAAAAACTTATGGATGTGCTCACGAAACCTCTGGAAGATAAGATTACCGCCTACCTGAAGGCGGTCTTCGGTCCGGATGCTCGAGCTGCTGTCAACTATGAAGAGAACACATTCAAAGGCTTTGAGCTTGTACGTCCCGGCATGCAAACCGTTTCATTCGACGCCTTGAGCGGAGGAACCCGTGAACAGGTAGCGGCTGCCGCCAGGCTGGCCATAGCTGAAATACTCGCTGCTGATCATGGAGGATGTCTGCCCGTGGTCTTTGACGACGCGTTTGTGAATTCTGATCCGGACAGGGTCAGGAGCCTGCAGAGTATGCTTGATCTTGCGGCATCCAAAGGGCTGCAGGTGATTGTATTGACCTGCAATCCATATGGGTATGCCGGTCTTGGGGCAAGTTGTATTGAATTTGCTCGAAGAGATTAAGGTTCTTCAGGTTAATTCATGTCAAGGCTTTAAATCATGCCAGCTTCATGACAAGCCGAAGCTTGCAGCGTGGTATGCCAGCTCTTATCAGATCACATCCGGAATGACGGATCCGGGATCCAGTGCTTTCTCTTTCTGCCTTTTACTGCTTGTCCCGCCATGCCTGCTTATCTGCATGTCCCTCTTATTTGGAAGAGTAAGTGCGGGGTCACCTGCCTGCCACGCAATAGGTATGATCACTGATCTCCGGGTCCGGGAAATTCTGCAAACCAGGCCTGAAAACTCACTCCTGGAAAGCGTAAATCAAAATCTAAAAGATGCCGGGCCATGGCATTTTTTTCGGTCTGGCTGGTATCGGGTTAAAGCAAGAGCAAGCTTTTTAATGATTTTGACCAATGCTTTCTATGTCCCTAAGACAGTTTACCCCAGATTTGCCGAACCCCGCGGACCCTATTGCAGGAGGCGCTCAGGACTATGCCTGCCCCGCAACGCTTTCCGCTTTCTCAGTCATCCCGTATTCGATCCGGGATCCGGTCACTTTTTTTCGTCATCCCGCCATCAGCAGGCTTGAATCTACAGGTGTAAAGTACATTCCTTAAAATGCTGCGGCTCACATTCCCTTGAAAGACAACAGGGCAGGTTCTTTAGACACTGGTTGATCATCTTCTATTGGACGGCGGTGTTCTGGCGAACCGGTAGATCCATGGAGATGGCCAGCAGAAGGTTGGTGCCAAGCCTGGTTAGTTTGAGGACTTTGTGAGCATGATGCATATGAAGTTGAAATAACAGATTATTTAGGAGATCATATGCGAAGTAAAAGCTACAGCCAATTCATCCCGGCAGAATTTTAAATGGATGAACCGGTAGCTTCCTGCCGTCCGCTGCCAACTGTTTCCTGGTGACTGATTCAGACTTGATTTGTCTTAATTTTTCTGTTTTGATCCGATTGAACAAATGAGCCAATAGTACCTACCTGACATTTTCAGCAGACATGCCGGAAGACATATTAAATGGAGAAATCTTCATGATCATTAGATTGAGCGGTCATTGATTCTCCTCAAAGGCTTGAAGAATCCCTTAAACGCAAAATTAACACTTACAGAACTGTAAAAGACGGGATCTCAAGGTTGCCATGAGCAGGAAAGTGATAGGCAAATCATCTTTATAATCCATTCACTGAGGTCGAAAAAACCTTTTCGTTCTTTATCAGGTTGCAGGGACAGCCTGCCCTGGTATTGATATTTGAATTGAGATGCGGGTACTCAAACATGTTTTCTTGTGAAAATAAGATCAAGTAAAAAGGTACAACTGTAAATTAAGGAGACCATTGTGCTGCAAAGGGCCGCAGTTAAAATCAGCCTTAAGGAACCGAGAAAGAGCCTTATGGATATGTTTGAATTTCTCGGAAATTTTGGGACCAGGGAGATTCATCTTATCCATGTGTCCCCGAAACTTACTGCTCAACAGCAGCCAGGCATAGAGGAGAAACTGGAAAAAATCAGCAAAGATGCAGGCAATTTCGGTTTCAGCGTCCAGACGCATATCCGCTGCGGGCATGTCGCTGTCATTATCAACGAGATGGCTGAAGAAAAAAAAGCCGGCTATATAGCTCTTCACTGGATGTCCAAGTCCCTTTTCCGTACTGCACTGTTCGGCCATATCGAGTCGGACATACTTCGCCTGAGCAATCTTCCGGTGTTTATTTACAACCCCGGACTGTTCAAATCCAAAGCCAGCCTGGAACATGTAATGTATGCCACGAATTTAAAGGACACTGATGGAGCTGTTTTGCCTTACCTGGTGGACCGCAGATTCACGGGCAAAAGGCTCTATCTCCTTCATGTGGGAGAAAGAGCCCCTGATCCGGCAACGGAAGAGATACGCAGAAAACGCGTCCTGGACAACCTTAACCGCCTGGCCCGTGAATGCGCGCATGCTTATGACAGCGTTCAGCCTATTGAGATCATTGGTGCTGCCCACAAGCAGATCGTCAAACAGGCGGCAATGCTGGATGTTGATCTAGTTGTGGTGGGCAAGTCAGAAAAACTCGATGCCATGAGCCAGATGGTAGGTTCCACTGCGGAAATCCTGCCCCACAGGACCGGACGCAGCATTTTCATTATCCCTGTTCTCTGCGGATTGTCTATTCCTGAAAACAAATAAGGATACTGGTAACAATGAAGCTGAAGAATAACATCGTATTCGTGATATCGCTGCTGGCGATTCTTATCGTGATCCTGGCGGGTATATTCTCCTCCGAGGCCCTGGACCGCGGGTCAACCTGGCTGCATGATGAAATCATAAGCAATTTCGGCTGGTTTTACCTGATTGCTACATTCCTGTTTCTGGTCTTCAGTCTGTACATGGCCCTGAGCAGGTATGGGCATATCAAACTGGGCATGGACCATGAAAAGCCGAGGTTTTCCTATTTCGGATGGGCAAGCATGCTCTTTGCAGCCGGGATGGGGATCGGACTGATATTCTGGGGTGTGGCTGAACCCATGAGCCACTACATGAGTCCGCCGGGCTATATAGAGGCAGGTTCTCCAGAGGCGGCAAGATTCGCCATGCTCCACAGCTTTTTCCACTGGGGCGTACATCCATGGGCCGTATACATTGTAATGAGCCTGAGCATCGCCTATTTCTCGTTCAGACGGGGAATGCCTCCGCTTATCTCCAGCTGCTTTTATCCCCTGATCGGCAACAGGATATATGGATTTCCCGGTTACTTTATTGATATCCTGGCAGTCTTTGCCACGGTATTTGGTATTGTAACCTCACTGGGTCTCGGAGCCATGCAGATCAACAGCGGCCTGGCATCAATACTTCCATTTGAGGCCGGCCTTTTCAGTACGCTGGTCATTATCGGCATTATAACGGCCATTTTCATGGCGTCCAGCGTGGCAGGCCTTGACCGGGGCATGCAGATAATGAGCAAAAGCAATATCATGCTGGCTGTCCTGCTGCTCTTGTTCTTGCTCCTGATGGGTCCGACGAACATGATACTTAACGTATTCATCAGCACATTTTCCGATTATATAACCGCCTTGTTCAATATAAGCCTTACCACCTATCCGTTCATAGGCCTGCAGTGGACCCAGGACTGGACTCTTTTCTACTGGGCATGGTGGATATCCTGGTCTCCGTTTGTGGGTCTTTTCATAGCCAGCATTTCCCGGGGCAGGACCATCCGCGAGTTTATCAGCGGGGCTCTTCTGATCCCGACTCTGCTGACCTTTGTCTGGTTCAGCGTATTCGGCGGAACCGCTTTAAGTCTTGAACTGGGCAACGGTTCAGGCATAGCTGCTGCTGTTGTTCAGGACGTGTCCACAGGTCTTTTCCATCTATACTCATTCTATCCTTTCAGCGAATTCCTCACTCTGCTTACAGTCCTGCTGCTGGTGATCTTTTTTGTGACCTCGGCAGATGCAGCCACCTTTGTGTTGAGCTTGATGACCTCCAGGGGAAAGGAAGATCCTCCCACCAGCAAGAAAATCGTCTGGGGTCTGACAGTTTCCGTGGCTGCAGCCATACTTCTTTTTGCCGGAGGTCTAGAAGGGCTGCAGCGCATGGCCATTGCAGCTGCTCTGCCTTTTTCCGCCATTATGCTGCTCATGTGCTTCTGCCTGCTTAGAGGCCTGCGTTACGAGTTTCGATATGAGAGAAATAAAGCACGGACAGATGGATGAAATTTAAAGACTACGTATGCTGAGAATCTCAATTATCAGAAATGAATTAGGAAGGATACTCCTACTGGAAAACAAGATCACATGTATCTCAATTTTTGCTTCTGGTCAGTTGAACAAATTAAACACAGTTCATGTCTATGTAAGCATTTATTGCTTGTATCGGGACGGGGATGTGGTTTTTTCCCTGAAAATGCTGACTCAAACCATGAGCTCTACCTTTGATAATTTTTTGGAAGTTTCCTTCCTTCTTGAAGAAACTCTGGGGCGTAAGGTTGAAGTAGTCGTTACCCCGGAAGGTCTCAGTCCACATATCGGTCCCCATATTTTAAAGGAGTTAGAGCGTGTCCCTGTCGTCGAATAAATATCCAGCTTTGATGAAAGGCAAAGTATTGACAATCTGTCACGCAGTGATTACATTGTAATTATTATTTGGATGGAGGTATCTTATGAAAACAAGCATTGTTCGTATCGGCAATTCGCAAGGGATTCGGATTCCGAAAGTTGTGTTGGAGCAGACACAGCTTGAGGGAGAGGTGGAACTGGAGGTGAAGGACCGGCAGATACTGATTCGTCCAGTTGCCAGGCCCAGGCAGGACTGGGCTCAGAAGTTCAAGACGATGGCGGAAAAAGGCGATGACAAACTGTTGGATAGTGCTTCCATTGACCAGACTTCTTGGGACAAGGAAGAATGGGAATGGAAGTAAAAAGATTCGATGTATTCCTGGTGAATTTAGATCCTACTATTGGACATGAGATCAAGAAAAGCCGTCCTTGTTTAGTGATCTCTCCGGATGAGATGAACAAGTACATCTCTACTGTGATTGTCGCTCCAATGACGACCAAAGGAAGAGACTATCCGACCCGAATCCCTTGTATATTTCAGGGCAAGAAAGGTCAAATCGTTTTGGATCAGATTCGAACCGAGGACAAGGCTAGATTGGCCGGGCATTTGGGTAAGATTGACACGGAAGCACAGGTAAAAGTTTTTTCTGTTTTAGCAGAGCTTTTTTCTGAATAAAATGAGAAAAGAGTATGAGCTGAGTTGACGGTATTTGAATCAAAAAGCCTGGATCCTGATTCCAGGAGCCCAGATATTTGAAAAATATATGATCCGGCCTGGCCTGGGATCCTGGGCAAACACAGCTGCTTTGGCAAAAGGTTGATACTTTTTGTGGCTTGATTTCAAGAAAAACACGATGTCAACCATGATGGGTACAGGCCATTGTGCCCATAAAAAAGAAACGTCCCGCGGAAGCGGGACGTCGTCCCGGATATGCTATCTCCGGGGAAGCTATTGATAAAAAAATTATTTATTACAGGTCAAAATGTCAAGATATTTTTAAACTACTGCTATTTTCAATAGCTTATGAATCGCGTGATAACCTACTTGGTAAGATTACAGCTGTCAGTTTTTCCTGATAACACCCAGGGAACATAGGGGGGGGTCAGACACCATGGTTCGCTTATTGCTCAGCACTCATTGCTGATTTTTGAATGGGAAATTGATACTGTAAAAGTTAATGATATCAACAGATAATGGAGATTTCTGCTTTCCTTCATACAATAAACAGGTCCCTGTCTTAAGAACATAGAAGCCTGGGGGCGTGGCTTGATTACGATCGTTGAGAAAATAAGCGAGTTGGTAAGTGCTGGCGATGTTCGAATATCGGAACATGGATACGATGAACTGGTCGAAGATGGGCTGAGTGCCAGAGAAGTACTCGGTGGCGTTCAGGAAGCGATACTTGTCGAGGAGTATCCAGACTTTGCAAAAGGGCCATGCGCCCTGTTTTTGCAGAAGGATGGAATGGGAATGCCAATCATGTTGTATGGGGCATCCCAAAAGGTTGTGATAAGCCCGTGGTGCTGGTTACGGCCTATCGCCCGGATCCCGGGCGCTGGGATGAAACGTTTACGCAGTGGAGATACCGATGAATAAGAGAAGGAAGTCAAAGTATGTCCATGAAGGCCTATATGTGGCTGTGGTAGAGGTTGTGCTGCTGGAAGACGACACAGGCTGGTCCCCTTATCTCAGCATTGAAGATGCCTATAAACTGGATGACGTAAGGGAAGCGCTTCGGCAGAAGGATTTGAGGTCTGCGGCGAAATACGGGCGAATCTACGAACTGCGTCCGGTTGTGCATCAATAGATCAAGGTGAATAGCGCCCAAATGAACCAGCATACAATTTCATAAGGCACCTCCCTACTGTACATCTATCCCGGCCTTGATTCAAACCCTGCTTTTTTCTTGTATTCCACTTAAAAAATGGTTACTTGACCGGAATTTGAATCAACAGGGCTATATTACGGTTTCTTTTGTTTTTTGAGCTTGTCAGGTATGTTTTGATGCATGACCATACTGTAAAAATGCAGGCATCAGGTTTTCCTGACAACATGCAGTCACAGAGTGGGGGACAGACCCTATTGATAGGACCGGACTAGAAAACACTGAGGTGATTACATGAAACTCAAAGTAATTGTTCATGAAGCAGAAGAAGGAGGCTACTGGGCTGAAGTTCCAGCAATTCCAGGTTGTGCTACTCAGGGCGATACATTCGAGGAACTCCTTGAAAACATTTACGAGGCTGTTGAGGGTTGCTTATCCGTGGATGTAAAAGACGTCCAATTAACAAAAAAAGATAAGGTCCTGGAGATAGCGGTGTGAAGGCTATTTCAGGGAAAGACTTCGCAAAGCTGCTTGAGAAGAAAGGTTGGGAAGGGCTATATTGAGTTTTTCAAGGGCAAAAAGCACGTTTTTCTTTTAGGTCAGGCTGTCTGATACCCGGATATTCCACCAGTAATGAGCATGTTCAACGTCTTAAAGAACGGTCAATCAGGATCAAGGTTAAATAACCATGGAGTAAGATTTCAAAAATTTGAGAATGTCGAAAGCAGGGTTCTGGAGATCAGAGGTCACAAGGTAATCCTGGACTGTGACCTGGCAGATCTTAATGGTGTAGAAACCAGAGATATTAAAAAAGCGGTCAAGAATAATCCGGATAAATTTCCTGCCGGATATTTATTTGAATTGAGTAAGGATGAACTTGATGATTTGCGATGGAAATTTTCCACTGCAAAATTTTCTAAAACCAGAGTTATGCCAAAGGCTTTCACTGAAAAAGGCAGGTACGGAACTGAGGCGTGGCTACCCTGCCACGAAGCGGCTTACTGAACAACAGCATGCAACGGACAGCACTTCTTCGCGCCGTCGCTGATGCTGGGCGTTCAGAAGCCCGCTTATTTGGCAGGGAGTATGGGTAAAGCTTTTTGGGAGTGCTCTCAGGAGGTAGAAAAGATTACCATCAGGTATTCATTGAGAACCAGTAAGAGGGTTACTTTTCTCTGCCTTTGCAAAAATCTGGTTGGAGACGGGCGCAGATCGCATGTAACTTATCCCTGCTTTCCATATATTGAACGCACCAATGCCTTTTGCCTCTCCGGGATCATTTGACGGCAACTGCAAACATTTCCTGCAAACCGGCAGGTATGTTTTTAACCCGCCCCTCGGGGTCGGGGATAAATCCCAACGTCCATTGAAATCAACGTGGTGGAGGCTGGCCCTGCTTAGCTCCTCATTGGTGATCTTCCGTGCTCTGAGTTGCTTATTTTAATATTTATCTTTAAGATAAAATAAAAGTCGACTTTATTTTAGTTTTGAGCAGAACAGGATGAAACGAAAACTTCAAGGCAGATATGTGACCATCTCGACCGTGGTTGAAAAGGCCCACCCAGGCGGTGGAAACCGCTCAGCAGCTGCTTGACCTGTCCAGTCAGGACCGCGACAAGATCAGCGGCGTCGGCCGGGCAACGGCATCAACCTTGCGCGTCCACCGGGCGCTGATGGAGCAGCCTATTGCCACATCCGGCTCCCTGGTGGAGAAGACCGGAATCTCTCCGGCCACCGTCAACATGTCCCTAGGCCACCTGGAGCGACTGGGCATCGTCAGGGAACTGACCGCCCGGAAGCGCAACCGTCTGTTCAGTTATGCCGGCTATATCGAGATTATGAGTCGCGGCACTGAACTGCCGGACAGCTAAGGATAAAATTATTTCTTTGACCAGGAAGGGAGGCAACGAACATGAAACAGATAGAAACCCTGATTTCAGAGTACACATTGCTCAGCACATTACCAGGCTGAAACTTTACCGAACTATGAAGGTCTGGCCTTGGCTCTGGCCCAAGACCATGACTGGTCGGTAAACGGCGCCAGGGCTATCATCGACTTGGCATACAATTACGGCTCATTCATGCTTAAAAACGCCCTGACCCTGTCCATTGTCCTTGGCAGGAAATCCTGGGAAACGAATCGGGGTCAGATTTCATTGGCCACCTACCGACTTTTACAGTGCTCATTTTGAGGGCGAAACAGGCGTTCTAAGGCAAAATAACAGCCTGTTTTGGAACGTATCATTTGGAAATTAAGTAGATTAGCTCGGTCCAACCTTAAAAAGTAGTCTGGGATGGACATCATCTTCGGGAGGAGGCTGCTCCTTATAGTACTGTTTTCAAGGCTGAAAAGAGCGATATAGGCATTGAAAATGCCCATTTTTTGGATAAAGTTCATGAAAAATAAAGAGGTTGTTGTGGCCCGACCCCATAAAGGAATAAAGCGGGGACAAGCGGATGTTGTTGTGGTCCGACCCCATAAAGCACGACCATAAAGCATAACCATTTTCTGCTCTTGACAGGTATTACGCTCTCGCTCCATACCTGCAAGTGAGAAATACGTTATGGATTCAAAAGCCCATATAAAAAGCCATATTTTTATATTGACAGATTTTCTTTCCCAATCTATTTTGTTTTATGAGCAATCGATCTGATTTCGAGTGGGATTCCAAAAAAGACAAGCAGAACCAGGAAAAACATGGAGTCTCCTTTGCACTGGCACAGCTTGCTTTCCTGGACACTGACCGTGTTATCCTTGAAGACCTTGAACATAGTGAAAATGAAAAGCGGTTTTACTGTCTTGGAAGGGTCTCCGACGAAATAATAACGGTTCGGTTTACATACAGAAAGAACAAAATCAGAATAATCGGCGCCGGATATTGGCGGAAAGGAAAGAAAATCTATGAAAGAGAAAATAAAATACACGGACGAACCAATGGGGAAGGTTAAGGTCATCTCTGACTTTCTTCCATCGCCGGAAGAACTTGCTTTAAAGGATGAAACCGTCAAAGTTACGATTACTCTAAGCAAAACGAGTGTTGATTTTTTTAAGAAAGAAGCAAAAAAATATAATACGCAATATCAAAAGATGATTCGCAGGCTTCTGGATGAATATACTGCCCATCAATAACTGCGAATCCATAACCACAGCATCAAAACGGACCGGGAAACAGCCGCTTTGCTTCGCTTTGTAACTGTTTCCCGACCGGTTATGCTGACCGTTAGATCCCATGGAAACGCCGCAGAATAAATCGCACAAACGAAGAGCGCCGTGCAGCACATCTTCGCCGGGATAGATGACTATCTTCAGATCCTGAGAGATGGTATTTTTAATCTGAGTTCCAAAATCAGAAACAGAGTGGCGTCAAACCTCCTTTGGCGACAAAACGACCTTGACCCGAACCCAAAACCATAGCTTTTTTCCTTGTAATCCACTTAAAAAAATGGTTACTTGACCGGAATTTGAAGACCTATCCACAGATTGTCCGGTCACTGCCTCCACAATCTCAACAGCTTGAAAGCAAAGAGACTACGGATCGTGGAGTCGGCGACTCCACAATCCAAAAGCCAGTGACTCCACAATTCAAAATCGATTGGAAACACCTTGATCTCCAAGCTCTCATTTACCCATATCAACGAACTCATCTCCATTGATGACTCCACCAAACGTACCTTCTACGAGGTGGAGTGCATCCGGGGCAACTGGTCTGTACGGGAGCTGAAGCGCCAGATCGGCAGCCTCTACTATGAACGCTCCGGACTGTCACTGGACAAAAAGAAACTGGCCGATCTGGCGCAAAAAAACGCTGAAACCCAAACTACCTTTGACATCCGTGACCCCTACATATTTGATTTCCTCGGCCTCAAGCCGGCCGAGGTGATGAGCAAATCACACCTGGAAGCCCAACTCATCGACAAGTTGCAGGCTTTTCTGCTCGAACTCGGCCATGGCTTCTGTTTTGAGGCGCGGCAAAAACGTATCCTCATCGGCGATGAGCATTTCTTTGTAGATCTGGTCTTTTATCATCGGATTTTGAAATGCCATGTGCTGGTGGAACTGAAGCTGGAAAAATTCAGCCACGAAAATCTCGGTCAGCTCAATACCTATGTAAGCTGGTACCACCAAAACATGATGGCCAAGGGCGATAACCAGCCAGTCGGTATTCTTCTCTGCACCGACAAAAACCGTGTCCTGGCCGAATACGCCCTGGCCGGCATGGACAATCAGTTGTTCGTGTCAAAGTACCTGCTGGAGCTGCCGAAGAAGGAAGAGATGCAGCGGTTTATTGATGAGCAGTTGCAGGAGGTGACAAAGTGACAAATGTCTCACATGAGGGAGAGAAGGAAGGCTGGAAAACCAAGCGTCCTGCGAGGTACACTGTTGAGCATTGTTCAACACATGAACATGAAGATCAGGCTCAGGCCATGTCCATTGTCATTGGCAGAGAAGACGGAGAATTAAGACTCATTGTTGAAGTTCTGTCGGAAAAACAGGATATTTATACCACAGAGGCAGAGAGCACACAAAAAAGCACTAAGGGTTTTGGTTATAACTCTGATTAACCCACCGTATTTCCATAAGATTAGGTGCATGGGGATTTCACTGGGTTTATCCTGATATTTGAGTATGAGGTTAGGTTCGACAACCACAAGGCCGAGTTGTTTATCAATCTTGGAGGGTAAATGTGCGCAGACATTTCAACAAAAGAGTTTGATAAATTTTTCAAAACGATAGTCCAGCGTACTTGTATGGAATGGGGCTATGAAATACCACAAGCAGAATATTTTGCTCATGTATGGAAACGTCTTCCATTGGGATTGAGGGAAATAGTAGAATTGGGTCTTTCTTCAGGATTAATAAATGATATTGGTTTGTCAAAAACGAGAAGTGCTGCTTTCAGACCCATAGGTGTTTCGGACAAGAAAGGACCTTACAGTTGGTTCTCTCGTGACAATCAAAGAAAAAAGGCGTGGCCAAATTGGGAATACTTCGTCCAATTATCAGAATTCATACGGCTTTATGAGGCCTTTAAAACAAAAAACGTTGAGTTGAGATTTGAAGATGATTTAAAGCCACAATGCTAGCATTTGTATCCATGCGCAGATTAGCTCTTACCTATGGCCAGATTGTGGAAAAATTCAAGGAACTGGATATCAAGATATCCGTGCATGACGATGTGCTCAAAAAGGTCATACAGGCATTATCGGAATTAGAACAATCTCAGCCCGAAGAAATCAAAAAGATTAATTGTAATTTCAGCATTAATGGTGTATAATTATATATAATATACACACATCAGGAGGATATGGCTATGAGAACCAATGTCGTAATAAATGATGAGCTGATGGCATCAGCTCTGAAGGCTTCCGGTCTGAAAACAAAAAAACACGCAATAGAAGAAGGGCTGAAACTTTTGATACAGGTCAAAGGTCTCAAGGAGATCAAGGAGTACAGAGGCAAATTAAAATGGTC
>SLDX01000077.1 GCA_007125075.1 Desulfonatronospira sp.
AGAAGATGCGCGATCTTCCGGACGGCTCCCTGGAGCTGGAAGTGCCTGTGGCCGACTTTCGCGAGATCAAGCTGAAGATCCTTTCCTTCGGAGCGGACGTGGAGGTCGTAAGCCCGGAGGAGCTGCGCCGGGAAGTGTCCGGAGAAATCGAGAAAATGAAAAAAATTTACCGGGAATGAAAATTTTATTTTTTACAGCGACACGAGATGACGTTGCGGGTGTGGTAGGGTGCTTTTGAAAAAGGTTCACGAAAAACGATTAAAGAGG
This sequence comes from Desulfonatronospira sp., assembly GCA_007125075.1. Classification (GTDB taxonomy): domain Bacteria; phylum Desulfobacterota; class Desulfovibrionia; order Desulfovibrionales; family Desulfonatronovibrionaceae; genus Desulfonatronospira. Next base: position 268 of record SLDX01000077.1, read on the forward strand.
ATCTTCAGGACAGCGTTTACTCGTATTGAGGGTCTTCCGGTCCGGTCCAAGGCTATAAAGCAGGCGATGAAGGCTTACAACCTGTCCTTTTGATCAGGTTCCACATCCGGCACTCTGGCCAGAATGGCCTCGAACTGCCTGCGATCACCCCTGGCAGCACGTTCTTTCAGATAATCCAGGGTGTACAGGGCGGAGATTTTTTCCGACAAGGCTGAGTATAATTATGCAGGTACATATTGATATTGGAACCATTAGTCTCCAGACAAGGGATGTCAAGATTCAGTATTTTAATTGGGAGCTGTTATTCAGTAATGCTGGTCAGACTTGATGGTTCAATATCAAACAATGGTGATGATATGAGATATTATGCTCACACAGTTCAGGATAAATCACCCGAAGAATGGCAAATCCTGGAGGATCACCTGCATAATGTAGGTGAGCTGGCTGCAAAGTATGCCGGAATATTTAACGCTTCGAAGTGGGGTCGAACAATTGGGCTGCTTCACGATATCGGTAAATACCGTCCGGAGTTTCAGGATAAGTTGATCAAGCAGTCTGCTAGGCGCGTTGACCACAAAGGAGTCGGTGCCAAGTATGCTCACGAACGGCTGGATAATCCTGGAAAGCTTATGAGTTACTGTATTGCCGGACATCATGGAGGATTGCCCAATGGCGGATATTCAAGTTTTTCTGGAGGGACCACACTCAAAGATCTGATCCAGCAGGCAGCCGACCTTTCTGCTAACCCCCATCATGTTTTGAAGGAATTGGACATCCCGGAGCTGCCTTTTCAAGCTCAAGACGCTTTTCAGCTGACTTTTTTTGTGCGAATGCTTTTTTCGGCCCTTGTAGATGCTGACTTCCTGGACACTGAAGCCTTTCTTGATCCGAAAAAATCAAAGTTTCGTCGTCCAGGCCCTTCTCTGAAAGTGCTTCAGAAAAAGCTGGACGCAAAGCTGGCAGCTTTTACCGCTGAGAGCCGAATTAATCAGTTGAGAAGAGAAATTCTAGATCATTCATCCAGGCAGGCAGACCTGAAACCGGGACTGTTCACCCTGACTGTTCCAACCGGTGGAGGCAAGACCCTTACCTCAATGGCCTTTGCTTTGAGACATGCGGTCAGGCACGGACTGCGGAGGATTGTCTATGTCATTCCCTACACATCGATTATTGAGCAGAATGCCGGAGTATTTCGGGAAATTTTTCCGTCAGACACGGTGATTGAACACCATAACAATCTTGACCATGAAGTCCTTGAAGAGGGGGAGGATCAGTTCGGCGCAGGTCTTCGTCATCGGCTGGCCTGTGAAAACTGGGATTCTCCAGTAGTGGTGACGACAAATGTACAGTTTTTCGAATCTCTTTACGCTGCCAAGCCATCACGATGCCGCAAACTCCACAATCTGGCTGGCTCAGTAATAATTTTGGATGAAGCCCAGATGCTGCCTGTGGAGTATCTTAAGCCATGTTTGAAGGTACTTGATGAGCTGGCCAGGAATTACAAAGCCAGTATAGTTCTTTGTACTGCTACTCAGCCTGCTTTGAAAAGGCGTGATGATTTCAAGTATGGGTTGAAAGGAGTAAGAGAAATCGCCCCTGACACCAAGAGGATGCATAAGGAATTCCAAAGAACGAGCCTGATAGATGTTGGAGTTCTCTCCCTGGAACAGGTTGCAGATTATATTCGAGATAGAGAAAAGGTTCTGTGCATTGTCAACACCCGAGACAGGGCTGGAAATCTTTATGAGATGATCAGGGGTAAGCCAGGAGCAAGGCACTTGAGCGCGCTCATGTGCCCAGCTCACCGGACTCAGGTGCTCAGAGAAATCAAGAAAAATCTGCAACAGGGTGGGCCTTGCCGGCTGATTAGTACGCAATTGATTGAAGCTGGGGTGGATATAAGTTTCCCAGAAGTGATCAGGGAATATTCGGGTCTTGATTCCATAGTGCAGGCAGCAGGGCGCTGTAATCGTGAAGGAGAGAATGCTGGTCTGGGAAAGGTCTCAGTTTTCATGCCTGACGAGGGCCTTGCACCGGCATTTAAACAGCAGGCCGGTAATGCGAGCAATACTCTTCGTCATCATGGAGACGACCCCTTTTCCCCGGAAGCTATCGAATACTATTTTTCCGAAACTTACTGGCTGCAACAAGAGCATCTGGATAAAAAGAATATTCTTGAAGAGTTTGATGTACCAAGACCGAACTGGGCGTTTCGGAATGTGGCCGACCGTTTTAAGATTATTGACCAAAAGATGATCCCAATAATTATCCCCTTTGATGAACAGGCTGAAGAGCTGATTCAAGCTCTGCGCTTTGCCGCGACTAAAGGCGGGATTTTACGTTCTCTCCAGCAGTATACCGTCCAGGTCTACAGTCACCAGATGGACAGGCTTGACAGTGCCGGACAGCTTGAATTCATTGATGGTGCGTATGCTGTTTTGATTGCAAAAGAAATCTACAATCCTGAAAAAGGGCTGGTTATTCCTGATCCGGTTAATGAATATGGAGCCTGCATTGCTTGAAAATTAGCCAACTAAAGGGAGGTGATGTTATGTCTCTTGGAATAAAGCTCAGAGTCTGGGGAGATTATGCCTGCTTTACAAGGCCTGAAATGAAGGTTGAGCGGGTCAGTTATGATGTCATGACTCCATCCGCGGCCAGGGGTATTTTGGAGGCTGTATACTGGAAGCCGTCAATTAACTGGGAAATTGACAGAATCCATGTCTTGCAACCAGTGCGCTTTGACAATGTCAGGCGCAATGAAGTGGAATCAAAAGTTCCCGTCAAAGGACCAGCAGGGGTTAATACAGCTATGAAGGATGGCAAGTCCCATCTTCGACTTTTTATTGAGGATAACAGGCAACAGCGTGCGGCCATGGTGCTCAGAGAAGTGGAGTATATTATTGAAGCTCACTTTAAGTATACCTCACAGGAAGACTGCAATAACGGCAAGCACCTGGATATCTTCAACCGCAGGGCCGCCAAAGGCCAGTGTTTTCATCGTCCATATCTTGGATGCCGGGAGTTTGCAGCATTTTTTGAACCTGTAACAGGTGAAATCCCGTCTTCGCCTTTGAAGGGGGAAAAAGACCTGGGCTGGATGTTGTATGACATTAATTATCTGGAGGACATGACTCCGTACTTCTTTCGTCCCGTCATGAGGGACGGAGTCATTGACTGCCGCAGGCAAAAGGTGGTGGTTTTATGATACTTCAGGCGCTCAATAATTATTATGAACGGCTAAGGGCTGATCCAGAAATAGAGGTTGCTGGATTTGGGTTTAGTCATGAAAAGTTATCTTTTTCATTAATTTTGTCTAAGCAGGGTGCTATTGTCCAGGTAAGGGACTTGAGACAATTTGAAGGAAAAAGATTTTTTCCAAAATCAGCCATAGTGCCTAAGCTCCCAAAAGAACGTTCAGGTAAAAATGCTCCGTCTTACTTTATGTGGGATAAGTCAAAGTATGTATTTGGATGTGAAATAGACAATGAGGGAAAAGAAAATTTTTATAAATATCAATTTGATAACTTTGCTGAAGTACACCATGAAATACTTAATGATAGTAAGGATCCTGGTGCACGAGCTCTACTTAATTTTATTGACCAACGTATCTTTGGCCAAGTCTCAGAATTGGTTATGAAAGAATTGTTAAGTACAGGATTCATAGCCTTTGAGCTTGATGGAGTAATGGGCTTTCTTCATGAAAAAAAGGAAATAAAATATTCATGGCAACAATATCTGAAATACTATCAATCTGAAATAAAAGGACAATGTCTAATTACCGGCCAAAGGGACATTTCTATATCACGTTCCCACCCACAAATGAAAAATGTATCAGGTGCACAGTCTTCTGGGGCTGCGTTAGTTTCTTTTAATGCCTCTGCATTTGGTTCATATGGAAAAGGTATCTCTAATCTCAACGCTCCGGTGTGTGAGCAGGCTGCATTTGCATACACAACGGCATTGAATCACTTACTGGCTTCAGGAAGCAGGAGAAAGCTCCAGGTGGGCGACACCACCATTGTCTTTTGGACTGATGCTCCGACAAAGGCCGAAGATTTCTTCGGTCTGGCTCTTGGAGGAAAGGAGGCCGAAGACAAGGGGATGGTCAAAGAGCTGGAGCAATACCTGGATGCTGTAACCCAAGGGAGCTATCCTGATGAAATTGGTGATCAGGATACTCCGTTTTACGTACTGGGGTTGTCACCCAATGCTGCAAGACTTTCTGTGCGTTTCTGGTACGTGGGAACAGTCGGAAATATAGCTGAAAATATTGGTGAACATTATAAGACACTGGCCCTTGAACGAAGCTTTGAAAACGACCCCAAGCATCCCAAGCCGTGGTGGCTGTTAAAAGAGCTGGCCCCGCAGCGGGATTCCCGTAATATGTCACCGCTTTTAGGTGGACAGTTTGTTCAGTCAATTATCAAGAATCAACAATATCCCCGCACGCTTCTTGTTACTGCAATAGCCAGGATCAGGGCAGACAAACAGGTCAACTACCTGAGGGCGTGCGTAATAAAGGCATACCTTATCCGCAACGCACAAAAGGAGATATCTATGAGTCTGGACAGGAAAAATACTGATGTCGGCTATCGTCTTGGAAGGCTTTTCGCCATAGTGGAAAGAATCCAGACAGAAGCTGTGCCTGGAGCCAATGCCACGGTTCGTGATCGTTTCTTTGGAGCTGCTGCAGCCACGCCAGGACGGGTTTTCCCGGTGATACTGAAGAATGCCCAGCATGGCCTTGCCAAGATAAGAAAGGATAAACCCGGTTGGGCAGTCAATCTGGATAAATCATTACAGGAAATTCTGATTGACATGGACCCAGGAGTGGGCTTCCCTTTGACCTTGTCCCTGGAAAAGCAGGGGATGTTTGTACTTGGATATTACCATCAACGTCAGGATTTGTTTACAAAAAAAGAAGAAAAAAAGGAGGAATAGATCATGACCGCCATTGCCAATCGTTACGAGTTTGTATTCCTGTTTGACGTGGAAAATGGAAACCCCAACGGAGATCCTGACGCAGGAAACATGCCCAGGATTGATCCGGAAACCGGCCACGGCCTGGTAACTGATGTCTGTCTAAAAAGAAAAGTCCGTAATTTTGTGGAGATCGCAAAAAACGGAGGGAAAGGCTACAATATCTATGTTGCAGAAAAGGCAGTATTAAATCGCAACAATGAACAGGCATACAAGGCTCTTGAGCTAAAATCTGAAAAGAAAAAGCTTCCCAAGGACCAGCAAAAAGCCCGTGAACTAACTCGCTGGATGTGTGATAATTTTTTTGACGTGAGGACTTTTGGAGCGGTCATGACCACTGAAGTGAATTGTGGTCAGGTTCGGGGGCCTGTACAGTTTACTTTTGCCAAAAGCATTGAGCCCATAGTTCCAGCTGAGGTCAGTATTACCCGTATGGCTGTTACCAATGAGAAAGACCTGGAAAAGGAAAGAACTATGGGCCGGAAACACATCGTTCCCTACGCTCTGTACAGAGCTGAAGGGTATATATCAGCCCATCTGGCAGGGGGTGATAAAGGTACAGGCTTTTCAGACGACGACCTTGATCTTCTGTGGCAGGCCCTGGAAAACATGTTTGACCATGACCATTCAGCAGCCAGAGGTAAGATGAATTCCAGAAAATTGGTTATTTTTAAGCATGACAATGCTCTTGGCAATGCACCGGCACACAAACTTCTGGAGCTGGTCAAGGTCGATCGCAGAAACAATTCTGAAGGACCTGCCAGAAAGTTTTCCGATTATGATGTCAAAGTGGATCAAGCCGGTGTGCCACAGGGAGTTAATCTGCAGGTCAGGCTTTAGGCTTCTGGAGGTGTACTCATGCCACAAAAGAAGCAACCACCGGGCCTTATTCCCCCTCACGGCGGATACAGGGAGCTGAAATCTTTTCAGATGGCTGAGCTTGTTTATGACGGCACGGTCAAGTTCTGTGAGCGTCTGGTTAATCCCCGCTCCCGTACCTATG
>SLDX01000007.1 GCA_007125075.1 Desulfonatronospira sp.
GAGGAAAATGATAAACAGCATGTCGGGAAGTGGCGCAGCCTGGTAGCGCACCTGCCTTGGGAGCAGGGGGCCGCTGGTTCAAATCCAGTCTTCCCGACCATAAATTTCAGGGGCTTAGAAGGAAATCTGAGCCCCTTTCTTTTTGTAAAAATTCGCCATGATACAAACTGTGATGCAAAATATAATTTCAAGGGGTCAGGCGAAATACCTGCCCATTTTTTCTTGCCGAAAAGCGCTGTTGGATCCAGAATTAAATCAATAATCGGAAAAAAACAATTCATTAAGATCTACGAAACACGTCCGTGCTAAATGTATAGTTAAACGCAAGTTGGCATTGACTCTGACTCAAGACTGCCCTAATCAGCGAGCATGCTCTGATGGTGACAGGTTATTGCAGATGGTTGTTTGTTCTGCAATCCGGGCAGGACAAAATGAATCCGGTAATTCTGTAAATTCGGCTCACAAAACTCTTTTTTTTAAGAGGCTAACCACTATTTATAAGGTATGAAAAACACATTAATTGATAAACTCAACACACACCAGGCACTCATAGGAATTATCGGCCTCGGCTATGTAGGCCTGCCCCTGGCTCTTCGCTACCTGGAAGCAGGCTACAAGGTGCTTGGTCTTGATTCGGACCAGGCCAAGGTGGACAAGATCATGGCCGGTCAAAGCTATATCAAGCACATCCCCTCCGAACCTGTCAGCGAACATGTCCAAAAAGGGCGGTTCAGGGCCGAGACGGATTTTTCCGCGGTCAAAGAGGCGGACGCGTTGATCCTTTGCGTACCCACTCCCCTTGACGATCACCGCGAGCCGGATCTTTCCTATGTCATTGCCAGCATTGAAGAAGCCCTTCCCTTTCTTCGGCCGGGTCAGATAGTCTCTCTTGAATCGACCACCTATCCGGGCACGACTGATGAAGAGCTCATGCCCAGGATAGAAAATATCGGACTTAAAGTGGGCAGGGATATCTTCCTGGTCTATTCCCCGGAGCGTGAAGACCCCGGAAACCGGAACTTCAATACCAGGAACATCCCCAGAGTCTGCGGCGGTACAACCAGGGAGTGTCTGGAAGCTGGTATTGCCCTGTACGGCCAGGTCATAGACCAGGTGATTCCGGTATCATCCACCAGGACCGCGGAAGCGGTCAAGCTTATGGAAAACATATTCCGCAGCGTGAACATAGCCCTGGTCAACGAGATGAAGACAGCGTTCATGCCTATGGACATCGATATATTTGAAGTAATCCGGGCCGCTTCGACCAAGCCTTTCGGTTACATGCCCTTTTATCCCGGCCCGGGCCTTGGCGGACACTGCATTCCCATTGATCCCTTCTACCTCACCTGGAAGGCGCGCGAATACGATGTGGCTACGCGCTTTATCGAACTGGCCGGGGAAATCAACACTTCCATGCCTTATTTCGTGGTCCAGCGGGCCGCAGAAGTGCTCAATGAACAGGGCAAGCCGTTGAAAGATTCGCGCGTACTGTTGCTGGGACTCAGCTACAAGCCTGAAGTGGACGATGACCGGGAGTCACCGAGCTACAGGATAATGGAGCTCCTGGAGAAAAAGGGCGCTCTGACCCATTACCACGACCCCTTTATTCCGGAGATCAGACCTTCCAGGAAGTATTCTTTCTTCGCCGGGAGAAAATCCAGTCCTCTGCAGAATGACGGATACGACCTGTACATCCTGTGTACCGCGCATAATGAATATAAAGCAGTTGATCCGGCTGCACTGAACGGCCCGATTCTGGATGCCCGGGGTATTTTTCCGGATGTACCTGGCAAGGTTTATCGGGCATAAAAGTTACAAATTACTCACCGCCTGACCGCAGAGCATGCTGCCTGAACTTCATTATGAAAGATTAATTAACTGGGGCGGTATAAATTTGACACATCGCCTGGACAAACCTTCAGGATACACATAAACATCCTATGATTGATATGAAGCCTGACATAAATAAGCTGATAAATTTCTGGGAATCTGAGGCAGGCGAAGCCTTGAAGGTTGCTGGTCATCTCGTTGAAAAAGAGGATTTTTCCCATGCCTTGTTTTTTGGCCACCTGGCCTTGGAAAAGATGTTGAAAGCACTGTGCGTTAGAGAACTCCGTGACCATGCTCCTCCGATTCACAATCTTGTCAGGCTGGCTAAAATTGCTGGGATTGAACTCGATGAACAGGCTGAAAGTGATCTTGTGACCATAACCGCCTTTAATATAGAATCCAGATATCCTGATTTTAAAAGCTCTTTTCGCAAAAAATGTACTCAGGAGTTCACAACAGCACAGATGGAGATAATAAAGAGGTATTTCAAATGGCTGAAGTCCCAATTGAAATAGAAAAAATCATTCGAAAATATATTGCTCAAGTCAAGCAGTTGAAGCAGGTTTCAAGGGCTTTTATTTTTGGTTCTTACGCTAAAGGCACTGCCGGTAAATGGAGTGATATAGATATAGCGATTATAAGTCCTGATTTTTCTCATGACCTTTTTGTAGAACGGATCGCGTTAATGAAATTGGCCTTAAAGCTGGATGATCGCATTGAGCCAAGTCCGTTCAGGCCTGAAGATTTCAACCTTGACAATCCATTGGTAAACGAGATCAGAACCTCTGGCATAGAAATCAATACTGAATAAATACCCCCTGATCAGCTTAGATTGGCGTTAAAAACTTTGTATTTTGTCTTGCGTTAATACACAAGGCGTATTTAGCCGCTGATCTCGCGGATGGACGCTGATTGATGCAATTATATAGCTGATAAAAAAATTTCCCGACGATACAGGCAGAAAATAGCAGAAGAAAGAGCATACAAAAAGGTGCTCTTTGACAGCAACATCATAATATACCTGACTGAAGAAACAGCACTGTATCACGATCTGTCTCTGGAACTGTTTTTTATGATTGAACAGGGCTCTGCCAGCGCTGTAATATCCATTCTGACCGTGGCTGAAGTCATGTCTGGTCCTTTGAGAGCCGGTAAATCAGATGTTGCCATGATCGTGAAAAATTATCTAATGAATTTTCCAAACATCCATTGTCAGCAAACAACGGCTGGTGTGCTGGATATGGTGGGGCGGGACGAGCGGGAGGTAGTACGCATGTACGATATTGAAGGGTTAAAACAAGAGGTTTTAGAAAGGCTCCGGTGTATTGATCCTGAGCAGATTGTGCTTTTTGGCAGTTATACTCATGGACGGCCAGGACAGGACAGCGATATTGATCTGTACGTTGTCACAAAAGATAATTTTATTCCTCAGAGCTATAAGGAAAAGCGAGAGCGGCTGTTGGACAGCAGGTAACTTGCGCATCTTTTACAGTTTTATAGTACCACAATGGTATAGTATATGAGAAACAAGCAGAAAATAATCAGTGTCCTGAAAAAACATTTTTCCGGACTGCAGGCTGTTTACCTGTTCGGAAGCATTGCGGCCCATGATGAGCATCCCGGAAGCGATGTGGATATAGCTGTTCTTTTGTCTCCTGATCAATCAGGGCTGATCGAACCTGCGTATTTTTTTGATGTCCGCTGCGAGCTGGAAAAGGTTTTGAACAAAAATGCGGATTTGATCAATCTGCGCAAGGTCAATACCGTCCTGCAGAAGGAAGTGATTACAAACGGAAAAAGAATTTATTGTCCGGATGAATACGCTGCAGAAGAATTCGAGATGCTGGTTTATTCCGCCTATCAGAAGCTAAGCCGGGAAAGAGCGGGTATCGTGGATGAGATTATCAAAAGCAGCAGGGTGCTCAGGGCATGAATGACATCGTATTGAACAAAAAGGAAAGTATCGAGCGCTGCGTAGGACAAATTCGCAGATACTACAATATGCCTTCAGAACTCCGGTTTGAGCGGGATTTTCTAAGGCAGGACGCCATAGCCATCAATATGCAGCGAGCCTGTGAACAGTCAATTGACCTTGCCAATTACCTGATCAAGGTTCAAAAACTTGGTCTGCCCAAGGAAAGCAGGGACAGTTTCCGGCTGCTGGCGGCAAAAGGGATTATTCCGGTGGATCTTGCCGACAGGCTGTGCAGGATGATCGGTTTCAGAAACATACTGGTCCATGAATACCAGGAGCTGGATGTACAGCTGATGATCCAGGTTATTGAGAACCATCTTGATGATCTGGTCGATTTCACTGATTATATCTTGAGATTTTTCGTTTCCAGGGACAAATAAAGACTTAACCGTTATAGAAACAGTTTGGGTCAAATCCCATTAACTGGACCAAAAGTTACATATATACCTTCCAAAAGGCAGAAAAGATTTCTATCCGCCAGATCTCACTGATTTAACTGATAAAAAGCATCTCGCCGATACAGGCAGAAATCACACAAGAAAAAGCATAATGTTGACATGCTAATTAATGCTGCATATTTTAATGTTATCTGCATGAAAGGAGGTTTGCAGCATGTCAACTGAAACCGTCACAGTGTCCAAAAGGGGATACATTGTTCTTCCCGCGCATATCCGCAGGGAATTGAACATAAAGCCTGGAAGCAGGATGTTAATTCACAGGAAAAACAACCAGCTCACTCTTGAGGCTGTGCCGTCCTTTACCCAAAAGCTATCTGGAATAACTCAGAAGACAATCGGGGATACGCCTGAGAAGGTGGACGAATTTATTGACAACTCACGCAGGGACAGGGCTGATGATTGACGCTGAAGCATTGAAGAAATCTGTTCAGGGCAAAAAGGTGCTCATTGACAGCAACATCATAATATACCTGACTGAAGAAACAGCACCGTATCACGATCTTTCTCTGGAGCTGTTTTCCATGATTGAACAGGGCTCTGCCAGCGCTGTAATATCCATTCTGACCGTGGCTGAAGTCATGTCCGGTCCTTTGAGAGCTGGTAAATCAGATGTTGCCATGACCGTGAAAAATTATCTAATGAATTTTCCAAACATCCATTGTCAGCAAACAACGGCTGAGGTGCTGGATATGGTGGGGCGGGACGAGCGGGTCAACTGGCAAACCCTGAGACACCTGGATGCGTTGATTATCGCCTCAGGTCTGTATGCCCAGGTTGACTTTTTCATTTCGAATGATCGTCGTTTCATCAGCTCTCTTCCCGCCGAAATAATGCTGTCATACATAAGTGCTTAATAAATGAAAAGAACAGGGAAGGCGTTGTCGACACCGGTTATACCATTGGTGATGGTAAATCGCTGGGATTGAACTTGATGAACAGACTGAAAATGATCTTGTGACCAACCGCCTTTAATATAAAATGACGATTGTCTGAAACAGGATTATTATTAGAATTATTGTCCTATAAAAGAGGATATAATTATGAGGCAAAATGAATACATCTCTGCCACCAATCTGTCCAAGAAAACATCCGCAACCCTGGACGCATTTGACAGGGGTGAGATGGAAAATATGATAGTCCTGAAAAACAACGCTCCCAAAGCTGTGCTTTTGTCCATGGAAGCGTATTTCAGGCCATGCAGGAGGAGCTTGAAGACCTGCGGCTAGCCTCTCTTGCCCTGATCCGGCAGGAAACCTTTGTATCCTGACGGCATGGTTAGAAAGCTTTTAAGCTCAAACCTTAAAGGAGACTGCAATATGAAAAATATTAAATATGTGGTGTACAAAGAGGGAAACTATTATGTTTCTCAGTGCCTCAATGTTGATGTCTCCAGCTTTGGCGAGACCATCGACGAGGCAATTTCATCCTTGAAGGAAGCGGTTTCGTTATATTTTGAAAACGAAGATGACAACGTCCAGTATCAGGTGATCGGAGAAACACTCATTGGTGAGGACGAGATAAATGCCTGAGATGCTTTCCTCCCAAGAAATTATTCGTGTCCTGAAACAACACGGATTTATTCTCGTTTCGCAGAAGGGAAGCCATAAAAAGTTCAAGAAAAACGGTCGAATTGTTATTGTTCCTGATCCGAAAAAGGAAATTCCAAAAGGAACATTTGCATCAATCTTAAGGCAATCAGGGTTGAATAAAGAAGATTTCCAAGGTTGAAAAATCTACCCAAATTAAGCCATGCCGAAGTGGGAAAAAAAATGGACGGATTACCCAAAGTAGGCAATGCCGCGATGAAACCCTGGCTCTGGGAAAGCCCGACCATGTACTTCTTTGTCTTAAGTTGACAGTTTGCGCTTGACGCGAAATGCAGGTAAATTTCACAATAACATCCGGTTACTAAATTATCTGGATCCAACGAGATAAGGAGAATCTACAATGGAAAAACAACACAGTTGGGATGAACTTATTA
>SLDX01000068.1 GCA_007125075.1 Desulfonatronospira sp.
AATTAAGAAGCATGGCTATGTAGACTCGAGCGACTCTATCCCCTGGCGTGAGCTTTTCCCTGAGCTTGAGAGTGAGCCCGATTATAGCGTGGCCTTGCGTGGAGCGCGGAATAAGGAAGGGTTTACACAGACTGAGCTTTCCAGACTGACTGGAATTCCCCAGGGGCATATCTCCCAGATGGAGAATGGTAAGATGGAAATAGGAAAAGAACGGGCCAGGCGCTTGGCTGAAGTGTTGAATGTGAACTATCGGATATTTCTCTGATTTTATCCTGGCTCTTCTACCACGCAAGGCATAGCGAAAGCTGACGACATCTTCTCTTTAGATTCTGTTGTCTTATGATTTTATCGATTAAATATTGAAGCCGGAATGTTCTCTTTGGCCAGTATCCGCACCTGCTGCTCCTTTTATAATCGGCTTGCCAGCCAGGACTTCCGGATCGATGATGATTCTTTCACGCCAGTCCATTAACTTTCTCCTTTAATAATATTGTTTCAGCCTCCATGGGCCATTGGGATATGTGATGGCAGTTATCGGACTGTACCAGATACCTGAGCTTCATTGTCCCATTCCGCTCTGATAAAGTATGGTCTTTTCTGCACTTCTAGCCTCCCTTATGAAACAAGCTGATCATACAACTAATTATATCTCATAAAATTTCACTTTACAAGAAACCTGGTATTATATGGCTTCGCTGTAGACCAAAGGTCATTTAACCGGGCGAGCTTGAGACGCTAAGCTTTGGAGAAGAGAGTAGGCATTTTTTCATTACTGCGAGTCGCAGTAATGAAAAAGGATCTCGCCCCCCGGCACCTATCATTTACGAATAGTTCTGAAAGACAAGTTTGACGGTTGCATAAAACATCTTATTAAAAAATTATGGATTTTATTTAAACGCGCATATTTTTTGGAATCATGGATTAAAATTATACTTGCCAGCAAATTCACTTAATTTCATTTTGATAATAATAGAATCTGTTATTTTCTTATTTCCAAGATATATTTCTATTCCATTATAATATATTCATTTTATGGAGATGGATACTAGTATTTCAGAATTTTTTAATGCTCATATTTTATTTTTAATTGTCAATAAAATATACTTTGTGTATAGTAATATAGCATTTTTGCAAAAATTTTTTTTTGAGTCTGCATAGCAGATCATAAATTTGATTAATTTCGAGAAATGATTCTTTTATATTGTTGAAAGAGATGGGAAGACAAGAATCAACCACTGTCAATAAAACACTGATTTTCAAGGAAGGCGATTATGTTTATAAATTACGAAGATTTGCTTAAATTCATTGAAACCCTTGATGGCCAACAGCTTCAACAGCCAGTTTTAATCCATGACGAAAATTCGGAATATCTTTCAGCGATTACAAACACAATCCTTGATGAAAACGATATACCTGTTCTAACATGTGATCACTACATTCTTATCGAGCAAGATCAGGAGTAATTCGCACCCTTCCTGGGCAATTCGAGCTGATACCTGGATACAAAAAGATGATTGTCCATGCCTGCCAGGGCGTATTCTACCAGGGTATGATCCTTTTGGGTGCAGAGTAAAATGCCGACTGGCGGATTGTCGCCCTCAGACATCATGTTCTTTTTGTACCAGCTGACATAGGTATTAAGCTGGCCCAGATTTTCGTGATTAAAGGCATCAACCTTCAATTCCACAAGAATGTGGCATTTGAGAATGCGGTGAAAAAGACCAGGTCTATGAAGCAGTGGGTATCGACGATGAGTACACGTTTTTGCCGGGCTTCAAAGCAAAAGCCATGACCCAGCTCCATCAAAAAGTCCTGCAATTTGTCCAGCAGCGCGTCTTCGAGTTCGGATTCACCCATGACTTCCCTGGGCTTGATTCCCAGAAACTCAAATATGTAGGGTCGCGAACAGCAAGCTCTGGTTCGGTCTGCTCAGTCCCGGATTGAGCAAGTTCGGCCAGTTTTTCCTTGTTTTCAGACAGTCCTGAGCGCTCAAAGTACAGGCTGCCTATCTGCCTCCTGAGCTCCCGTACTGACCAGTTTCCCCGGAAACATTCAACTTCATAAAAAGCTCGCTTGAGATCATCATCAAGCCCCATAAGCAGTTCGAAATGGCTATATGACAGGCTTCTTATGAGCTTTTCAGGTGACAAAAAACATTGTGCTGACGCTGCCCGCACTTTTTGGCGAGGACAGGCTGAAAATCAGTGCAGGGGACTGCATGCCCCGGATTCAGGCCGTTTTTGCTTTTGCAAGGTCAAGAACCCTTGCCTGAACAGATTCTAGAACAGAGTCTCTGATGAAGGTGCTTGCTTCCAGAATCTCGATGCCGATGAGCTCTCCCCTGTTATTAAGCTCCGCCGTTATGTTTGGAGTGATCTCCACGCAGCCTGCTTCTTCTGTGCGGCTTGGATAGCTTGTTGAAATAACCCGTACAAGTGGCCTTGACATGAATATCCCTACTCAGAAAAATTCTCCCGCCCAGAGCATCCTGCAAAAAAGATCTGCCGGAATTATTTCAATATTATCTTCAGTTTTCCGGGGTTTTTGCTCCAGACAGATAACCACCGCCCTTTTCAGGGGATAATCAGACCTTGCAGTCCTTAACCCTTTTAGATGATCAGATGTAATTTTCCGGGAAGCCTTGGCTTCAAATCCTGCCTGCATGTCATTTACGATAAAATCGACCTCACGGCCGCCTGACAGTTTCCAATAGCTTAATCCGGCGAATTTTTCCGCGTAAAGATTGTATGAGGTAAGCTCATGAAAACACCAGTTTTCAAAAGCCTTGCCGAACAGCTCGCTTCCTGGTTCAAGGTGTCCGCGTCTGGCCAGAAAATTTACCACACCAACATCGACAAGATAAAATTTCGGCGCCTGGACTACTCTTCTTTTTGCTTTTTTGGTATAGGCCGGCAGCCATCTGCCAAGGAGAGTGTCTTCAAGTATCTGGTAGTAACCTTTTACCGCCTGGCTGGACACCCCGCATTCCCTGGCAATGGTGGAATAATTGACAGGCTCTGAGTCAGACAAGGCCGCAATTGATATAAATTCTGAAAAAGCGGGCAGGTTTCTTACAAAACCTTCTGCGGCTATTTCTTCCTTCAGATAATCCGACACATAGGAATTAAACAATTTTGCCGGGTTATCTGACAGATAAAATCTGGGGAAATATCCGTGATTTTATTCATAAAACGGGCAGTGCGTCAGCCTGATTAGTATTCACTCTGGTCTTCCTTGATAAATCCAATTTTTCTGACGGGTTGAGCTTCGGCATGGGTGTGGTAAAAGTGGTTGTTCATATTGGGCTGATTGAACCTGGCCACCATATTACTACTTTTCTGTGGCCGTCAGACTCGGTCTATCAACAATCTCGGGCTGCGCTTCACGTGCAGCACTGCGATGACAGAAATGACCTGCTCACCTTCAACAAAAAACACACCATAGGGAAAACGGCGTGTCAGGGCGCGTCGTATGACACCTTTGTGAACAACTGTATAAAGCCGGGGATTTCTTTCGATGGACGCCATTACAGCGTCAACACACAAGAGAAACTGATCGCCCAGTCCACGGACTTGTTGATCATACCACTGGCATGCTTCTGCCAGATCCGCTTCGGCTTCCGCTCTGACAATCAGTGGTTTCTTCATGATCCTGACCAGGTACGAAGTCGTTCCCTGACTTCAACCCACGGAGACCCGGCATCAGGATTCTGGTGATACGCTTCCAGTCGACGATCCAGTTCCTTCTTCTGATCTTCGTTGAGTGGAACGGCTTCCGGAACAGCAGCAATGCTGTCCCATATGTCTTCGACCATTTGAATCCGTTCAGCAACGCTGAGTTCAAGAATGTCTGCTATTTTTGAGGACATAACACCTCCAATAATATTCGATGCTTGTTAAAATTCGTATCTTCATTTCAATTGATCCAGGATTTTCTTTTTTGCTTCCGGCCAGTCCGAGAAACCGGACGATCCTTCATTATATTCTTTTTCCCGTTCCCGAAGGATATCTTCGTGCCAGGACGGAGAAGGAACTTCACCAGGAGTGCGCTGCAGATCGTCCCGGATTTTCTCCAGCGCTCTCAGCTTGTCTAAAGTGCTCATCCTGTCCAGAGGAATTTCAAAATCCATGGCCCTGCCCTCCTGCTTCCTGTAGTGGAGCCATATTGCTGAATCAGTGTGCTGGTAACTTTAACATGTTCATACTTTTCTAACTTTACATCAATTGACGGTCAACAGGTCATTACTTGTTGTCCGGCACTCTGCAACAGAAGGCTTACAGCTCCCTGGCGTATCCCTTGAAAACTTTCCTGACATGCCACTTCACATAATCAGTTCCGGGATAGCAACTCTGTCTTTGGGATGGCCGGATTTCCCTGTCATGAAAGGCCAGCAGCCATTTTTTAAATCCGAAGGTCCCGTGAGCGATTTCTGATACTTTCAGCTTCATATCCTGTGTGACAGTAAAGGCACCTCTGTCAAAAAGCTTGTGGTGCAGGGAGCACAGGGCGATGCCGTTGCTTTCCATGTCCGGTCCGCCTGCCTGATACCACTTGATATGAGCTGCTTCCAGGGCAACCAGTGAATCTACAATGCGGACATTAATCCGCATACAGCACACTTGTATTCATAGGCCTGAAGGATCTTGTTCCTGAACAAAGGATCACGTGCAGTTGCTCTGGCGGTTGTTTCATCCATATCAATACCCACGGCCTGCAGAATATCTTCATGAATGGAGGGCGGGAAACCGGCATTTAGTCCGGTGGAAACCAGCCCGCTTCAGCATGCTCTGCAAGTTTGCATCCGGAGGTCTACGCCTTGCAGATAAAGGGATAAAGCGTAACAATGAAATCTGAGTAGTGATGTGTTGGCAGACACATCTAAAATTGCTTTTGGACTTTTTGCAGTCAAATCTGTGTATGCCGAGTTATAAGTTCTGAGAGGCCTGTTGGATCCAGTTCTCAATTCTTAAATGAGCAACTCTTTGGAACTCTTTTTCATTATTGGTAACCAGGACAATATCGTTGCTCAAAGCATGGGTTGCTATCAGCATGTCTAAAGGGCCGATGACTTGTCCTGTTTTTTCCAGCTTATACCGGATTTCGCCGTAAAAAATGGCAGCATTATGGTCGTATGGAAGCAACTCCATTGCCATGATCCCGGAAAGCAGATCCAGGCAGCCGCCTCGTTCATGGCTTTCTTTACAGAACCTGGCTGTGGCTTGGCATAGGATTACCTGTTGCCTGAAATTTTGCAGAATATATAAAAATATTTGTAGACTTTTTAATTCCTATACCTATAGATTAGTAATCAATATTATTATTAGGAGGGAATCAGGATGAAAAAGTATTTTTTATGCGCGTTTCTGGTTTTCGGCCTGATTTTATCAGGTCCGGTCCTGGCTGAGGAAGAAAGATTTTTTCCCGAAGACACTTTAAACGCCCCGGAAGATGAAGCGCACAAAGAATATCTGGGCATAGAGGGCCAGGATACCTTTGTGATTCAGGACGTGGAAGCGGACCTGGCCATAGTCCAGCTTTTCAGCATGTACTGTCCCATCTGCCAGCGCGAAGCCCGAAGCGTCAATGAACTGTATGAGTTGACTCATGAACAGGGACTGTCGGACAGAATCAAGCTTTTCGGTCTGGCTCCCGGCAACTCCAGGTTCGAAGTCGGCGTGTTCAGGGATCAGTACGACGTGCCCTTTCCCCTGATTCCCGATCCGGATTTTGAGTGGCATCAACGCCTGGGCGAAGTGGGTACGCCCACATACATCGTGGTGAAAACGGAAGATGCCAGTGTGCTCAAGTCCCATACCGGTCCCTTCCCTGAAGGGCCACAGGGATTTCTGCAAAGTGTCGCCGAGCTGTTATAAGGAGATTTTATTATGCGCATGATTAAACCAGTGATGATAATTCTTGGACTTCTTCTGCTTTTTCCCGCAGGGGCTTTGTCCTTCAAGGAAAGCATCTATCAGCCTGAAGAACTGAAGCCCATTGACAGCGAGCTCAAGGTAAAGGAAGGAGATGAGGCCTTTGATTTCACCCTGCCCGCTCTGGATGGCCAGGAGGTATCCCTGTCTGATTACCGTGGAGAAAAAAATGTGATGATTTCCTTTATCCCGGCCGCCTGGACCCCGGTCTGCTCGGATCAGTGGCCCGGATACAACATGGCCGGATTCTTATTTGACGAACACGACACTGTAGTTCTGGGCATAAG
>SLDX01000063.1 GCA_007125075.1 Desulfonatronospira sp.
GATCACGTCCCCGGGTATTCAGCCCGGCGTAAAGCAGAGTTCCTCCCCTGACGACGTTGCCTTCGCTGTCGAGTCTTTCTTCGAAAAGAACCTCGATCCTGTCTCCGGCGCGAATATCGCGCTGAAAGTCGACATCAAAAGAATAGGCCCTGATCACCTGCATAAGCACGTCCATGGGCATGCCCGAGTCCATGGCGGCATTGTACAGACTGGAATTGATCGGGGCTTCGGCCCTGACCGGCCTGGACTCCAGTTCATGCCTTAATTCCTGAGAAGTAAAGCCGTTTTCAGGACACCTGGTCACCAGGACTTCCCTGGTGACGTCAAGCTTCAGGTTCATGCTCTGAAACTTGGGAGCATGGTCATCCGCATTTTCAAAGGCCAGGACCAGTTCCTGGTTCTGCTGCAGGCGCCTGGGATTGAAGACTTTCTGCAGCGCGGAAATGATGTCATGCGCTTCGGTCCTGCTCAAGCCCTCCCTGACCAGCAGCCCCATCAGGGTGTCGCCGGAGGAAACAGTGACTGTTTTTTCCAGGTTTGGAGTTGAAGATTCCCATGGCCGCTGGTCCATAGCCGGAATGTACGCGTTCAAATCGACCCATTTGGGGATAATTCCATCGCTGACTTCTTCCGGCCTGTAATCCGCGCTGAGTTCTTTTTCTTCTTCAGAAGCGTCCGGACCGGTGCCTAGAAGAAAATACGCCAGGACAAAAAAAGAGCAGACTGCAGCGAGAAGCAGATGTTTTTTTGAGCTGCTGCCTCTTTGACTGGTGCGATGTTTTTTGTTCACGTATCTGTTCTGGTTCATGGTTTGCTCCTATTGCAGGGCTTGCTCCGAAAAGAAAGCAGAAATACTGCGAACGGCCCTGGGCCGGTTCTTGTGAGATGTTTTCGGGCGATTCAAGGTTTTTTCGCATTTTATCATTCCTGATCCAGTCACAGAAATGAACCTAATCAATTTCACCATGTTCCTGAATTTTTTCATCCTCATAAGGACTCAGGAACTTGCGGTACCACTCCAGTTTGGCATGTTCCATGGCGCTTGAGCACATGGAAAGATTATCATAGTTTTTTCCGACGCGCCGGACGATCAAGGCGGACAGTTTGAAAATGCAGTAGTTCAATTCGCCCTGAGTCTTAATCTCCCGGGACAGATTTTCCAGAGCAGGGTCAAGCAGGTCTCTTTTTTCCTGAGGAATATAGGGCATGGCCACTCCAGTTTTTAGCAGGTTCCATCAAGCCGCACAGATATCCAGGGATATGCCCTGGAACGCTCATGTAAAGCTTGAATTAAAAGTAAACATTTTCAAATCCGCAAAAAAGAAATTACGGATGGGATCTATTTATCCTCAAGATTTGCTTTTATCCCCAGCAGCACCCGGTAAGGACCCGGAGTGCCCGGAGGAATAAGGGCCACCCTGTCTTTGTGCTTCAAAACAGTATCAAAAGACACTGTCCGGCCGTTGACAAAGACAGCCTCCACATCTTCCGGTGCGAGCTTCAGGCGCTGCATAAGACCCGCAACCGTTTCTCCGGGAAAAATTTCCATGGCCTTTTCGTCAAAAGGCAATCCCGAAGATTTCAGTTTAGGCTGCAGAAAGGAAAAGGCTTTGAAGCTGATTACAGGCATTCAAGCTTCCTTAATTTTATTAACTTGCATAAAACAGGTTCCGGAATTTGTCAGAACGGCCGTAAAAACTCGCTCCAAGACAGACTAAATCAAAATCCCATTCGTGCATGAATCAGAAATCCGCCGGAGATCTTAATTTGCTATATGCTTCAACTCAAATACCCCTCCCGACCGGCAGTTCCTCCATGCCGCAGCGTCCGCATTCAGG
Organism: Desulfonatronospira sp.; assembly: GCA_007125075.1. GTDB lineage: Bacteria > Desulfobacterota > Desulfovibrionia > Desulfovibrionales > Desulfonatronovibrionaceae > Desulfonatronospira. The sequence continues at coordinate 1,839 of SLDX01000063.1, forward strand.
GCAATCCAGATCAGGACAGACCGTGGTGCTCAGTTTCCGCCAGTACCTGTCCCATTCCCGGCGAAGATAATCCTTGTTTACTCCGATATCAAGCCGGTCCCAGGGAAACTTTTCATCCAGCGGTCTGGTCCGGTCCAGGTAATCGCTTATATCACCCGACCATTCAGTCAGGGCCTTTTTCCATTTTCCCCCGGCCTTTTCCGCCAGAAGCAGCAGGTCGAAAACCCGCTCATCCCCCCTGGACAGAAGCCCCTGGATCCTGGCCTGAAAAGCGCTTTCAGCACTGAATTTCAGACCTTTGTAATCCGCGCACAGAACCCTGAAGGCTCTGGATTTGCGCTCGAGGCCTTCCTGTGTGTCCATGGCCGCCCACTGCAGAGGGGTCCACGGTTTGGGCACAAACATGGAAGCGCTTATACGCACTACTTCGATGCCTTTTCTTCTGCCGCGCATGCCTTCAAGCCTGGTTTGCTGAAGCCTTTCCAGAAAAACTTCCAGTTCCTGGAAATCGTGCTCATCCTCCCCGGGCAGCCCGAGAATGAAATAGAGCTTGAGGCTGTTGAACCGCAGAGCGCTTATGCTTTTTACCACTTCAAAGAAATTCTGTTCATCAAAGCGTTTGTTTACGGCTTTGCGCAAATCCGGGCTGATTCCCTCCACAGCCAGGGTCAGGCTTCTGATTCCGCTGGAACGCAAAAACTTTAAAAAGTCTTCATTAAGTCCGTCCGCACGAATGGAAGATAAAGAAAATTTTATTTTGCGTTCCTTGAGCCATTCCAGAAATTCACGCAGATCTTTCCAGTCGGTCAGAGCGGTGCCCATCAGCCCCACTTTCCCGGGCCTGTTCTCGATTATCAGATCCTTGAGATCGTCAAGCCGGGCCATCCGCCTCGGCCTGTAAACAAATCCGGCAACACAGAAACGGCAACCATAATGACATCCCCTGTTGACCTCCACCAGAAAGCTGTCCCTGAATACTGTCTGATGGGAGACAAAAGCCGAACAGGCCGGTTTTTCCAAAATCCTGCCGGGGGCGCTGTAAATCTGCCTTGAAGTCTTTTCAATACTTCCCGGGATATGGATGCCTGGAAAACCGGCAATATCCTCAAGGGCTTTCCGCTTTTCCGCGCCGGACAACCACAGGTTTTTTATCTTCCTGGCTGTCTGTGTAAACCCGTTTTCCGATTCTCCCACATAAATAAAGTCAAGACAGGGCAAGACCGGAAAGGGATTGATAAAAGTAATCGGACCTCCGGCCATGAGAGCGGGCCATCCTTCCCTCCGGGAGGCATAAGCCGGAAGAGAGTTTGCGTGCAGAGTTCTGATCAGATTCAGGAAATCTCCCTCAAAATTCAGGCTGAAGCAAATCAGGGGAAAACGGCTCAACTCGGTTCCAAAGCCGGCAGAAACTACATTTTTTTCCTTTCTGTTCCAGAAAAAGCGCTCCAGATAAAAGCCCTCCTCTTTGTCCAGCTGTCTGTACACCGCCTGCCAGCCCAGTGTGGACAGAGCCAGGGATTTTTCTTCCAGAAAAACCAGGGCCACCGGAAGCCTGCCGCCCCATTCCCGGGCTCCGGGCCGGTGATGATGAACGGCAGATTCAGGTTTGACGGTCATCAGTTTGATCCGTTTCTTCAGGACAAAGATCATGGATCAGGGGGCAGGGAGGAGAATCATGCGCCCGGTAGTTTTGTCTTTGCCCGCCCCGTCCGGTCAACATGCACAGCCTGGGATCCATTCTGCAGGCGCTGCACGCGCGTGCCCCGGAATCAGTCCGCCTGTCTGCGTATAAAAGACGGGATTTCGAATTCATCCTCATCGAATATAAATTCTTCTCCTTTGGATGTGTTTTTGCTCTCGGCCGTATTGGGTGACAAACCCTGCGCGTTCCTGCTGCGCCGGATGTAAGCCGGAATATTCAGATTTTCCTCTTCCTCAGGATCGAGATGCATTCCTCTGGGTTTTGTCCGGGGCCTGCTCTGGCCCTTTTGAATCCTGGTCAGGTCTGTTACTTTGGAATTGACCGGCTCTTGTTTGGCATAAGCATCATCAATGCCTGTGGCGATGACTGTGATCCGGATTTCATCTTCGATTGATTCGTCAAAAACCGTTCCAAAATAGATCCGGGCTTCTTCATCCGCTGTCTCGTGGATTATTTCAGCAGCCTCGCTTACTTCTTCAATGGCCAGATCAGTGCCGCAGGTCACGTTCATGAGCACACCCCTGGCTCCGTCAATGGACACGTCTTCCAGAAGCGGGCTGGTTATGGCCTTCATGGCCGCTTCCCTGGCCCGGCCTTCGCCTTTGGCGATTCCTGTGCCCATCATGGCCAGGCCCATCTCGGACATGACTGCCTTGACATCCGCAAAGTCAAGGTTGATCAGTCCCGGGACCATGATCAGGTCGGAGATGCCTTTTACACCATAATAAAGAACCTCATCGGCTTTTTTGAGCATCTCCAGAAAAGAAGCTTTTTTGGAAGCCAGGGACAGCAGCCGGTCATTGGGTATGGTTATAATGCTGTCCACAACTTCCTTGAGTGAAGCTATACCGTCTTCACCCTGGACGCGTCTGCGTTTGCCCTCGAAATAAAAGGGCTTGGTAACCACGGCTACGGTGAGGGCGTCCATTTCCTTGGCCACCCTGGCTATGACCGGCGCTGCTCCGGTGCCCGTGCCCCCGCCCATTCCCGCGGTGACAAAGACCATGTCGCATCCCTCCAGAGCTTCGCGAATCTGGTCTATGCTCTCCTGTGCAGCTTCCCGGCCGATCTGCGGATCGGCTCCCGCGCCCAGACCTTTGGTCAGCTTTTCTCCAAGCTGTATCTTGTATTCGGCGCGGGAATGCTTCAGGGCCTGCAGATCCGTATTGGCCACAATAAAGGTAACCCCCTTCATGGCCGAACAGATCATGTTGTTGACGGCGTTGCCACCGCCGCCTCCGACTCCGACCACCTTGATCCTGGCGTTGCCTTCGATCTGGATTTCCTGGTATTCCATAAGCTCCTCCTTCCCGGTTTATCTGGAAAAAATGTTGTTCAATTTAAAAATTGCGCATGGTCGCAGACATTATGTATGCAGACCTTTAAAATCGCTTTTTACCTTATATCCACAAACCATTTGCGCATCTTGTTCAAGATGCGGTTGAACATGTTCTTGTCGCGGATTCTGAACTGATTGTCAGAACTCTCCTTTTCCGCTCCGTAAATCAGTACGCCCACTGCGGTTGCAAACATGGGGTTGTCGACGACGTCCTTAAGTCCTCCGACCTTGCGCGGATAGCCGGTCCTGGTGGGCATGTTGAAGATCTGTTCGGCCAGTTCCTGGGCTCCTTCTATGAGCGCGGCCCCGCCGGTAAGAACCACTCCTGCCCCCACTGAATTTTTGTATCCGGAACGGTTCAGCTCCTGATCCACCAGAAGGAAAAGTTCCTCCATGCGCGGTTCACAGATTTCAGCCAGGACATGCCGGGAAAGTTTTCTGGAAGCTCTTCCGCCCACGCTCGGGACCTCGATGTTTTCATCGCCCTGAAGCATGTCCGCCATGGCGCAGCCGTGTCTGATCTTGATCTTTTCAGCCGCCAGCATGGGGGTTCTCAAGCCGAAGGCGATATCATTGGTCAGATTGGCCCCTCCGATGGCGATGACTGAAGTATACCTGATGGAATCGTTCTCAAAAATGGCTACATCAGTGGTTCCTCCGCCTATGTCTATAAGGACTACTCCGATTTCCTTCTCCTCTTCAGTGAGTACCGCCTTGGAAGAAGCCAGCGACTCCAGAACAATATCCGAAACATCAAGACCTGAACGGTGACATGAGCGCACAATGTTCTGAGCGCTGCTCACAGCCCCGGTGACTATATGCACCTTGACCTCCAGGCGCACGCCGGCCATTCCCAGAGGATCGGCGATGCCTCTTTGATCGTCGACAATGTATTCCTGGGGAAGAATATGGATGACCTCCCGGTCCAAAGGAATGGCCACGGCCTTGGCCGCGTCAAGCACCCGGTCCACATCGCGGCTGTTGACCTCGCCGCCCTTGACGGCGATGACCCCGTGACTGTTGAAACCCTTGATGTGGCTGCCGGCGATTCCGGCATAGACCGAGCGGATTTCACATCCGGCCATTAGCTCGGCTTCTTCCAGGGCTTTTTTAATCGACTGCACAGTCTGTTCGATGTTGACCACCACTCCTTTACGCAGACCGGTGGACGGACTGGTCCCGATGCCGACGATATCCACACCGTCGAAAGTCATTTCTCCGACCACCGCGGAAATTTTTGTAGTTCCCAGGTCCAGGCCCACGATCAGATCAGATTTGGACATATGCTCATCCCTTCAAGTTCAAGGTTTTGTCAGGTGGTTGAATGCGACCCAGATATTATCTCCGGCAACGGTAATCCTGTTTACTTTATTTATTTCCTTTCTCTGATGCAGATCGCGCCATACAGAGTTCAGCTTCTTCAGATGACTGTTCAGCTCTGTGCAGCACAAAAAGAGACTTAGATCAGGTCCTTGAACATAGATCTCCACGCGATCGGGCTCTGAAAGTTCGATCCAGGCCACTTCCTGGATGGAGAAGGGAAAGTTTCTGCTTTCCAGAGTATCCACAAGACGAATCACGGCTTCAGGCTCCGGATTTCCATGTATATGAAGAACAGGAAGAGAAATAAACCTGCCCGGGGTAAGCCGGTCAATTATCTCTCCGCTTTTGTCCGCATAATAAAGATCGTGATCGTTCTGCACCCAGAAATAGGCCTGTTTTTCGCGCACAACAACCTGCAGCTGGTCGGGAAACTCGCGCTTTAAACGGGCGTCTTCAATCCAGGGATTTTCCGTAAGCCTCCTGTGCAGATCAGGCATGTTCAGCTGGAGCATATTAATTCCAGGACCGATTTCCATCAGGTCCAGAAGCTCCTGATAGCCAAGATGACTGCCGCCCTCGATCTCAATCTCACTGAGGGCCAGATATTCGCTGCTGGTAGCCAGACGGTAGCCGTGGATCAGGGCTATGCTCACCAGCAGCAGAAAACTCAGGCTGAAAGCCAGAATAAATGAGACCCCGGCAAAACTCACAAAAGCGGAAAAGAACCTCCTGAACAGGCCTTTTTGCCCGGATCTTTGATACTGAACCCCCCGGCGGGTTTTATTCCCCAGTGTCTTTTTCAATTCAGGCTCCGTCACACAACAAGAATTTCCATATCCAGTGAGATGCCGAATATCCTCTGCACATTATTCCCGGCCTCCTGAATCAATTCCAGGGCCTGGACGCATGTTCCCCGACCCATATTGACCAGGAAATTGGCATGTTTTTCGGAAAAACATACACCGCCCTTGCGCCTGCCCCTGTAACCGGCCAGGTCCAGAAGTTTTCCCGCGGGTGCGCCCCGGTCGGGATTCTTGAACACGCATCCGGCCGTTGCCGCCAGCACGGGCTGGTTTTTTTTCTTTTGCAGGTAGTAATTTTTTGTCCTTTCGAACACCCGTGCCGGGCTGTCCGGAAAGAGGCGTATTTCCACGCTCATTATCAGGAATTCATCGACTTCCGTGTCCGGAGAGAAATATCTGTATCCATGGCTGAAATCTCCCTCACTTAAAGTCAATATACCGTTTTCTGGAGTCCAGATTTTAAGCCCGGTCACCAGCCGGCATATCTCCACCTGGTGTGAGCCGGCATTCATGGCCACAGCCCCGCCTACGCTGCCCGGGATTCCGGCCAGAGCCTCCAGGCCGGATAGTCCTGTTTTTGCGCACCAGCCAACAAGCCTTGGCAGGGGACAGCCGCCGTCAACCCGGATCACTGATTTTTGTTCACCTCTTTCCAGAATAAAAGGGTCTCTGGCTTCCTGCCATCTGACAAGAACCAGGTCGCGGTTGTCCTCGGTAAACAGAATGTTGCTGCCCCGGCCCATGAACAAGATCCGGTCCCCCCACCGGTTCCAGGACCGAGCCAGATCTTCCAGATCAGTCTTTTGTTCAGGATAAAAGGCCGCAGCGGCTCTGCCGCCCATTTTAAGGGTGGACAGCCCGGCCAGGTCAGGTTCATGTACGATTTTCATGTCCTTAAATAGTTTTCTCCCACCTGCCATACGTTTCCAGCGCCCAGGGTCAGAAAAAGATCCCCTTGTCTGAGCACTTCAAAAAGATTGTTCTGGGCCTCTTCCAGAGTCTGGTAGAATCTGACATGTGTCCCGGCGACCTGCCTGATACCCTGAGCCAGGCTCTGTCCGTTTACCCCGGGAATGGGGTCTTCCGAGGCCGGATAAATTTCTGTGAGCAGAAGAAGATCGGCCCTGGAAAGCACCCGGCAGAAATCACCAAAAAGGGCCTTTGTCCTGGTGAACCTGTGAGGCTGAAACAGAACCACCAGTCTGCACTCCGGATAGCAGTGCCTTGCCGTTTCCAGAGTGGCCGCAATCTCCGTGGGATGATGCCCGTAGTCGTCCACCACCTGGATCCGGTTCTTTATGCCCTTGCGCTCAAATCTGCGTCCCACGCCTCCAAAAAAGGCCAGGGCGTGCACAATGTCTTCTCTGGGTATTCCGGCCTGCATGGCTATGCCAATGGCTCCCAGGCAGTTGAGAACATTGTGTCTGCCGGGGTGGTTCAGCCTGACCTGGCCCCAGAAGCCTTCCCGGGTGAAAACATTGAACTCGGAACCCGGGCTGGAGGTCAGTACCTCCCCTCTGAGGGCATTGTCCGGGCCAAGACCATAGGTCAGAACCGGACGGTTGATCCGCTCCAGTACCTTGCGTACTTCATGATCATCCCCGCAGACGACGTTTAGCCCGTAAAAGGGGATGCTGTTCATGAACCGGACAAAGCTGTCCCTTATTTCCTGTATGTCCCGGTAGTAATCCAGGTGATCGGCTCCAATGTTGGTCACAATGTTCATGATGGGCAAAAGGGTCAAAAACGAGCCGTCGGATTCATCGGCCTCGGCTATCAGGTATTCTCCGGTTCCTGGTAGGGCGTTGCTGCCGTATGTGTTGAGCCTGCCCCCGATAATCACCGTGGGGTCCAGACCGGCTTCCTTGAAAATTGTTCCCAGAAGAGAGGTGGTGGTGGTTTTTCCGTGAGTGCCGGCCACCGCGATTCCGGTTTTAAGGCGCATAAGTTCAGCCAGCATTTCCGCTCTGGGGATGACCGGAATATTTCTGGCTCTGGCCTCCCGGATCTCGGGATTGTCTTCACGAATCGCTGTGGATTTGACCACAACCTGGGCGTCTCCCACATTGTCCTGAAAATGGCCTTGATGCACCCTGGCTCCCAGAGCCTGCAGATGCCTGACCGGAGGCGCGCTGTTAAGATCAGACCCGCTGACCCTGTAGCCCAGATTGAGCAGCACTTCAGCGATCCCGCTCATGCCCGATCCTCCGATGCCAACCATATGTATCCTGTTTATGTAATTGCGCATGTCTGTTTCCGGTTTCATTTTCATTTTTTCAATTTCACCAGCTCTTGAACAATATTGTCCGCGGCATCGGGGCGGCTCAGTTTTCCGGCGGCCAGGCTCATCTGCTTAACCCTGTCCGGCATGGACAAAAGATCGCCTATGACCCGGGCCAGGTTGATCTCCCGCAGATAATTCTGAGCTACAACCATGGCTGCTCCTGCTTCCTCCATATACCTGGCGTTGACCATCTGGTGATTTTGCGTGGCATATGGAAAGGGGATCAGCACCGAAGGCTTTCCGGACGCGCAAAGCTCGGAAAGCGTTGAAGCTCCGGCCCGGCAAAGGACCAGTGAAGCAAAATCATAGGCCTTCCCCATATCTTCAATGAAAGCTTCAACCCTGGCCTGAGGATATTTGTCCTGGTAAACTTCATTAATCCGTTCATAATCGCCATAGCCTGTCTGATGCCAGATGTTCACTCCCATAGCCTTGAACTCATCAAGGCTGCTCAGCACAGCTTGGTTGATGGCACTGGCTCCCTGACTGCCGCCGAGAACAAGAAGCTTTTTTTCGCCGTTGTGCAGACCCTGAGTGTGATATCGGCGCTTCAGAAGTTCCGGTCGCACCGGATTGCCTGTAAGAACCACTTTTTCCGGAAGAAAAAAATTTTGAACATCCTCAAAGGTCAGCATGATCTTGTTTACCTTTCGTCCAAGCACACGATTGGTCATCCCCGGGAGACTGTTCTGTTCGTGCACGGCTGTAGGAATTTTCATCCATCCGGCAGTAAGCACAGGCATAAAGCCCGCGTATCCTCCAAACCCCACGACCACTTCGGGCTTGAGGGAGCGAAGAAATCCGTAGCATAAGATCAGACTCTTGCTCACCCAGAAAAGTGAGCCCAGAGATTTTATTCCTTTGCCCAGAACCCCTCTGGCCGGAAAGGACTTGAACTCAATGCCGGCCCTGGCAGCCATCTCCTTTTCAGGACCGTATTCTCCACCGGCAAAAACCACCCGGCAGTCGGGGTACAGCTGCAAGATCCTCCGGGCAACGGTCAGGGCCGGATATATATGACCTCCTGTGCCTCCTGTGGCTATAAGTATCCGATTCAGCATCACCTACTCCTGGACAAGTTCAGCAGAAAGCCCGCACAGAAGAAAGATATCAACAGGCTGCTGCCTCCATAGCTGATAAACGGCATGGGCAGTCCCTTGGGGGGGATCACCCCCAGAACTACGGCCAGATTAAAAAGAGCTCCCAGAATAATGATCATCCCCATTGCCAGTCCGGCAAACCTGTCAACCAGCTCTTCCTGGGCCAGACATATGACCAGGATTCTCCAAAGCATGATCCCCAGCAGAATAAAAACCACGGAGATTCCGATAAAGCCCAGTTCCTCGCCCACCACAGCCATTATGAAATCATTGTGTGCTTCGGGAAGAAAGAACAGTTTCTGGCGGCCTTCGCCAAGACCCATGCCCCACAGGCCTCCGGAACCAAAGGCGTACAGGGACTGGACCAGCTGATATCCGCTGTCCTGGGCGTCCTTGAAAGGGTCCAGGAAAGAAAACCACCTCCTGAATCTGTAAGGGGACTGCATCACCAGAATGACCGCTGTAATCAGAGCCAGAACAGAGGATGATAGCAAATAGATCATCCTGGTCCCCCCCACCAGACTGAGCAGAAAAAGCAGCCCGGCCATGTAAACGGCACCGCCGAAATCCGGCTGCAGGAGTAAAAGAGCGCAAAATATCCCGGTGATCAGGGTCGGAGGCAGAAAGCCCACGCTGAATGTCTTGATTTGCTCCTGTTTGCCGGCGAAAAAACAGGCCAGGTAGATAACCAGAGCCACCTTGGCCAGTTCAAGGGGCTGAACATTGAACATTCCCAGATCGATCCACCTTGTCGCCCCTCCGGCTGTGTGCCCCCAGGGGCTGAAGACCGTGAGCGCCAGGAGCAGAAGAGCCACCGCAATCCATAAATAGCGCAGCTGGTACAAAAGCTCCCGGTTCATCCGGTAGCCGGCATACATAACTGCCAGACCCAGCACACAAAAGAGCAGCTGGCGTTTGAAAAAGAAATATTTGTCGGCATAAAAGCGCTCGGCCATGACCGCGCTGGTGCTTAAGATCATCATCAGCCCCAGACCGCAAAGGATCACCACAGAGAAGAACAGCCACAGATCAGGGCTTTGAGTTATGGCGCTTTTTTTGCCTGGCATGGTCATGAGTCGCTTTTTATAGTGCTTTGATATCCTTTTCCTTCAATTCCGCCGCATTCAACAGCATCCGATGCCCAGGTCGGGCTGATTCAGCTCAGCGTCGCTGTGCCGGTTGATCATTATTTACCAGGCTTACGTTTTCCGGGCTTGAGCCGGTAATGTTAAGATGTCTGAACACGGCCTGCTTGAACGCAGAGCCTCTGGCCCGGTAATCAACGAACTGATCAAAGCTTGATGTACCTGGAGCAAGAAGAACGAAATCTCCGGGGCCTGCATCGTCTAAAGCCCTGGTTACGGCTTCCTCCAGTCTTGAACAATATCGCATGGCGACTTTATCCTGCCATGCGGATTCAAAAACTTCCCTGCCGGCTCCGAAGAGATATACCTTGGCTACCTTGTCTCTGATAAGCGGGATAAGCAGGGCGTAATCGCCGCCCTTATACACTCCGCCGGCCAGCAGCCTTATGGGGCCCTTAAAAGCATTGAGCGCGGCAGCCATGGCTTCAACCGTGGTGGCCTTGGAATCGTTGATAAAGGTGACTCCTCCGGACTTTAAAAAGACCTCCTGCCTGTGTGCCGGAGGCTGGAAATCCAGAATGGCCCGCTCAAATTCGGCCATTTTCATTTCCATGAATGAGCAGGAAGCATAAGCCGCCTCCAGATTGTCCTGATTGTGAGCACCCGGAAGAGCAGGGCAGTTGAACCTGTCTTTGGAAGCAAAAAAGGTTGTCCTGCTTATCCAGGTTCTTGAATTTTCCAGACGGGACTTTAGTGCCTTGGGCAATACTGCCAGATCTTCAGGTGCCTGCCGATCAAAAAGCCGCAGTTTCGCCTGGAAATATTCCTCCTCATTTTTGTGATGGTCCAGGTGGTTGGCTGAAAAATTAAGCAGCACCCCGACATCGGGCCTGAAGCTTGCGCATCCCTGCAGTTGAAAACTGCTTGCTTCCAGGACCAGCACATCCGTTTTCCGGCCGGAAAGGACATAATCGCTGAGCGGCGTGCCTATGTTTCCCCCGGTGAACACCCCGCGCCCGGATTTTTCCAGGCAATGACCGATAAGCATGCAGGTAGTGGTTTTGCCATTGGTTCCGGTCAGGGCGATGACCGGGTCGGAAACAAACCAGGAAGCCAGCTCCAGCTCGGAAAAAACAGGACCGCGCGGGGCCAGGAGATTTTGAATCGTCGACCAGGGAATGCCCGGACTGACGATTGTCAGATCGGCACCCTGAAAATGTTCTCTTTTATGTTCTCCAAGAATGAGCTCAACTTTTTCCAGACCTCTTGAGCTTAGTTTGCCTGCGTCAAAGTCGGGGTTTCTTTCCAGAAGCCTTGTTTGAGCGCCAAGGGAACAAAGAAGAGATGCCGCGGACAGACCGGAACGACCGGCTCCGAGTACTACGGCCAGACGTCCTTTCAGGTTTTTGCTGTTCAACGGCTTGCGCATCTGAATATCCTTAAATCTGGTTCTCATCTGAGTTTCAAGGTGCTCAAGGCCAAAAGGGCGAATAAAATCGACATGATCCAGAACCGGATAATTATTTTGGATTCCGGCACCCCTTTCATCTCGAAATGGTGATGCAGAGGGGCCATGCGAAATATCCTCTTTCCTCCGCTCATTTTGAAATAACCCACCTGCAGGATGACCGACAGTGTCTCTATGACGAAAAGACCGCCGACGATGATCAATAAGAGTTCCTGCTTACAAAGTACGGCAATGAACCCGAGCGTTCCGCCCAGGCTTATGCTCCCGGTATCACCCATGAAGATCTGTGCCGGATAGGCGTTGTACCAGAGAAATCCAAGGCCCGCTCCCACCATTGCCCCGCAGAAGACCGTGACTTCGCCCAGATCGGGTATGTATGGAACCTGCAGATAATCAGCCAGGTGAAAATGACCGGACACATAAATAAAGACTGACAAACATGCCGCGCTGACAATGAACGGACCAATGGCCAGGCCGTCAAGGCCGTCGGTGAGGTTTACTCCGTTGGAAGCCCCGATCATGACCACAGCGGCAAAAGGTATATACAGCAGGAATATATCCGGTCTTATCTCCTTGAAAAACGGTATCAGAAGCTCAGTGTTGTATCCCGGCATGGTCAGCAGAATGGTGACCGCGCCCAGGGCGATAATGCCCTGACCAAGCAGCTTTCCGGCAATACTCAAGCCGTGGTTCTGTTTTTTGACCACCTTGAGATAATCGTCGAAAAAACCGACCAGAAAAAAACCCAGAAAGACAAACAGGCACATCCAGACGAATTTGTTGGTCAGATCGCCCCATAAAAGCACACTGACCACGAGACTGAAACCGATGAGCACGCCGCCCATGGTCGGTGTTCCAGCTTTGTACTTATGGTTGGGCACGTCGTCCTGCACATACTGTCCGCATTTGACTTTCTGCAGCCAGCTTATGAATTTGGGCCCAAGCCAAAGACTGATGATCAGGGCGGTCAGCAGGGCGTAAATGCTCCTGAAGGTGATGTAGCGAAAGACATTGAACAGACCTATGTCTTCACTTAAAGGATAAAGCAGATGATAGAGCATTTATTCAGCCCGCGCTTTCAGCAAAACATCCCGGGACTGGAAGGCCCGTAAAAAATTCTCCATCCCGGCTTTTCTTGAACCCTTGAACAGGATCAGCCCTCCTGAATGAGTCAGCCGGTTCCAGGCTGACAGGAAAGAATTCACGTCCTCGATCTGATGCACCTTTTCTCTTTGAAAATCTTTAAGCCCGGCCTTTACGTTGGCGCAATTGACCCCGCAGTAAAAAAGAGCCTTGAAGTCCATTGAGGCCAGATGGCGCCCCAGATCCCTGTGGGCTTCCTCCTCAATCCGGCCCAGCTCGCCCATATCCCCCAGAACCAGAAACAAATCCCTGGTTCCGGCCATGCTCCGTGCAGCTTCCAGAGCGGCCCTCATGGACATGGGGTTGGCATTGTAGGTGTCGTCGATAATGGTCCAGGCTCCTCTGTCGGCCACGGACATCCTCTGCCCCGGAAGTCTGACCTTTTGCAGGCCTGTTTTGATCTCTTCGGGGCTCAGTCCGTATTCCACAGCCACGGCCCATACAGCCGCAAGGTTTTCACACAGATGCTTGCCGGGGAAGGGAAATCTGAAAGCATGTTCAACACCTTGGGTATAAAGAATGTATTCTTCTTCCAGAATGTGCCTGACCCGGTATGAACTCTCACTGCTTGAGCATGAAAACAGGATTGCGTTCACGCCCGGTCTGGCGAGGGCTTCCCTGTGCAGCAGGGAGTAATCCGGATTTATAAAAACCTTGTGCTCCTCTTGCAGATGGTCCATTATTCTGGCCTTGGCCGCGGCAACTCCGGCAACGTCGCCCAGGCCCTGCAGATGGCAGGGACCGACATTTAAAATTATCGCGGCGTCCGGAACCAGAATTTCACCCAGCTCGTCCATGTCCCAGGGGTTGTTTATTCCCAGCTCCAGGATCCAGAAATCCTCATCGCCGCTGAAGCTTAACATGGACAAAGGCAGACCCAGCTGATTGTTCCAGTTCCTGTAATTTTTCCCCGCCCTGAATCTGGTGCCCAGTACTTCAGCCAGAGCTTCCTTTGTTGTTGTCTTGCCGCTGGAGCCGGTGATCCCGATGACTGTTGCGCCGCACTTCTGTCTCCAGTGCCTTGCCAGCCGGCCCAAAGCCTTCAGGGTGTTGTTCACCAGTAAAACCGGATAATCCTCGAGATCCGGCAAGTGTTTGTGGGCCACAACCGCCAGGGCTTTTTTCTGGGCAGCTTCCCTGGCGAAGCAGTGCCCGTCGAAGCGCGAACCCTGGAGGCAGAAAAAAAGATCGCCCGGCTTGACCAGCCTGCTGTCGGTCTGAACCCCGGAGGCGATCAGTTCTTCCTGACCACAAAGATCGCCCACGGCGTTTACCGCTTGAGCGGCTTCGCAAAGTTTAAGCTTCATTCTATGTTCATCTCTTTGGACGTATGTTTCCCTGAGTTCCCGGCAGGCGGTTCCAGCAGAGCCTTTTTTATTTCCTGTACGTCGCTGAAGTCATGTCTTGTCCCGTTTATTTCCTGGTAGTCCTCGTGGCCTTTGCCGGCCACAAGCATGGCCTCTCCGCTGCCGAGCAGGGAAAGACCCAGTCTTATGGCCTGTCTGCGGTCAGGATCGATGTAAACACAGGGATGGTCTTCAAGGCCGGGAATAATTTCGCTGATGATCTGCTCCGGATCTTCAGATCTGGGGTTGTCCGAGGTCAAAACAACAACATCCGCATATCCGGCGACAGCCCGGCCCATAAGCGGGCGTTTGCCCCGATCCCGGTCCCCTCCGCAGCCGAACAAAACCACGATACGTTCAAAGCCGAGTCCTTTCAAGGCTTGACAAACGTTTTTCAAAGCATCCGGTGTATGGGCGTAATCCACAAAAATGTTTCGGCCGGCAGACCCTGTCACCCTTTCCAGCCGTCCGGGTATTTTTCCCAGGTCTTCCAGGCATTTGAAATGTGGCGGTTTAAGACCCAGGCACAGCGCGGCTCCTTGAGCGGACAGAAGATTGAGGGCATTGTGTCTGCCGGGCAGTGAAGATTTGAGCATCCAGGTTTTATCCTGGAAACGGCATTTGAGCCTGTTTCCTCCTGTTCCGCTTTGAAGCAGTTCTCCTTTGAGTTCAGGGCGGAATCTCTCCTGCAGTCCGTATCTCAGGGGTTTTTCGGCTTCATCCGCCAGAAGACGCCCGTAAGGATCGTCTGTATTCAGCACGCTCCCCAGAAAACCATTGAAGCTTCTCCGGACAAAAAGTTTTCTTTTGGCCAGAAAATAATCCTGCATGTCCTGGTGATAATCCAGATGATCCTGGGACAGGTTGGAAAAAACGGCCACATGGATATCGATGCCGGCGACGCGTTCCTGATCCAGGGCATGGGAAGAGACTTCCAGGCAGACGATTTCAACTTTGTCTTTATCCATGCGGGCCAGCATGCCGTGAAGTTCAAGGCAGTCAGGAGTGGTGGTGCGGGAATGAAGTATAACTCCCGGCCACCGGTAGTTCACGGTACCCAGAACCCCGGTCTTGAATCCGTTGCAGGAGAACAGGTGTTCGAGCATGTAGCTTGTGGTGGTTTTGCCGTTGGTTCCTGTGACGGCGATAATCTTCAAGCCCAGTCTGTCCGTTCCGAAATGAGCCCTTGCCAGTGTTCCCAGGGCTTTTGGAGCATGAGGGTGAAAAACTATCCGCCTGTCATCTGTCAGCGCCTGACTGTCTGAAACAACGTAAGCCGCCCCCCTGTCCAGGGCTTCGGGAATGTAGAGGTTGCCGTGGTCTCTGGTCCCGGAAAGGGCCACAAAAATATCTCCGGAAATCACTTTGCGCGAATCCGAGCGCACCGGTCTGCCTTGCCGGGACTCGCTGACAACACGGTTCCAGCTGTTCATGTCAGGCGGCTCCAGGCCATTTTTTGAAGTGTGCATCAAATCAGACATAATAAAAATATATCAGAATCCGGAAGATAGTTTAAGGATGATTTTTTTTTCACCCTGGTTCCAGGGACTGCCCGGTTCAGGGCTCTGATCATGGACCATTACTCCGGTACCTTGAAGCGACGGAGCGATTCCGGCATTCAGCAGGGCTTCCGCCGCCCTGCGCAGAGGTAAGCCCCTCAGATCCGGCACTGTTCCAATATCAACAACCTGGTCCTGTCTGGCACTTATGCTGTATCTGGGAGGGGTCAAAGATATGTTGTCCGTGTTTTGTTCAGTTTCCAGCCTGAAAGTGCTGCGCAGAGCCACGCCCTGCTCAGAGGCCAGCAGCCGGGTTCCTATGCGTTCAAACGCCGGTGCCGCGACAACCCCCCCATACTGCTGCTTTAGCGGTTCATCGACCATGACCATGATCATGTGTTCAGGATCAAGCGCGGGAATAAAGCCCACAAACGAAGCAACATACTTGTCTCCGTATCCGCCCCGCGGAGAGGCTTTCTGCGCGGTTCCGGTCTTTCCTCCGACCTCGATCCCGCTTATCCTGGCTCTGGTGCCTGTGCCGTCCCTTTCCACGACATCTCTCATCATTACCAGCACGTCCCTGCTCACTTCACGGGAAAAAATCCTGGGACCGGGAGGGACAGCCCCGCTTTTTTCCAGAAGCAGGTTCGGTTCGGTGTACAGGCCGTCATTGGCCAGGGTCAGATAGGCTCTGGCCAGCTGCAGAAAAGAGGTGGCCATACCCTGTCCGAAAGAAATGGTGGCCAGATCGATTCTGCTCCATGTCTGGTAAGGTCGGAGCAGTCCTCTGCTCTGGCCGGGCAGCGGCAGATTAGTGGGGGTGTCCAGTCCAAGCCTGACCAGGTATTCATACACGTTTGCCGGTCCCAGTTCCAGACCTATCTTGGCTGTGCAGATGTTGCTGGAATATCTGAGCACCCGGTTTACAGTGAGCCAGTCATGGCCGCGCACATCTCTGATTTCATTGTTTCCGACTCTCCACCGGCCCTGTTCGCAATAATAAAGCGAATCGCTCCTGGCCAGATTTTCTTCCAGCGCAGCAGCGATTACTAACGGTTTGAGCGTGGAGCCAGGTTCGATCAGATCTGTTGCCGCCCTGTTGCGCCAGATTGAAGACTCGGCCTGCTGAAACGAGTTGGGATTGAAAAAAGGGTAATTGGCCCAGGCGAGTATGTCTCCGGTGGGCACATGAAAGACCATGGCAATGCCGTATCTGCCCTGAAATTTTTCCACAGTCTCCGCCAGGACCTGTTCAGCAATAAACTGAATCCTCGAATCAATGGTCAGAAACACGTCCTGCCCGTCAACCTGCCGGTCGGACTTCCGGGGCATCAAAGTGAATCTGTGTCCGGAGGCATCCCTTTGCATGACCATGACCATTTCCGCGCCGGCCAAATGCTCATCAAATGCTCTTTCCAGGCCTTCAAGCCCGGTATTGTCCATGCCCACAAAGCCCAGCACCTGGCCCAGCATATGCTTCCGTGGATAGA
Source organism: Desulfonatronospira sp. (assembly GCA_007125075.1). Lineage (GTDB taxonomy): Bacteria > Desulfobacterota > Desulfovibrionia > Desulfovibrionales > Desulfonatronovibrionaceae > Desulfonatronospira. The sequence continues at coordinate 18,421 of SLDX01000063.1, forward strand.
CCCGGCTGTGCTCGTCAATGATAAACACGCCAGGCATATTTGCCCGGGCCACTTCATGAGCCACGCGGTCGCTTATTTTTCTCCGGACCCAGACAAAGCTGCTTTTGCGCTCAAGTCTTGAGCGCACAAAGTCCGGCTCAACGCCTAAAATCCCGGACAGTTCTTCAGATGAGGCCTGGATGTCTTTCATCAGGAAGGGGTTGGCATAGATGGATTTGCTGCGCACGCTCTGGGCCAGAACCCTGCCTTCGCGATCGAAGATTTCACCTCTTTTGCCGGTTATCTTTTCATGGCTGAAATATTGACGGTTGGCCTGAGCGGACAGCTCCTCGCCCCTGATGATCTGGACAAACATGGCTCTGGTCCAGAGTCCACCCCAGAAAATAAAACAGAAACCAAGCACCAGAACAATCTTCAGTCTGCTGAAATCTCTGGTTTTGCGTTTTGTTTTGCTGGAGGACATATAGACCATTATTTCCTGAGTTTTCTTGTCTGGGTTTCCTCTGGTTTGCCGAGCCCATGCTCCTGTCCCCATTCCTTGAGTCTGAAGGGGGAGAGCAGGTTGTCCCGCTCGATAGTCAGCTTGATCCGAAGTTCTCTGTTTTCCCGGTACTCCTGCTGCAGCCGCTCCATGCGATAGGCCAGATCCACCCGCTCCACATTCACCCAGACTTTGGCCATTCCCAGGACAAAGACAAGGCAGAGCAAAAGAGCCAGCCATCTGTATCCGCCTGAGGATGTGCCTTTTTTATTCATCAAAAACTCCCGGACGCTTTTTTTAAATAATGGTCCGGATCAAACGGTCCGGATCTTTTTCACGCGTCCTGAGCGCTGTCCGTTCCTTTGCCCCGCTTTCCGGAATCCGTTTTCCGGGCAGCTCTTAGCTTGGCGCTCCTGCTTCTTGGATTGCGTATCTTTTCAGCGTCAGAAGCCGTCATTGGCTTTCTGGTCAATACGCTGAATTTCTTCTGATGCTTGCAGGTACAGACCGGGGTTCTCGGGGGGCAGAGACATTCAGAGGCCTGCTTGCGCAGGAAATGCTTGACTATTCTGTCCTCAAGAGAATGAAAGGAGATTATTACCAGTCTGGCGCCGGGCCGTAAATTGTCAGGTATCTTGTATAGAAATTTTTCCAGGTTTTCCAGCTCTTTATTTACTGCTATGCGCAGGGCCTGAAATGTTTTGGTGGCGGGATGATTTCTGGCCGCGCGTCTTCTTTGAGCCGGATATGCCTGCTCCACAATCCGGGCAAGATCCAGGGTGGTACTGAGAGGTTTTTCTTCCCTGGTCTGAACAATGGCCCTGGCTATCCTGCCGGCCATGGGTTCTTCACCGTATTCGTGGATAATTTTTTTAAGTCTGGCAAATGAGGCAGTCTGTACAAGTCTGGCCGCAGGCTCAAAGCCCTGGGCGGTACCCATGCGCATGTCCAGTGGTCCTTCATGGATGAAGCTGAAGCCCCTTTCTCTCGTATCAAGCTGAAGAGAAGACATGCCCAGATCCAGGAGAGCACCGTCCAGGGCTTCCCAGCCCAGTTTGTGCAGATAGCGATCGAAGCGGTGATAGCTGTCCCGGAATATATGAATACGATTGCTGAATTCTTCGAGATAGTGCCCGGCCAGATCAAGAGCATGTTCATCCATATCCATTCCCAGCACGCTGCACCTGCCTTGGCACGCCCTTAAGATCTGCAGGGAATGACCTCCCAGGCCCAGCGTCCCGTCCAGATAAAACCCTCCGGAAACAGGCTGCAGGAGTTCCAGGACTTCCCTGACCATGACCGGCTGATGGACGGCAGTCCCTGAAGAAAAATTTTCAAGGCTGTTTGGATCCATAACAAACACCTAAAATCTTAGCTCAAAACCGTTTTCAGCAAGAGAATCCATGATTCCGTCGAAATCCTGTTCCATCTTTCTGCGTTGAGCCTCAAAGCGTTCCAGATCCCATATCTCAAATTTCCTTCCCACACCGGCCAGGGCGACTTCCTTGTTCATTCCGGCATAAGCGCGAAGATAAGGCGGCACCAGAATCCGGCCCTGTTTGTCCAGGGCGGCTTCCATGGCCCCGGAAATAAAAAAGCGGTGAAAGTCCCTGAACTGGCGGCTGGCCATGTTCAGTTGATTAAAACTCTGTTCTATTCTTTCCCATTCCGGTATAGGATAGCCCACAACACAGCCGTCAAAGTTGGTAAGCATAATCCTTGCTTCCGGGGATTGCTCCTTGATTATTTCCCTGTATTCGGGCGGGAGCATTAGCCTGCCCTTGGGATCTATGCTTCTTTGGCTGTGACCTCTGAACATTATTTCTTATCCACTATTTACCACCATTTACCACTTGATTGGTTGCCATGCAAGATAAAGTCAAGTAAAAAAAACAGATTATTTTTATTTTTAGTCTTATTTAGTAAATGTCCTGATGATAAGTATTCATGATTCTTAGATAAAAGATTTTTTGTCAATTATGCATTTTTTTGGGTGGTTGTCTGCTTTTTAAACCATGAATGTACATTAACTTGAGTATCAATGTTTTTTTCATACAGTTTTTTTTTGAATAATGGTTCAGCTTGCATTCCTTGCAGCAAACTTTAACTGATTGAATGAGAGGATAAATAATTATGCATACCAAAATAATCGCCACCATAGGACCTGCCTGCAGTGAAAAGCACATGATTCAAAGGCTCGTGGAGCAGAAGGTGAGGATCTTCCGGCTGAATTTTTCTCACGGTGAGGCAGCGGATTTCGAGCCCATTGTAGCGAATATCAGGAAAGTGGAAGATGAGCTTCAGACCGGCCTGACCATCATGCAGGATCTGTCAGGCCCCAAGATCAGAGCCGGTGAACTCAAAGAATCTCCGATGAACATCAATGTCGGAGATGAAGTGTTTATGGGGCCATCAGGTGAAATGGACAGGTTTGAAGACTATCTGCCATTCGACCATCCTGAGATCCTGCACGTTTTGAAAAAAGGAGACGAAGTCCGGCTGAGCGACGGCGGTCTCAGATTTGAAGTCCAGGAAATGCAGGGTGAGGTAGCCAGGATGAAGGCTGATAACAACGGCATCATCACTTCGCGCAAGGGTGTTACTTTTCCGGGCATCAAGGCGTCCATTTCCGCCCTTACCGACAAGGACAGGGAAGATCTGTCCAATGGACTGGACATGGGCGTGGACGCGGCGGCGATGTCCTTTGTCCAGAGCCCTGAAGACGTGGCCAGGGCCAAGGAAGTGATCAGGAAAAAGGGCCGCTGGATTCCTGTTATTGCCAAACTGGAAAGACAGGTGGCGGTAAACAGGCTGGATGAGATCCTGAAAATCGCGGACGGGATCATGGTGGCCAGGGGGGATCTCGGTCTTGAGACTCCTCTGTCTTCGCTTCCCACTCTGCAGAAAAGAATCATAGGCGCCTGCAATCAGGCTTCAAAACCGGTCATTGTGGCTACTCAGATGCTGTTGTCCATGGTCAGCAACCCCATGCCCACGCGGGCTGAAACCACTGATGTGGCCAACGCGGTCCTGGACGGCACGGACTGCCTCATGCTCTCCGAAGAAACCGCCATCGGACAGTATCCGGTAGAGGCGGTAAAGTACATGCGGGAAATCGCAGAAGAAGCCGAAAAATATTTTTTTGAGCTGGGCATAAGTCCGGTAAAACCCAAACAGCAGAAGGCTTCAGAGAATTTTATCGGCTACGGCGCCTGTCTTCTGGCTCAAAATATTGACGCAAAGGCTCTGGTGGCCCATACTGAATCCGGCGCCACAGCCAGGCTGATCAGTTCCTGCCGTCCGGTTCAGACCATATACGGCCTGAGTCCCAGCCCGGATACCCAGAAATTTCTCAACTTTTCATGGGGAGTGATACCTGTGCTTATCCCTGAAGAACCTCATGATCATCTGCAGCGCACGGAAAACTTCGTAAACGATTTTTCAGGTTTCATGGACGGCGATGATCTGGTGATAACCGCCGGACACCCCAAGCCCGGGGTGGATAGATCGCCGACCAATCTGCTCAAGATATATAAAAAATAGAAATCCCGTGCTTCTTTTCGGCTGCTTCAGCCTTAATAGATTTTCAGGGTAGGGCGGGCTTCTCCGAAGCCCAGCCCAAAACCTATCACTACAGTTCATGCATATGAAATGGCCTGCCGCTCGGAGAGCGGCGGCCTGCTGAAGACCTGCTGAGATGTTCATATTCGCGTCTCAATGCTCACTGTAATAAGCCCTGGAGGAATCTTTTTCGGCAACCATGACCCAGTCCAGATCTACAGGGTAATTCTTAAGTCTGTCTTTTAATTCCTGATAGACGAAGCAGGCCAGATTTTCCGATGATGGTTCCTTTTTTCTGAAACCGGGCAGATCATTGAGGTGCTTGTGGTCCAGCTGCTCCAGCACGGCGTTCAGGCTGCTCTTCAGATCCTTGAAGTCCATTAGCATGCCCGATTCAGGATCTACCCGAGTTCCACATACCTGAGCCTCGACCAGAAAATTATGCCCATGCAGGTGTTCACACTTTCCCTGATAATTGCGCAGCTGGTGCGAAGCGCTGAAATCGGCGCGCACCCGCAGACAATATTTAGACTGGTTCATATCCGCTCCTGAACTTTTTGAATGAACACGAAAAGATTGCCGGGATCAAAAGTCAAACCCGGCCAGTTCCGCCCAGAATTCCCGGCCCGGAGTGACACGGTAGCCCGGACCGAGCATGAGTTTGCACTGCACTCCCTCCTCCTTCAGGGAAAGAACCACATGCACCGGTATCTGTCCCGGATATTTAAGAATCAGCTCCTTGAGCCGGTTCATCCATAAAGGCTCTTCTTCATTTCCGAGGCTGACCGCTATCTGAACGGGCTCGACGTTTTCGGATACGGCCTGATTAAGGAGAGAGACGCTTTCAGCAGTAAACTTGACCTGTCTGGGAGCCTCGGATTCAGTATCCTGAACAGCATGCATGCCCTGATAACTGCTTATTCTGGCCTTCAGCAGCAGAGGCTGTTCGCTGTCCACGACCTCCCTGCACTGAGCATAGAGATTCCCAAAAAAGGTGACCTCCGCGGTTCCGGTCAAATCCTCGATCTGGCAAAAGGCCATTTTATCACCTTTTTTGGTCACATGTTCCTTTTTGCCCACGATCACCACGGGCAATTCCACCTGAGTGCCGGGCCGAAGCTCCAGACAATCCTGCAGGGTGCTCAGGTTCAGGCGTTTAATGTCCTGCCTGAAGGGCAGCAGGGGGTGGCCGCTCAGATAAAAGCCCAGGGCCTCCTTTTCCAGTTTGAGTTTTTCATCCTCAGGGTGTTCGGTCAATTCGTTCTCAGGACAGTCAAGGCCAAGTCCGCGGAGAGGGGAGGTATCCTCCACCACCAGGCTGAGCATGGACAACTGTCCCTGGATTTTGTGTCTGGCCGAGCGTTGCGCTCTGGAAGCGACCATTTCCAGGCCCTCCATAAGACCCCGGCGGGAGCAGCCGAGGCAGTCCAGGGCTCCGCTTTTGACGAGCATCTCGATGACCCGTTTGGTGACTTTGCGTGAATTCACCCGTTCACAAAGATCAAGCAGACTCCTGAAGGAACCGTTCTTTCTTTCCTGCAGGATGGCCTCAATGGCACCGCGGCCCACGTTCTTGATTCCGGCCAGACCGAAGCGCACGTCTTTTTCCTCCACAGTGAATTCATACAGACTGGAATTGACGCACGGGGGCAGAACGCGGATGTCCAGGTCCCGGCAGGCGTTGACATGGGCTATGACCTTGTCGGTGTTGCTTACTTCCGAGGTGATCAGAGCGGCCATGAATTCCTGGGGATAGTGGGCCTTGAGATAGGCCGTCTGATAAGAAATCAGGGCGTAGGCCGCGCTGTGAGATTTGTTGAAGCCGTAGCCCGCAAACTTCTCCATGAGATCGAAGATGTGCTTTGCGGTTTTTTCCGGCACGCCGTGCTTTGCGGCTCCCTGCATGAATTTGCTTCTCTGCCTGGCCATGACCGCGGCTTCTTTCTTGCCCATGGCCCGGCGCAGTATATCCCCGTCGCCCAGGGAGTAGCCTGCCAGGACCTGGGCGATTTTCATCACCTGTTCCTGATATAGGATTACTCCGTAGGTTTCCTGCAGGATCGGCTCCAGTTCGGGATGGGGATACTCCACTCTGGTCCGGCCGTGCTTGCGCTGAATAAAGTCGGTGACCATACCGCTCTCCAGAGGTCCCGGTCGATACAGGGCCAAAAGAGCGATAACGTCCTCAAAGCAGTTAGGCCTCAGATCAGTGAGCACCTTGCGCATCCCCGAGCTTTCAAGCTGAAACACGCCGTCGGTCAAGCCCTTACCCAGCAGTTCAAAGGTCCTGGGATCCTCAAGAGGAAGCTTGTCCAGATCCGGAATCTCCTTATTTCCCCGGAGCGCCAGTTCCAGTGTCTGCTTGATCACGGTCAGAGTCTTAAGTCCCAGAAAATCGAATTTGATCAGCCCGATTTTTTCCACCCTCTTCATGTCGAACTGGGTGACTATTTCCCCCTTTTTGCCTCGATAAAGGGGCAGGTGCTCCTGCATGGCCCGGTCGGAAATGACGATCCCGGCTGCATGGGTGGAGGCGTGCCGCACAAGTCCTTCCAGACGGCGGCAGATATCCATGAGTCCGGCTACGCTTTCATCCTGTTCCACCATCCTGCTCAGCTCCTGTTCCTGTTTCACGGCCTTGTCTATGGTCATTTTCAGCTCTTCAGGAATGAGCTTGGCGATCTTATCCGTAAGAGACAGCTTAAGTCCCATGGCCCGGCCTACATCTCGGACCACGGCCCTGGCTTTCATGGTTCCGAAGGTGGTGATCTGGGCCACGCTGTCCCGGCCATACTTCTCCGCGACATAGCGTATGACCTTTTCGCGCTGGTCATAACAGAAGTCCACGTCGATATCCGGCATGCTGGCCCGTTCCCGGTTCAGAAAGCGTTCAAACAGGAGGTTGTAGCGGATGGGATCAAGATTGGTGATGCGTAAAGCATAAGCCACAAGGCTCCCCGCGGCCGAGCCTCTTCCAGGACCGACCGGAATGCCGCGGGTTTTGGCCCAGTTGATGAAGTCCTGGACAATAAGGAAATAGCCGGGAAAGCCCATGGAGCAGATGATTTTCAGCTCCTCCTCCAGACGCCGGCGATAGACATCCTGATCCACTTCATAAGGCAGCTCTGCAAATCTTTGTTCCAGTCCTTCCCGGGACAGGGAAATGAATTCCTCATCCAGGGTTTTTTCCCTGACCGGAGCGTAGACGGGAAAATGAAACCTGTCCGTCTCCAGTTCCAGGCCGCAACGCCCTACTATATCCAGGACGCTTTCCATGGCCTGGGGACAATGAGCAAACTCCTTTTCCATCTCTTCCCGGGATTTAAAGTACAGCTGGTCCGTTTCAAAGCGCATTCTGGACTTGTCCTGCACCTTTGTATTGGTCTGGATGCACAGAAGAATATCATGGGCCTGCACGTCTTCCGGACCCAGATAGTGGCAGTCATTGGTAGCCACTACAGGCAGTCCGGTATCCCCGGACATTTCCAGAAGCCTTGCGTTGACTTCTTCCTGTTCCGCGATGCCGTTGGCCTCAAGTTCCAGGTAGAACCTGCCAGGAAAAATATCCGCGTATTCAAGGGCTCTGGTTCTGGACCGGGAATAACCCTGCCGGCGCAGGACATGCTGCACTTCTCCCTGCAGGCACGCGGAAAGGGCGATCAGGCCCTCGGAGTGCCTGCGCAGAATTTCCTTGTCCACCCGTGGTTTGTAGTAAAAGCCGTCCAGCCAGCCTCTGGTTACAATTTTGACCAGATTGTGATAACCAAGCCTGTTCATGGCCAGCAGGACCAGGTGATATCTGAGCTGTTCGCGGTCCTGGTGATCTTTGGGGGCCACATAGACTTCGCAGCCGATAATGGGCTTTATTCCATATTTTTTCGCTTCAAGGTAAAAATTAAGCGCGCCGAAAAGATTGCCGTGATCGGTGATGGCTGCGGCGGGCATGCCCATTTCCACAGCCCTGGCGCACAGGTCCTTTATCCTGATGGCTCCGTCCAGGAGGCTGTATTCTGTATGACAATGCAAATGAGTAAAATCGGACATATGTTCTCCGAAAAAATTAACTGTAAGGAGGACGGACTATGGCAGAAGGTCGCGGGCAGCGTACAGAAGAGGAGGAAAAACAGCCCTGGAAGCTGTCTGCTGATCCCGGTTATATGCAGGCTTCAATCATGTCCGGCTCCTGAGTCCTGTTCAATGCTTATGCTGATCAAAGTCCCAGATCTTCATTGATCAGTATTACGTTTATCCGGCCTTTGGGAAATGATTTTACCGTAATGGACCATACGTTGCAGATCCTGTCCGGACTGTCGCAGTCGTGGCAATATGCGGTCCGGGCACAAGGGGTTTTCTTCTTGAGCCGCAGCGCGTTAGCAGGCGCGCTGTAGGTCTTGATCCGGTCCATGGCCGCTTCTACATCGCTGACGATCTTATTTCGCCCGCACAGGATCAGCACTTTTCTGGGACCGAAGACCAGGGCTCCCACCCGGTTGCCGATCATATCCAGGTTGGCCAGATAACCCTGTTCTGTAATGGCGTTGGTCCCGGTGATAAACAGGTCCACCAGCAGGGCCTGTCGTCTGAGTTCCAGATTGCCTTCCTGCCCGCGGCTTTTGAATGTATCAAGTATCTCGATATCGGAACGCTCTTTGAGCGCGTAGTAAAGACCACTGTCCTTGAATGTACTCGATCCGCCCCAGGAGACTGAAGCGGGATTGAGGCCCGGAAAAATTTCATCCAGCACCAGAGTTTTGGCCTCTGGGCAGTCCTGAACCAGAAAGCAGTTGAATCCGTTTTCCTGCAGGTTCTGTTGCACCCGTTTCAGTCTTATCTCCCAGAAATCATTTACTTCCTTGTACATTTTCGTCTCCTCTTACCTGGATTCCCTGGAGGATTTGGATTTCGGAGAAGACCTGGGTTCGGGAGCATCCTTTTCAGAGCGAATCGTTTTGGGCACCAGCTTGATTTCCGGGACCAGTACCTTGTTGATCACCAGCACCTCCTGCACTTCCTGCAGATGTGACCAGTCCGGATTTTTGGGATCAAAATCTTCTGGCGCAGGACCAATGGCACCATCTTTTGTCTTGAACAAATACATTTTTTCCCTCCTGAGCTTGAAACCGGTAATTACTTCAACAAGCAAGCCGCATTCTATATAGTTCTTAATCTGTTCCTGCGTGAACAGAGTACACGGAAAATATTTGCAGACGCGGGCGCACCTGGACACTGTAGTGTAGTAGCTGCCGCTGAATTTCTTCTGGGTGGCGCAGTAAATACTTCTATGCATATTCGACCGGTTTTTTGTCCTTGCCGGCAGGCCGGTACTTTTTCAGGGTTTCCGGCCGGTCTTTTTCCCGGGCTTTTGACGACACTCTAATCAAGACAGGCCGGCAAGGCAATGTCTTAAGAGCTGCTGAAAAAGATGTTGTTTTGATGTCTGGAAGTCATGATTCCAATTGGACGGCTCTTGCCGGATGATCCGTGTTTGTCCAGGCTTAGGTGGTCATTGGACCGACATGTTTGAAAAACCTTGAACTGCGCATTGGTAAAGAATCTGATCTTAAGCATTTACAGATGTATCTGCAAAAAGCATGAGATCAATTTTGAGTTTAGTTCTATGCTGATAACCATTTGATTTTACTGGCCCCTGAATCCTGACCTTGAAGCCTGCAAAAAACTCTTTGCAGGCTTCTCTTTACATCCTGACAAAAAAAAGGGCCGAAATATTTCCGGCCCAAAATAAAATAGTTATGCACCAGGCAGATCTGCAAACATTAATTGACAATCTTCCACGCCCCGTCATCCATGCGGCATGCAGTACCATAAGCCTGTTCGGTCTCTCCCCCGATCTGAACTTCAGTTGTGTATTCACGGCAGTACTGCCCTGAGTCAACCTGATAGGTCTTGGTCGGGGTCACCGCGTAAGCAGTCCGGGTGTCGGGATTTTGCCATTGAGCGGTTGATCCCGTAGGCCTTGTTTCCAGTGCAGTGTTCATCCGGCGCCTGTCCATTTCATCCATGCGGTCCATGTAGCTGCCCACATAACCGCCCAGAGCGGCACCGAGCAAAGTGCCCCCGATAATTGCCGCGGTCGTACCGCTGCCTTTGCCGATCTGGGAACCTATGACGCCTCCTCCGATCCCTCCCAAGGCTGCTCCGCCCACTGTGTGTTTCTGGGTGGTGCATCCCATAAGCAGAAGACCGGCCAGGATCAAGACAAAAGTGAAACGCATATTAATATCCTCCCGGGTTTTATGTACAGGATGATTTACACAGACAATAGCTCATCAGAATCTGGATGGCAATGCCTATATCTATGAATCGGATGAAAAAAATGTGTCCGCGCGTATGCCGTTCTGTCACACAGAACTCGTCTGCAAAAGATCATGCCTGCAGGCTCAAAGGACCTCAGAAAAAACTCTTCCTTAAAGAAGATGAGATCAAACCGGCTGGTTAATCAGACAAAGCAAAGAACTGTCTGGTCTTGGTAATGCGCATCTGCCGCGGGCCGAAATCAGGAAATATGCTTCGCATTATGAACAGGGGGCTTAAATAATCATACTCCCAGTTGAAAACAATAGTAAGACAGCTGCCCAGCCATCTGGACTCCTGCAGGAACTGGCGCAGATCCTTTATTTTCCGGCCTTTTTTGGTCCATTTTTCAACATTGAAGTTTTGCGCGGATTCGAATTCATTCCAGATTTCCGCGGCCTTTTCAATTTCATAAAAAGACAGTTCAAATTCCACCCGGAACTCTTCTCTTTCAGCCTGAGGCTGTCTTCGAGCCGCTCCGATGGTTTCAGCCGCATAGGCCTGCAGGCCTTCCGGAAGGTTCTGATTCAGGCTGGAAAGTATCTTCTCTTCTTCCAGGGGCTCTCTTAAATAAATGTTGAACCATTCAGCCTGGCTGGCTACTCCTACAGGCAGGGCCCGGCCGAAGGTTATCACCGGAGCCGGCCTGAAGCCCCTGGAGAAACTGAGGGGCCATCCGGAGCGGCGCATGGCCCGCTCAAAAAGGGACTGGAGCTCCAATTGGCTGAGATAGACGCAGAGTCCTGTTTTTTCGTGCCAGACGCGCAAATGAACTGTTTTCAAGCTGAGATCCTTCTGTTCCAGCAGCTGCTCAGCAGTTTTGTCTTCCTGATCACGGTGATCCAGGTTCAGGACATGTCTCACTGGCTGTTCAAACTCGTTATTCCGCAGAAGAGACTTGCGCCCCTTGCGGTCACACACTCCGCACATGCGGCAGACATGGTAGCGGCAGTCCCTTGTCTCCCTGGCTGCCAGGCCCCTTTTCATCTCAGTCAGGAGAAATTTCCGGTCTACTCCGCTGTGCAGATGATCCCAGGGCAGAGGCTGGTCAGGATTTCTGGCCTGGAGGTAAATGTCCGCGTCAAATCCTGATTCCTCGAGTATTTTCAGCCAGGGTCCAAGCCGGAAGCTGTCGCTCCAGCTGGTGAAGAGCTGGCCCATGTGATAGGCACGCTCCACAACCGGGGACAATTCACGGCCTCCTCTGGAAAAGATGCCTTCCAGGAAGCTCATTTCCGGATCATGCCATTTAAGATTCAGGTATTTATGAGCCCTGAACAGGTCTTTAAGCAGATAAAGCCTGTTTTTGGTTTCATGCAGGCTTTCCTGGCGCTGCCATTGAAACGGGGTATGCGCTTTGGGCACAAAGGGGGCTATGGAAGCAGTGACTTGCGGTCTGATTTTCCGGTCGCGACCGGTTTTCAGAACCTTCAGACAAAGATCCCTTATTCCCAGTATGTCTTCTTCAGTCTCTGAAGGCAGGCCGATCATGAAATAAAGCTTGACCCCTTTCCAGCCCAGATCAAAAAGATGTCCGGTGTGTTCAAGAAGCTCTTCTTCAGTAATGCCCTTGTTGATCACCCGGCGCAGCCTGGGGGTGCCGGCTTCCGGAGCAAGTGTGGCCTGAGTCCGCCGGATGCGGGCCATGAGCCGCATAAGGCGTTCGTTGACCGAGCCTGCCCGGATGGAGGGAAGAGACATGGCTACCTGTTCCTGCTGGCATCTGGCAAAACTTTTGAAAAAAAGTTCCTCCAGGGCGGAAAAATCTCCGCTGCTCAGAGACAGAAAGGAGAGTTCCTCATGTCCGGTGGCTGCCAGACCGGCTTGAATATCATCCATGATCCGGGCAATGCTTCTTTCGCGCACCGGGCGATAAATAATTCCCGCCTGACAGAAGCGGCAGCCGCGGGTGCAGCCGCGGGCGATTTCCACGCTCAGGCGGTCATGGATTACTTTTCCATAAGGCACTATCTGGTCGGTGGGGAAGGGTTGCTGATCAAGATCAGGGACCAGGGCTTTGCGGACCAGAGTGTATTCCCGGTCAACCGGCTTTAAGGGCAAAACGGTCCCTTGAAAGAAACCGGGCACGTAGACGCCGGTGATATTTTTAAGCTCATGCAGCTGGGCCTGTCTGTCGAGTCCGGCTTTCCCGGCTGCAGCGATTTGCTTAAGGATTTCAAGCATGACCTGCTCGCCGTCTCCAAGGACCATAAGGTCGAAAAACTCGGCCACCGGCTCGGCGTTGAAGACCGCTCCTCCGCCGGCAATGATCAGTGGATCGGACGCGCTGCGTTCAACCGCCCTGAAGGGCAGGTCTGCCAGGTCCAGCATATAAAGGATATTGGTGTAACAAAGTTCGTGAGTCAGGCTGAAGGCCAGAACATCCAGATCTTTAAGCGGAGTGTCCGTTTCCAGGGTGCACAGGGGCGAAGAATGTTCGCGCATGAGCCTGGCGGCTTCCAGTGAAGGGGCAAATACCCTTTCTGCGTAAAAGTCGTGCTGATCATTTATGCGGTGATAAAGGATTTTCTGGCCTAAATAGGACATGCCCACTTCATAAACGTCGGGAAAGGCAAGTCCCACGTGTACGGCGACGCGCGCTTTATCCTTGTGTACCGCGTTAATTTCCTGACCAAGGTAGTGACTGGGTCTGGGAAGTAAAGGAAGGAGTTCTTTCAATGTACAGGGTTTAGGGTTTAGGGTTAAGGATTATGGATTATGGGTTAAAAGTTTAAAGATTATTTTTACTATAAAAAATTTCTAAGAAATGTCAAAAGCTTATATTTAACTTTGATCCTGAAAAGTCCGAATCCTGATCCTTATTTACATTAAAAACCTGCTTCCAGTCCGGGACTGACCAGGGCCGGATATCCCTGTGCCTCAACAGCTGCAGGATCGGGGGGGTCTTTAACCATTACCTTTCGACCATGAATTTCAAGCCGTCCCTGGGCAAGCCACTGTATCGCCTGTGGATAAATCCTGTGCTCCAGAGCCAGAATGCGCGAACCGAGCGTCTCTTCATCATCGTCGGCCATTGCCGGAACAGCGGCCTGGATGATTATCGGGCCATGATCCATTTTATCGTCCACAAAGTGTATGCTGCAGCCCGAAATTCTGACAGCGTAGTCAAAGGCCTGCTTCTGGGCGTTTACCCCGGGGAAGGCCGGCTGAATGCTGGGATGTATGTTTAAAATATTGCCGGAAAAGGCATTGATCAAAACAGGGGTGACAATGCGCATGAACCCGGCCAGAATGACTCCCCGGGCTCCCCTGTCCATTATCGCCCGGACCAGAGCGGCGTCAAAATCCTCTCTGGCGGAATATTTCCTGTGGTCGATGACCAGCGTGGGCAGCCCATGCTTTGACGCCCGCTCAAGACCCCCGACTCCTGGCTTGTTGCTGATGACCAGACTTATTTCAGCATGAAGAGCGCCCTGTTCTATGCGATCTATGATGGCCTGCAGATTGGAACCCGAACCTGAAATGAGCACCGCTATGCTGTATGCCATGATTTTGTTCCCGTGTTTTTTCCGGTCAGTTCTGCCGGACATGATCAAGTATGGCCTGGACCATTCCCGGTATGGTATATTCCCCGGGCATGATGTCCGTTTTAAGCCCGAAGCCTTCAAGTGTTTTTGCGGTAACAGGACCGATGCAGACAAGTTTAAGCCCCTGATTCTGAAAAGAGCGGACCTCTTCGGGTTCAATCAGGGAAAAGAAGTTTTCCACAGTGGAGGAACTGGTAAAGGTAATATAATCGATCTCGTCGCCGTGCATGAGCCTTACGATCTCCCTGCCGCTTTTCTGGGCCAGCCCGGTCTGATAGACCGGCAGAATCTTCACGTGCGCGCCGGCCTTCTGCAGCTCAGCGGGAAGAACCTCCCTGGCCTTCAGTGCCCTGGGAATAAGCACCCACTTGTTCTTTATTCCCAGATCCAGAAGACCCTGGACCACTGACTCGGCCACATATTTGTCCGGGACAAAGTCGGGGTGTATTCCTTTTTCCTTCAGGGCCTGCGCCGTGGCCGGGCCGATGGCGGCCACCCTGGCGGCGCAGAAGACTCTGGCGTCCAGACCGGCCCGTCTCAGTTCAGACCAGAAGAAGCGTACTCCGTTGACCGAGGTGAACACCAGCCAATCGAATTCCGACAATTCGAATATGGTATCCTGAACCAGAGCATAGCTTTCAAGGGGCTGTATTTCAATGGTGGGAAACTCATAACAGCAGGCTCCCAATTCCCGCATCTTCTCCAGCAGCCCGCTGGCCTGCTCCCTGGCCCTGGTGACCACTACCCCCTTGCCCAGCAGGGGCAGTTTTTCAAACCAGTTAAGCTCATCCCTTAAAAGAACCACCCGTCCGACTACCAGCAGGGAAGGGGGCTTAAAATTTTCCTCAATCGCCTTCCGGGGAATTTCTTTTACAGTGGAGACCATGGATTTGTGCCGGCAGGTTGTGCCCCAGCGCACCAGCGCCGCGGGCATTTCCGGATCCATCCCGTTTCGGATGAGATTTTCACAGATATGCGGCAGGTTTTTCACGCCCATGAAAAAGACCAGGGTGCTGGTTCCTGTGGCCAGGCTGCGCCAGTTGTGGGAGCTTTCAGGCTTATCCGGATCTTCATGGCCAGTGATGAAGGAAACCGAGGAAGCATAACTGCGGTGCGTCAGGGGGATTCCGGCGTATGCCGGAGCAGCCACTGCCGAGGTCACCCCGGGAACGATCTCAAAGCTGATTCCGGACTGCAGCAGCTCCTGGGCTTCTTCGGCTCCTCTGCCAAAGATGTATGGATCTCCTCCTTTGAGCCTGGCGACAATTTTTTGTTCAGAGGCCTTCCGCACCAGAAGTTCGTTGATTTTTGCCTGGCTCAGGGTATGCTCTCCGCCTTTCTTGCCCACGTAAATCAATTCAGCTTCCGGTGGGCAGAATTTAAGAAAGGCTTCATTGGCCAGGTAGTCGTAAACCACCACGTCCGCTACGGACAGGATATCTCTTGCCTTGAGGGTCAAAAGTCCGGGATCTCCAGGTCCGGCCCCGATCAGATATACCTTGCTCATGTAATGTCCTTGTAAATGTTAAGCCCGATGGCGCGCATCAGTTGTCCGCTATTTCCAGAAGCCTTTGCTGCAGGGCCATTAATTTTTCTTTTTCTTCGCTTATGCGCCCGGCCCTGGCTTTTTCTTTTTCCACGACTTCGGCCGGGGCTTTGCTTAAGAAACCCTGATTTTCCAGCTTTCCGGCTACTATGCTCAGATCTTTTTCCAGTTTGCCCAGTTCTTTATTCAGCCTTTTCAGTTCGCTCTGGATATCGACCACGCCCCTTAAAGGAACGAGCACTTCGTAGCCCTTGACCACGGCGGCCGCGCAGCCTCTGGGAGGTTCAACCTCTTTTCCGGTGTGCATCTTGTTCACTCCGGCCAGACCCGTGATCATCTCCCGGTGTTCTTCGAGAATTTCACGGTCTTTGCCTTCAGCCCTTATGATCAGGTCAAGCTTGAGGCCCGGAGCAACATTGAGCTCACTTCTGATACCGCGAACAGCGGTAACCACCTGCTGCAGAAATTCCATGTTTTCAGCCGCTTGCGGAAAACTGCATTCGGGTCTTTTTTCAGGGAAAGGGACCCGGCTCAGATCCGGCTGTGTTTTTCCGGGCAGCCTGGACCAGATTTCCTGAGTGACAAAAGGAATCATGGGATGCAGAAGGACAATTACTTCCGAGAGCACCTGGAGCAGGTTGCCGCGTGCTTTTTCTTTAAGTTCCGGGTCATCGCCGTAAAGTTCAGGCTTGATCAGTTCCAGGTACCAGTCGCAAAACGAATGCCATACAAACTGATACTGGAGCTGGGAAGCGTCGTTGAAGCGGTAGGCCTTTACGGCCTCATCCGTGCGCAGCTTAATTTCTTCAAGACGGTGCAGGATCCATTGGTGGGCCAGCCCCTCGATCTTCTCTCTTGAGCCTGATTTCCCGCTGTCCTCATTAAGATGCATCAGGCTGAACCGGGCGGCATTCCAGATTTTATTGATAAAATGCCGGTATCCCTCAACCCGGTCTTCACTCATCTTAATGTCCCTGCCCATGGCGGCCAGCGCGCTCAGGGTGAACCTGAAGGCATCCGTGCCATACTTGTCCATCATGAGCAGCGGATCAATAACATTACCCTTGGACTTGCTCATTTTCTGTCCGGACGCGTCCCGGACCAGGGCGTGGATGTACACGTGCCGGAAAGGGACCTGATCCATGAAGTGTACGCCCATCATCATCATTCTGGCCACCCAGAAAAAAAGGATGTCAAAAGCGGTTACCAGCACAGAGGTGGGATAGAATTTTTCCAGTTCCCTGGTCTTCTCCGGCCAGCCCAGAGTGGAAAACGGCCACAGAGCGGAGGAAAACCAGGTGTCCAGAACATCCTCATCCTGGATCAGGCTGGAGCTGTTGCATGCCGGGCAGCTGGCGGGATCTTCCCTGGCCACGATCAGCTTCCCGCATTCCATGCAGGTCCAGGCCGGGATGCGGTGTCCCCACCAGATCTGTCTGGAAATGCACCAGTCCCGGATGTTGTCCATCCATTCAAAATAGGTCCTGGTCCAGTGTTCGGGGAGAATCAGGGTTTCTTTTTCGGCTACGGCATCGCGCGCCCTGGCTGCCAGAGGTCCAACCTTGACGAACCACTGCCTGGAGACGTAAGGCTCTATGACCGCCGCGCATCTATAGCAGTGACCGACGCTGTGCCGGTAGTCCCGGACTTTTTCCAGAGCATCTGATTCCTTAAGGGCGGCAAGAATTTTCCTGCGGCACTCCACGCGGTCCAGCCCGGCAAAATGTTCTCCGGCTTCTTTGGTCATCTTTCCCTGATCGTCGATGACCTGAATTATTTCCAGACCATGCCTGCGGCCCAGCTCAAAGTCATTTGGATCATGGGCGGGGGTGATTTTCAGGCAGCCTGTGCCGAAATCCATGTCCACGTATTCATCGCCGATAATGGGCAGTCTGCGTTTTAAAAAGGGCAGAAGCGCGTGTTTGCCGATCAGGTGTTTGTAGCGGGGATCTTCAGGATTGACCGCCACCGCTGTGTCGCCGAGCATTGTTTCCGGCCGGGTTGTGGCCACGACCAGATATCCGGAGCCGTCGGCCAGAGGATAGCGCAGGTGGTAAAGACCTCCTTCGATCTCGGAATATTCCACCTCCAGATCTGACAGGGCGGTGTGGCAGCGGATGCACCAGTTGATGATGTAGTCCCCCCGGTAGATAAGGCCCTGTTCATAAAGGCGGACGAATACTTCGCGCACCGCCCTGGACAGTCCTTCGTCCAGAGTGAACCTGAGCCTGGTCCAGTCCACTGAAGCGCCGATACGGCTTATCTGGTTCAGGATTTTGCCCCCGTATTCATCCTTCCACTGCCAGACGCGGCGGATGAATTCATCCCGGCCGAGATCCTGCCTGGTCTTTCCTTCAGCGGTCAGAGCCTTTTCCACCACGTTCTGGGTGGCGATCCCCGCATGGTCTGTACCTGGCACCCAGAGCACATCATAGCCCAGCTGGCGATGGTGGCGGCAGAGGATGTCCTGCAGGGTCAGATTCAGGGCATGCCCCATGTGCAGGGATCCGGTAACGTTAGGAGGAGGAATAACTATGCTGTATGCCGGGCGGTCCGGATCATCAGAAGGAGTAAAGCTCTGGTTTTCGTTCCAGTATTTTATCCATTTCTGTTCAACGTCTCTGGGTTCATACCCCTTGGGCAATTCCCTGTCAGGCATTTCAGGCTCCATAAGTGCAAGGACCGGTCTTAAAGGCCGGCAACCCCGGCTAAGTTCAACCGGTAGTTATCTTAATGTATAATTTAAACAGCAAAAAGTGTATTTATATCCCCAATGCCGGCAATCGTCAATTATCGCGAAGCAAGCTCGATTATAAGAAGCAGGTGTGGAAAAGATTATGGCAGGAAATGATTGGGATCAACACCAGCACTTTTAAATACCGGAAAGAAAGATTTTCGGGATAAACAGAATAAAAAAGCCATCCCGGACCGGCCGGGATGGCTTTTTGAGCAAATATAAAAGTCCTTGATTAGAAGCGGGACTCTCTTCTGGGTTTGGCCACATTGACCTTGATGTTACGTCCATCGAACTCCTTGCCGTTCAGGATTTGAACAGCTTCATCCGCTCCGCTTTCCATCTCCACGAACCCAAAGCCTCGTGAACGGCCGGTTTCCCGGTCTTCAATGATTTTTGCTGAAATCACTTCTCCATGTTCGGCGAATGAATCGCGCAACTGAACCTCGGTCATGCTCCAGGGCAGATTGCCCACGTACAAATTGGTCATAAAAATAAGTCTCCTGAAAAAATAAAAAGAAATTCATCAGCCCAAGCTTCGCCATTGCAACCTGTACATAAACTGATGAACAAAAAATAAATATATCTGAAATATAAAAAGATGGCAAACTTTTTTTTATTTTTGTTCCTGGATCAGTGATCCTGCGCTTATTTTCTGGCTGCTTCAGTCTTGAGAATGAATAAATAATCTGGTGATCAGAGTCAGGCCGATTCATCCTCGCGCGGTCCGGGTTGAGCGGGCAGAACAAGTTCCGGCCGGCCCTTCCCGCGGCGCAGACGATTGATCATCCGGATCACCGGCCCGCGGGAGACAATCCATCGTTCCAGCTTAAATTTGCCCGGGAAGTTCATAAGCGCGATGCCCAGCATTATAGTCAGCACCCCCTGCCCGGGAAGTACCAGCATGGCGATCCCGGCAAGAACGAGCAGGAAGCCCGCTATGTTTTTAACCGTCAGGAGCAGGACGTGCGTGATGGGCGAACGCCTGTATTTGAAATCTTCAGGCCGTTTATGTCCGGCAAAATAATCTTCGGGTATGCGCACCACCAACCAGGGAACAAATGCCAGGAAGGCTGTGAAGATGAGAATGGAAAGGACAGCTGCCCATAAAAAGAGCGGCTCATGCGTTTGAATCCATTCGAGCATGCAGGTCCTTCAGGCAGCTCAGGCTGACGGCAGTAAAGCGGGTCCGGTCAAAAAAGCCGGACTGAGGGGGTTTAATATTGAAAAATAGTTTCCATCCGGAGAAAGTCTTTCCGGATGGAAACTAAATACACTTTGCGGTTCAATCTTCGCGCACGAATTTTACCATGGAACGGCCTTCGGACTGCGTATGCACCAGATGAGTGGAGCAGGAGATGCACGGGTCATAACCCCTGACCAGCATGCTCAGCCTGAGCTCGATGTCCTGAGGGTCAAGCCCGGACAGTTGAGGCTTAAGGGCGTCCATGTCCTTTTGAATATTGGCATGGTTCTGATTTGTGGGAATGACGCAGTCCGCAGAGATGATCCTGCCGTCCTCGCCATACTGATAGCTGTGAAAAAGGATCCCTCTGGGCACTTCTATTGCTCCCACGCCCCTGCCGGCATTTACCCTGACCCTGGCCGGCTTTTCCTCCCTGAGGCCGTTACTGAGCAAGCCGGAAACGATCTGCTGCGAATCCTCCACTGAATGGACGCATTCCACCAGCTGAGCTGCTGTGTTCAGATAAGGGTTGTGTACCGGCGGCTCAAGCCCCAGTTTTCCAGCAGCTTCCCCAGCCCGGGGGGAGAGCAGCGAGTGGTTGATGTTGAATCTGGCCAGAGCGCCCACCATATAGGAGTCCCGCACATTTCTGGTCCATTTGGCTGTGGACTGCGGCACGCAAAATTCATTGGTGACCTGATCGTACATGGCCGCAGGTCTTCTCTGATCGATAGAACTCTGGATCTGGCCGCTGTATAAGGCATACTCTTTAGGAGAAGAAAGGGCCACATACTCTGTGGGTCTATCGAATTCAGGCCACTTGTCACTCAGGGCGGCGAAAAGATCAACAATCCTGTCCAGCTGCTTAAGACTTGTTTTTAGCTTGGCATTTAAATCGGAAAGCTCGCCGTTTCCCGGAATCCTGGCCATTCCGCCCACCACAAGCCGCTGGGGGTGGGTGGTCCGGCCGCAGATGATCTGACTGAACTCATTGGCCATGCGCCTGCAGGCCACCAGATTCAGAAGCTCTTCCCTGTGCGTTTCAGCCAGGGGGAGCACCGAGTCAACGCCCAGTAAATCCGGAAGCACCAGGTAACCGATATGCAGCAGATGGCTTTGCAGGTTTTCAGCGTGCAGAGCCAGCTTGCGAAGTTCAAGTGTCTGATGGGAGACCTCCAGATCAAAAGCGTCCTCGGTAGCCTGTATGGAACAGAGCTGGTGACCGATGGAGCAGATGCCGCAAATTCTGGACACGATGTGATGGATGTCCGTATAGGGCCGTCCATGGACCATGGCTTCAAAGAACCTGGGGGCTTCAACAACCTCCCATGTGCAGTCCAGGACCGACCCCTGAGAATCCAGACGGACGACTATATTGCCGTGTCCCTCCACCCGGGTCAGATGATCGACTTTTATTGTTCCGGGTTTTGAAGAGGAAGGTTCTTTATGTTTCTGAACGTCTTTTTCCTGAACGTTCTGTTCCTGCATGTTCTGTTCCTTGATCTTTTTTTTGCTCATAATGCATTTCTCCGGGCAGTCGAAT
This sequence comes from Desulfonatronospira sp., assembly GCA_007125075.1. Classification (GTDB taxonomy): domain Bacteria; phylum Desulfobacterota; class Desulfovibrionia; order Desulfovibrionales; family Desulfonatronovibrionaceae; genus Desulfonatronospira. Next base: position 39,332 of record SLDX01000063.1, read on the forward strand.
ATATAAAAAGGCAGCGCGGGTTATCCAGGATTGAAAGCCCGGTCTGTACAGCCAAAATAAAGCCTGAGTCTGTCCTGAGCGTTGAGCCTGGTAAAGCCATGATCTTCCATGATCCTGGCGGCGGCATCAAGGTTGGCTTCGGGAGCCATGCCCCTGCAGCCCCAGCAGAAACTGCCTTCGGTTACACAGCAGGCTTTGCATCCGGCCCTGGTGACAATGCCCAGGCAAAGCTGCCCCTGCTCATAGCGGCAGATATTTCCTGCCATCTTGCACTCGGCGCACACCGGATAATCAGGCGGGGTATAGATTTTGCCCAGCAACAGCTCTTTGACTGCAGTGGCGAATTCGTTTTTGTCGATCGGACAACCATGAATGTCCATATCCACCGGAACCACAGCTGAAAGAGGTCTTGAGGCGTAAGTGGAGTACCAGCGGGCTGAGGATCCGTAAACAGTGGACCTGTATTCGGATTCGTTTATGAAATTTTTCAGGCAGTTGATGCCGCCGATGGTGGCGCACGCTCCAAGAGCCACCAGTATTCCGGCGTTTTCGCGGATCTCTTTCAACCGTTTTTCATCTTCCGGTCTGGTGATTGAGCCCTCAACAAAGGCTATATCATAATCATCCGAGTGTTCGGTCTTGATTTCCCGGAAACTGACCACCTCGATATGTGCCAGAATGTCAAGAAGCCTTTCCTCAAGGTTGGCCACCTGCAGCTGGTCTCCTTCGCAGCCGGCGAAGTCAAAAAAAGCAACTTTCGGTTTTACCGCCATGTATCTCTCCTTTCTGAATCAAAGCCGTACTTTGTGAAAAGGCAAGATTCGTATCTCGACAGGAACCTGCCGGCATCGCAAAAAGCCATGAGATCAAAATTTGAGTGCAGTCCATCTTTGACAACCATTTGTTTTTACTTACCCCTTAATCCATAATCCATAATCCTGAATTTAAAAAGCCTCAGGCAGATTGGCGATTTTGGTATAGCAGAAAACAGGCCCGTCAGTGCAGCAGTTGATTCCGTTGATCTGACAGTGTCCGCATTTTCCAAGGCCGCATTTCATTCTTCTTTCCAGGGAAACGTATATTCTTTCCTGGGGAATTCCCAGTTTGGCACACTCATCAATGACAAATCTGTACATGACCGGAGGACCGATCATAGCCACATTGGTGTTTTCAGGATTAATCCTGATTTTGGGAAACAAGGTGGTGATCACTCCCACATTGCCCTGCCAGCTTTCATCAGGCACATCCACTGTTTCCAGCACATGGACGTCGCTGCGTCTGCTGATTTCCTCCAGCTGATCGGTGAAAATTCGCTCCCGGGGATGCCTGGTGCCCACAAGCAGGATGATATCCCCGTACTCTTCCCTGTGTCTGAGCATATAGTAAAGCACGCTGCGGATAGGAATATAACCAAGACCTCCGGCCGCAAACAAAAGATCCTGGCCCACGAATTTCTGCATGGGAAAATATGACCCGTAAGGTCCTCTGATGCCGACTTTTGAACCTGTCTGCAGATTGTGCAGGGCATTGGTTACTGAGCCGGTCCTGCGCACAGCCAGTTCGAAATGGTGATGATCGCTCTGGGGAGGTGAACTCACTGAAAAAGGAGCCTCTCCCACGCCGTAGATAGAGACCTGAATGAACTGCCCGGGTCTGTGGGCCAGGGTCTTGCCGCTGTCCTGGGCGAATTCAAAAAGGGTCACATATTCGGATAAGGTGTTTTTGGCCACCAGTGTAGCAGGCCTGGGAACATAAGGTGAAAAATCAGGCTTCATTCTTGATCGCCTCCCGGATCTCGCTGAAAACTACCTTGGGATTGGCTATCTTAGCGGTACAGGCTTTGACGCAGCGGCCGCAGCCCACACACCCAAGCTCACCGATTCTATCAAAAATATATTTGCCCTTGCGCATATATCTGTGCCTGTAACGCTCCCAGGGATTCGGCCGGAAATTCAGTCCGCCGGCAATTCTGGAAAAGCCCTCGAGCATGCAGCCGTCCCATTGCCGGTAGCGTTTACCCTGTTTGAGATGGTCGTCAGTTTCATCCTGGATGTCAAAGCAGTAGCATGTCGGACAGACAAGGTTGCAGGAACCGCAGGAAAGACAGGTCTTGGCCTTTTCCCGCCAGTAGAGTTTTCGGCTGTAAAATTTGTTCATGAATTCGGGCACCTGGGTCCAGGTGAATCCAAGGCCCTGCTTGTCCGCCCTGGCTGCTGCGCGCAGATGAATTCTTCTGGCTGCTTCTTTTTCCGCTGCTGTGGCACTGGTAATGGATGATCCCATCTTCAGCATTTCTTCGCCCTGGGCGGAACCTACTCTTACCAGAAAAGCTCCGGGGCTTATCCTGGTCCAGAACAGATCGAAGCCGAAATCCACCCGGGCTGCATCAACCCCTGCCCAGAAAGCTGTTTCAGCCACTCTGGCGGGCTCCAGGCCGAAGATGACAGTGTTGTCCCGGAGGTTTTGATAATTGACGTCAACCCCGTCCATGCCCATAAGCTGATCAAGCTGGTTTATGGCCTTTATATCGTAGGGATGTACTCCAAACAGCAGCTGTCTGGTCTTTTTTATAACCGGGGAAGCTGTGTAGTTATGCAGATCAAAGTGAATAAGATCTTCTCTGGGAGGCATGAAGAAAACTTTGAGAGGAGAATAGGCCAGATCATAATCCCAGGCGATGTGCGTTTTCTCCTGCCAGGGTCTGAATTCATAAAAATGTTCTTCCACCCGTGTGGGCACATAGACGTCGTAACTGCTGCTCCACTTATGCAACAGCTCAGGAATCTGCTGCAAGTATACAATATAAGCTACCATGACCCGCTCCGATTTGGATTTGAGTAATAGACAAACAATTTATTCTTAAGCACTAATTTTATTTTTTGTAAAGCATGTTATTTTTGTAACAGATATTTTGTATCAAAAAATTCAAAAAACAGGTTTTAAGTGCTTCCCTGGTTTGAATTAAACATGTAGATAAACTGCCAATACAAGGAAACGGTGGTTTATGCGAATTATCTGCTGGGGAACCAGAGGATCGGCTCCTGTCTGCGGTCCTGAATTCATAAAATACGGGGGGGAAACCTCCTGCCTGGAGGTCCGGGATCCCGGATCAGGTCACAGATTGATCATCGACTCAGGTACAGGCATAAGAAAGCTGGGTGATCTGCTCATCAGGGAAGGGGCGCTGGAAGCGGATCTTTTATTCACTCATGTTCACTGGGACCATATCATGGGGCTGCCGTTATTCAGGCCTTTGTACAGTGAAGCATTCAGAATTAATCTTTACGGCCACTCTGGAGTATACGGCAATACCTTCAAGCTTGTGTTCAAGGATATTTTCAGGCCGCCACATTTTCCGGTCCGGCTGGCAAAGCTGGCGGCCGGAATCGATTACCGGGAAGTTCAATCCAGATTCGACATCGGCGACTTTCATCTGAAAACCATCCCCCTGTCCCATCCTGATCGGGGTCTTGGCTATAAAATCAGTCTGAAGAACACGACCCTGGTCTTACTTACGGACAACGAACTGGGGCATCGCCACAGGGGCGGCAGAAGCTTTAAGGATTATGTCCGGTTCGCGGCAGGGGCTGATCTGCTCATTCATGACAGTGAATACCTGCCCGGAGAATATCCGGAGAAAATGAAATGGGGGCACTCAACTTATCTGCAGGCCATGGAACTGGCTTTCGAGGCCGGGGTAAGCCGGGTGGGCTTCTTTCATCACAATCAGTACCGAACTGACCAAGACATGGATCTGCTGGTGGAAGAGGCGCGCGCGACCGCAAGGAACAGATTCCCGGCCCTGCACTGCTTTGCCGTGGAACAGGGCCGGGAGATTGAGCTTGGCTGAAATTACAAATTTTCACTCGCCTTGACGACCAGTCTGAGCAGCTGGTGGCAGAACCCGGCCTCATTATCATACCAGGCGATAACCTGGACAAAGGTATCGTCTATGACCGAGGTCAGCAGCCCGTCGACCACTCCGCCGTATATGCTGTCATTGTAGTCAACCGAGACCAGGGGAATTTCAGTGTACCCCAGACTGTCCTTGAGCGGGCCTTCAGCAGCCGCCTGCATGGCCTGGTTGACTTCCTGGATGGTGGTCTTTTTTTCCACCTCTGCCTTGAAATCGACCAGAGACACGTTGGGCGTGGGTATGCGGATGGCGAATCCGTCGACTTTGCCTTTCAGTTCGGGAATGACCACGCCGACCATTCTGGCCGCGCCTGTGGTAGTAGGGATCATGGACATGGCCGCCGCCCTGGCTCTGCGGATGTCCTTGTGCGATCCATCGAGTATTCTCTGAGTCATGGTATAGGCATGTATGGTGGTCATAAGCCCGTGTTTGATGCCGAAGCTGTCCTGAATGATCTTGGCTACGGGTGCCAGACAATTGGTGGTGCAAGACGCGCTGGAAAGGATTTTGTCCTCCGGGCTCAAGATATCATCATTTACTCCCATGACGATTGTCTTGTCCGGTTCTTTGGCCGGAGCGCTGACCAGTACTTTTTTGGCTCCGCAGGCCAGATGCTTTTCACAGCTTTCCCTGTCGGTGAATTTTCCAGTGGTTTCCAGAACCATATCCACGCCGAGCTCGCCCCATATCCATTCTCCCGGGGCTTTCCTGGTCACAGTGACCTGTTTTCCGTTGACCACAAAACCTTCTTCGTTGTCCTGAACATCGTGATCGACAATGCCGTGCACGGAATCATACTTGTACAGGTGTGCCAGTTGTTTATTGTCGGCCCGGGCATTGACCGCCACAAGCTCCATATCAGGATGGTTGACGACCAGCATGGCCACGTATTTGCCTATTCTTCCGAAACCATTGATGCCTATCTTGATTGCCATATCTCTCTCCTTCATAATATCAGTTTTAAAAGTTTAAACCCTGCCTGAAGAACCCAGTACGTTTTTTATCTTGTGCCGGACCATATCCCGTACGGCCTCTCTGGCCTGGCCAAGATATTTCCGGGGATCGAATTCTTCCGGCTTCTCGTGGAAATACCTGCGAATGACCGCGGTCATGGCCAGGCGGATATCTGTATCGATATTGATTTTACAAACACCCGAGGCTGCCGCCTTACGCAGAAAATCCTCAGGCACCCCACTGGCTCCGGAGACCTTTCCTCCAAAATCGTTGGCCATCCGCACATATTCGGGAAGCACTGATGAAGCGCCGTGCAGCACCAGGGGAAACCCCGGCAGTCTGGCGGCGATCTGCTCCAGGCGTTCGAAGTCAAGTCTGGCCTCACCCTTGAACTTATAGGCTCCGTGGCTTGTACCTATAGCCACTGCCAGTGAATCGCAACCGCTTCTCTCCACGAATTCCAGGGCCTCGTCCGGGTCGGTCAACACGTTTTCTTCGGAGCTGACTTCATCCTCAACACCTGCCAGACGTCCCAGTTCAGCTTCCACCCAGACACCCTGTTCATGGGCGCAGTCAACCACCTGTCTGGTCAGGGCGATGTTTTCCTCAAAAGAAAGGTGAGAGCCGTCTATCATCACCGAAGTGAAACCGGCCTTAATCACTTCCTCACATATTTCAAAATTCTGTCCATGATCGAGATGCAGAACTACGGGAAGATCCGAGTCTTCCAGAGCCGCCTCCATGAGTTTTTTGATATAGGTTTGTCCCGCGTACTTGCGCGCCCCCGCGGATACCTGCAGGATAAGGGGCGAGCGTTCGGCTTCTCCGGCGGAAATAATTCCTTGAATAATTTCCATGTTGTTCACATTGAAAGCACCTATGGCATAACCGCCCTGATATGCTTCTTCAAACAGTTTTCCAGGTGAGACCAGCGGCATGAATCCTCCTCATTAATGATGCAGTGATGTAATTTATTCTCTGAGAGTTTTCCGCGTAACTATCAAGCTATTTACGATTTTTATTTTTGCAAGTCATGCGTCAGGTAAAATCAGTCTGCTTATTCATAAGCGCCTTTTCATGATTGAGAATTCAGGCAGAAAAATCCATTTTTTCCTGAATTGAAAATCAGCAGCCCCAATATACAGCGGGATTTATGGTTTTCCTGATGCAGCGTGCCTTCAGAAGTCACTTGCGTAAAGCGCTTCCTGCAGTTTGCTCATGATATTCAGGTTTGTAAGTTCGAACTGAAGGGGGGTCAAGGTGATATGGTTTTTGCTGAGCAAGGCCCGGTCTGCTTCTGGATCCACCAGATGCATGGGGATTTCTCCACCAAGCCAGTAATAAGGATTTCCTCTTGGATCATTGCGGTGATTGTAATGATCTTTATAAACTACAGTGGTCTGGGGGCAAAGACGAGCTTCCCTGGCTTCATGAAGAGGACATGAGGGAAAATTTAGATTGAGTACATTCTGGAGGGGCAAGAGTGACCAGTCAAAACGCTGAATAAATTTTCGAACCCACTGCGCATGATCTGTCAGATCCGGAGGCCTGAAGTGATCAATGGATACGGCAAGAGAGGGTACGCCTGCAAGTGCGCCCTCAGTAGCCGCGGACACAGTCCCGGAATAGAGCACGTCAATGCCTACATTTGCTCCGCTGTTTATGCCCGATATTATGAAATCGGGCTTTTTGGGCAGATGAAAATGCATCGCCCATTTGACACAGTCTACAGGAGTACCGGAGAGAGCCAGTCCGTGGAAACCATTCTCCTGGATGCTTTTAACCCGCACAGGAGAAAAAATGGTTACTGAATGGCCTACGGCACTTTGTTCGGTCAGCGGGGCTACGACATGCACTTTGAAGCCCGCTTCGGAAAACGCCTGAAACAAAGATTTCAGTCCCGGGGCATGGATGCCGTCGTCATTGGTCAGCAGAATTTCCAATTTTATCCTTGTTAACTAACGAATATCCTAGTAAACGGGCATTGAAGATGCCAGGGGCATGAACTTCCGGAGAATAAAAGCATAAGTTTTTAAAGAAATATTTTAGGCAGTTCATGATCAACTTGATCTCTGCAGCTGCGAAATACATACGAAAACGCCGTTTCCGGGAATAATTTGACACTTACCTTAAGGTTTTGGATTTGACAACACCATGCATCCCAAAAAAAATTTTGTTCAGGACATAAAAGCCGGCAGTCAGATATCCGACGTGTTCATGGTTGTTCAGTGCAGACAGGCTCAGGCCAAGAACGGTCCATACTGGCAACTGACTCTTCAGGATAAATCCGGAGAAATTCAAGCCAGGATCTGGAGCCCCCTGAGCGCCAGGTTTGCGGAAATAAGTCCGGAGCAGGCGGTATTGGTCAAGGCGGGAGCCCAGCTCTTCGGTGAACAGATTCAGCTGAATATCGAGGCCATGGAGTTTATAGATCCTGAGAACATTGATCTGAGCCTTTTTCTGCCGGTATCCTGCATTTCTCCTGAAGAGCTGCATCTTAACCTGCTTGAATTCCTGCAGCAGAATATCGATTATCCGCCCTGGAAAAAGCTGGCCAGAAAAATTCTGACCCAGAAAGAGATTAAAAGCGCTCTTTTGACCGCTCCCGCGGCCAAAAGTATCCATCATGCCTATATGGGCGGTCTTCTGGAACATACACTGAGTGTCTGCAGGATCTGCAACGAAATATGCGGCATCTATACGGATCTTGACCGTGATATCCTGCTGACCGCGGCAGCCCTGCACGACCTGGGCAAGATCCGGGAAATTTCCCATGGCCTGAGCCGGGAGTATTCTGATGAAGGAAAGCTTCTGGGACATATCTTTCTCGGTCTGGAAATGATCGAACCATTTCTGAGCAGAGCTTCCGGTCTTGATTCCGGTCTTGTGCTTCATCTTAAGCATATTATCACCAGCCATCATGGAGAGCTCGAATTCGGTTCCCCCAAAAGACCCAAGACCGGCGAGTCTTTTGTGCTTCATTTTGCGGACAATCTCGATGCCAAGCTGAATACACTTGAACAGGCTCTGGGGAGCAGGAGAAACGCGGAAGGCGAGGCAAGCGGAGTATGGTCGGAATACCTGAGATCTCTGGGAAGATATGTGTACCAGCCTCCAAGAACGCCGCGCAGTCCTTCTACAGGATTCACCACCGGAAAAAAGGAAGAACAGTGTTTATTACCTTTGAAGGAATAGAAGGCTGCGGAAAATCAACACAGGCTAAGATGCTCAGAGATTATCTTCAGGGCCTGGGTCATGAGGTTCTGCTTACCCTTGAGCCGGGCGGGAGCAGGCTTGGGGCTGAACTGCGAAGAATGCTCTTGTCCATGGAGAATATGGATCTCTCCAGGGAGGCTGAACTGTTTTTGTATCTGGCGGACAGGGCTCAGCATGTCCGGAAAGTGATCCTTCCGGCAATAAAGACCGGGAAGATCGTAATTTCAGACCGGTTCGCCGACTCAACGGTCGTGTATCAGGGTTACGGCCGGGGGATGGACCCGGAGGTCCTGCATGAAATGAATCTTCTGGCTGTTGACGGGATATGGCCGGATATTACTTATCTGCTGGATCTGCCTCCGGAAATCGGATTGAAAAGAGCCGTGCAAAGGAATACCGAGACTAATCTCACGCGCGCGGAGGGCCGCTTCGAGGCCGAAGCCATGGACTTTCATGCCCGTGTTCGCAGAGGATATCTGGACTGGGCCTCCAGGAACAAAGAGCGTTTTGTTCTTGTCAGCGCCTTGAAAGATGAAGCAGGTGTTTTCGCTGCAATCAGGTATGAAATTGACTGTTTCCTGAAAAAGATGAAAAAAATAGATTGACAAACTTACCGGCATTATTTAAAAAATTTTTTCCAGGGCGGATAGCTCAGCTGGGAGAGCATCGGCCTTACAAGCCGAGGGTCACAGGTTCGAGCCCTGTTCCGCCCACCATGTTTGGAGACACGCGGGGCCGTAGTTAAGCTGGTTATAACGCCGGCCTGTCACGCCGGAGGGCGCGAGTTCGAGTCTCGTCGGCCCCGCCATTAAATTTCAGGATCTTTATGACCCGACATACAAACC
>SLDX01000059.1 GCA_007125075.1 Desulfonatronospira sp.
CTGATTATCTGACGAACGCTCGACAATGTCCAGCTTTTGTCTTGAAAGTAACAGGGCTGTAGGACCTTTGGTTCTTTTAAGTGCAGCCTTCCAGGCGAAGGCGGTCTCCAGGGCATCGCACGGCCGCCAGACGCTCATGTTGGGGATAAGTCTGAGGGAGGCAGCATGTTCAATTGGCTGGTGCGTAGGACCGTCTTCTCCCACTCCGATGGAGTCGTGGGTCAGCACATGTATGCAGCGAAGACCCATCAGTGCGCACATGCGCAAGGCGTTGCGGGAGTAGTCGGAAAACACTAGAAATGTTCCGCCAAAGGGTATGAATCCCCCGTGCAGAGTAAGCCCGTTCATGATCGCAGTCATTGCGAATTCGCGAACCCCGTAATGAATATAGTCCCCTTCTTTTTTGGCTGTGGAAACAGGGCTTGCTCCGGACCACTTGGTCAGGTTGGAACCCGTCAGATCAGCTGAGCCTCCGATCAACTCGGGAAGATGCGGGGTAATATGCTCAATGACTTGATAAGAAGCTTTGCGGGTGGCTAAAGGCTGCTTATTTTTCCCCATTTGAACCAGCAATTCTTTAATTGCCGGTTCAAAGACATCCGGAAATCTGCCGGCCATACGCCGCTCAAATTCCTGACCTTCCAGGGGATAAGCTCTGCGGTATTCCTGAAACCTGCTTTTCCATTCTTCTTCCTGTTCCGCGCCGCGACTGCGGGCGTCCCAGGCGGAATATATCTCCCGCGGAATCTCAAAAGGGGGGTGCTCCCAGCCCAGGTTCCTGCGGGCTGCAACTATCTCATCTTCACCCAGGGGAGCTCCGTGGCATCCTTCGGTTCCGCAAAGAGTGGGCGCACCGTAACCTATAACTGTTTTGCAGCAGATAAGGCTGGGCCGGTCTTTTACGCTTCTGGCCCGCTCAATCGCGCGAGATATTTCCTTCTGATCATGTCCGTCCACATTTTCAATAACATCCCAGGCATAAGCCTTAAACCTGGACGGAATGTCTTCGGTAAACCAGCCGGCAACCGGTCCGTCGATGGAGATGGAGTTTTCATCATATAGAGCAATGAGCTTACCCAGGCCCCATGTTCCGGCTAGAGAACAGGCTTCATGCGATATGCCCTCCATCAGGCATCCATCACCCAGAAATACATAAGTGTAATGATTGACTATATCCAGTTCTCCACGATTGAAGCGAGCAGCCAGAAGCTGTTCGGCGAGAGCCATGCCCACCGCATTGGCAAGTCCCTGTCCCAGTGGACCTGTGGTTGTTTCTATTCCAGGAGTTACGCCGAATTCAGGATGACCTGGTGTTTTTGAGTGAAGCTGGCGGAAGCTCATCAAATCGTTCATGGTTAAACTGTAACCGCTTAGATGCAGCAAGGCGTAAAGCAGCATTGAAGCATGTCCGTTGGAGAGCACGAAACGGTCGCGGTCAGGCCAGGCAGGATTTGCAGGGTTATGATTTAAAAAATCCAGCCATAAGACGGCAGCCATGTCAGCCATGCCCATAGGAGCTCCTGGATGTCCGGATCTTGCTTTTTGAACGGCATCCATGCTCAAGACACGAATGGCATTGGCTAAATCCATACGGGTCGGCATATTAACTCCTCAATTTAAGTAAAGTTTCGAGTTATCTTTTTCAAAATAATCAAGCAAAAATCTGATCAGTCTTTTCCGGCAGTGGTGCGGAAGTTTATGGTAAACAGTCCATAGCTCCACCAGGATCGCGTGAAGGGTGTTGCCATCGTCTGTTTCTGCGCATCTCCGGCCTTTTTGCTTAAGGCTTTCTGAATCGGGTTTCTATGTTAACCTTGATGTTTTGTATACCATGAATTTGGGGCTGGGTGGAATCGGCTGATCCCAAAAATTAAGCATGTCAGGTTAAAATAAATAGTCAGGGCAGTGAAGGCAGGAGAATGAAAAATATTATACATTGAGTCTCTCCTTTATAGTTTTAACAATATGTGGATCTTGCATGTCTGCAATTATTTTATGAGCACTTTCAGCCAGGGCAATATTCATGAAATAAAAAGAGACAGCTGGACAATTAGATGCAGTATTAGCACATTAGTATTTGATTAGTATTTTTATACTTTACTTAGATCAATATTTGTTGTAAAGGAAAATTTTGTGCTGCAAAAAAAGGTTGTTTCATGTGGATCTTTTGAATTAGTATAGTTTTTTTTCAACTAAGAAACATGAGGAGGAAAATGGCAATGGAGGACTCTTTACGAGAGGCGCTGGAGATCGTCAAGGCTCAAGCCAGCGTGCGGAATATGACTGAGGATGAAATAAATTCGATGATCAAGACTTTGTCAGAAGGAATAAGAAATGTAGCTGAAGAAATGCCGGTGGAGCGTGCCCAAGCGGCTCCGGCAGTGGATCCTGCCAAGGCAATCAGGGAAAAAAGCGTTGTTTGCCTGGAGTGCGGCAAGCCTTTTAAGGTTTTAACCAAAAAACATCTGGCCAAGCATGAGCTGACGCCTGAAGAATATAAAGAAAAATGGGGATACAAAAAGGGAACTTCACTGGTAGCCAAGTCACTGGCACGCGACAGGCGCAAAAAGATGCAGGAGATGGAACTCTGGAAAAAAAGAGAAATCAAGTTTCCCAAATAGATAATTTCTGCTGGCAACAGTTCTTTGCATATAGGTAAGCTCTGAAGGAATGCAGCTCCAAGGGCTGCTCAATCTAATTGTTTTGCTTGTTCTTTCATTGCTTGATTTTCTGGTTAAAAGTTTATCACAGCGTTTATAAGCTTTAATGGAAAATCGGTTTTTGGTGTCACTTGGATGATTCTTTGCAGACAATTTTAACTTCTTATTTCAGCAAAAAACTAAGGGGAAGCAGCAAGCAAAATCTTGATAGATAAAAAGCTGCAGTCAAAATTTGATTTTCTAAGAATCTTTTTGGGCCGGATCTATTCCCAGGCCATGCTTGCAAGGCAGGAATATCTGCTTGGAAGATCCTGGTCAGCTCCGGTGCCGGTGGTCTCTGTAGGAAATATCAGCATGGGAGGCACGGGAAAAACCCCAATGTGCTCCTATCTGATAAAACGATTCGCAGCCGCCGGCCAGAGGCCTGTAGTACTGAGCCGCGGCTATATGGCAAATCCCCCATCATATCCATATCTGGTTCATCCTGGAGATGACCCAGATGTATGCGGGGATGAGCCGCTGATGTTGTCCGGGATCAATCCAAAAATAAAGGTGATCATAGATCCCAGCAGGATCAGAGCTGCTAAGTGGTCTTTAAGATTAAACCCCACACAATTTGTCCTTGATGACGGTTTTCAGCATCTTCGCATAAAAAGGAATCTGGACCTGGTTCTGCTCAACCCTTCAGATCTGGGCCATGGATGGGACAGGGTTTTTCCAGCAGGTAGGTGGCGCGAAGGTGAGCAGGCTTTGCACCGGGCGGACATTTTTCTGGTCAATCTTCAGGGAAAAGATGCCAGTATAATGCAGAAGATGGCTGAAGACAGACTGCGTAAATTTGATCGTCCGGTGATTTACTTTGACCAAGAGGTAAAAAAACTAAAAGCTCTTACAGGAAGCACAGCATTATTAGGAATTGAAAAAAGAGATTATCTGCTCTTGTCAGCTGTGGCAGGGCCTCAAAAAATACTTGATTCAGCCCGTGATTTTCTGGGATACCCTCCAGTCAAACATTTGATCTACGCTGACCATCATCCTCTGGGAAACCGTGTAGGCCGGGTAATTGCTCAAATGTCCCGCAGGTTGGGAGTCTCAGATCTGTTGTGCACTCAAAAAGACGCAGTCAAACTCACACCCTTGCCAGGCATGAACATCTGGATCATGCATTCTGAAATTCGTTTTCCATTCGGAGAAGAGCAGAAATTTTGGGAAAGCCTGAATGACAAGATGTAGACACATACCGTTCATGTTCTTAAGATTTAGTAAACAGATAAATTTGTTAAACCTTTAGTTCGAAAAAAAACGTATTTTTATGAGTAAGCTTGATCAGAAAAAGGTACTTGGTCACTTCAAGGCAATGAACAAACCCCTGAGCCTTCGCGAGATTAGGGATGGTATGGGCATTTCCAAAAAAGAAACCAGCAGGCTGAAAGATATACTGCGCAACCTGCAGAAAGAAGGCCGCATTTTCAAAACCAGAAAGACTTACTGCCTGGTTGATGAATTGCCTGTGGTAAAAGCGGTGCTGGAAGTCCAGAGGTCCGGGGTAGGCTTTGCTATTCCCTTTGATCAGCGACGAAAGGATATTTTCATCCATCCCCGCAATTTCATGGAGGCCTGGCACGGGGACACGGTACTGGCATCTGTATTGCCTGGCAGAAAAGGCAAAAATCCTGAAGGCAGAGTGGTACGTGTGGTCGAAAGAGCTGTAAAGCAGCTCCCGGCCAAAGTGATCAAAAAGGTGGGGCCTGAGCTTTTCCTGGCCAAGGCGGCTGATCCCAAGCTGGATTTTTCCTTCATTCTGGAAGATGCAAAAGAAGCACTGGTTCCCGGATTCATGGTGCTTGTTGAACCTGTGGAGCAGGTGGAGTCCAGGATCTGGGCAGGAAAACTGATCAATGTTCTTGGAGCTGAAGACGAGTTGTCTGTGCAGGAAGAAGTGGTCAAGCAAAATCATCAGGTGCCGGTCAAGTTTCCAAAAGGTGTGCTAAAAGAGGCTGAATCTCTGCCATCAGAGCCTGCCCCAGGGGACATGCAGAGCAGAAAGGATCTGACAGACCTGCCCTTTGTGACCATAGACGGGGCCAAGGCTAAAGACTTTGACGATGCCATCTGTGTCGAAGTCAGCGAAAAGGGGTATGTTCTTATTGTCGCCATAGCAGATGTCTCCCATTATGTTCTGACGGGATCCAGGATGGACTCAGAGGCCCAGACCCGGGGTAATTCTTATTATTTTCCACTGTCTGTAGAGCCCATGTTTCCGGAGAAGCTTTCCAACGGCTTGTGCAGCCTGAATCCCGGGACTCCCCGCCTGGTCATGGTTGCCCGGATAAGTCTTTCTTTCGAGGGTCACAGAAAAAAAGCAGACTTTTTCCCGGCAGTCATCAAAAGCCATAAAAGGCTGACTTATTCTCAGGTCAATAGTGCTCTTTACTTGCAGGACAAACAGGCAATAGAAGAACTTGGTTCAATTTTGGGCATGCTTGAACATGCTGATACGCTGGCCAGACAGCTTCTCTCCCGCCGCCAGAAAAGGGGGAGCATCGGTTTCGATCTGCCGGAACCTGAGATTTTGCAGAATATCAGGGACGGCAGTCTGGAAGTCAAGGCAAGAACCAGAAACTTCGCCCATCAGATTATTGAGGAGTTCATGCTTGCAGCCAATGAGGCAGTGGCCGATTTTCTGACCGAAAAAGAGGCTTTATTCCTGTACCGGATACACCCTCAGGCGGACAGGGACAAACTGGACGCCTTGTTCAAGCTTTTGTCCACTACAGACCTTGGTCCCAAGCTTCCCAGCCAGCGCGATCCCAAAAGCCTGCAGATCCTTCTAGAAGAGGCTAAAGATAGCGATCTTGAATTTCTGGTCAACCGGCTGGTGCTCAGATCCATGATGCAGGCCAAATATTCCCCGGTAAATGAAGGACATTTCGGTCTGGCCTCGGATTGCTACTGTCACTTCACCTCCCCGATCAGGCGATATGCCGATCTGGTGGTGCACAGGGCGCTTAAGCGAGAACTGGGCTTTGATGTCATTTTGAAGCAGAAAATGAAGAGTCTTAAAAAATTGGGTGAATCCATAAGCTCTCTGGAAAGAAAAGCAATGGAGGCGGAACGCGAGATACTGAAAAGGGCGACCATTATCTTTTTAAAAGACAAAACAGGACAGAGTTTCAGCGGAATCATCGCCTC
>SLDX01000109.1 GCA_007125075.1 Desulfonatronospira sp.
TCAGGTTGGTCTTATCTCTTTTCTCAAGAGGATCGTCAGGATCTGCGTAATAAGCAAGAACGGTAAACTCCTGGCCCGGGTCCACCCTGGAAGGGACTTCGGCCCAGATGCAGTGGGCCAGGGCCGCTGAAGCAGAAAACACAAGCATGCACAACATCACCCAGAAAACCGCAACAGTCTTTCTCATCAAAAACTCCTCCTCAGGATTAAAAATTGCCGCGTCTGGCCCCACAATTAATTAATAATGAAACTGAAATTCAAATTCATGTAAAGCATAAAAAGATATTAAGGCAGAGATAACCACCCTGTCAATGCTGTTGATTGTAATTTTCAAAATCAATGTAGTCGTCAAGGCTTCCCTGTGCTTAAATCCCCTTTGCAGGCTTGCACCATCTTCCTTTAGCAGTTATTGACGGACTATTCAAAGACTGATGCTTATTGATGAACAGGCTGTTCAGGTCAAGGCAAATATTTTATAATTACTGATTTTTCTCCGGCAGGCTCTAAAAAACTGTGAAGCATGTGAAACACGATACCACACGCCTGAATCAGTGCAGGGATACCTTTTGGGGCCACATTGCCGGCGATACTTACATCCGCTGATCCTGGCGGTTATAGACAGTAACAGACTTTTTGTATGCCCTGCCGACTTTTTTCTATTACGGTTCCATAACTTATAACCGTCATCCATATCTTCTGCACATCTTGCGGATCTTTTAGATGTTCCAAGACATTGCAAACCAAAACATGATTAAAACATGTTATCTTGAAGAGCAAATGTAAGATATTCCCCTGTTGCAGCCGTACATCGTTCAGCCCCGCCCTCCGGATTTCCCTTCAATCAAAGATTTTACGATTTTAAAATGTCCACCACAGCATATCAACTTCCGCGCAATTGCCTTGAGCTGCAGGCAAAAAGAAGCCTGTGAATGATCGAGGACCGCAACTGCGGTATCGGGAAGATGCGGGTTAAGATTTAGTTTCTGGCAAAAGCAGCAATCTTCTGCTCCTGTTGACAAGAAAGTCTGGTGCGCATAAAAATAAATACAAATGTAGCCGAAATTGAGGATGAAATTATGAAAATTATAAGCGATCGCGAGTTCAGAAATGAGCCGAACAAGGTGCGCAGAGCCCTGAATGCCGATAATGTGGTTATGACCAGCCGGGGCAAACCCTATGCAGTACTGCTGCCCGTCCATGATGAGGACGAGGTGGAATATGTCCTGGAGCTGGCAGACCGGATAAAGGCTCAGATGGCCCTGTCTTCGGTACGCGGAAAAGCAGCTGCATCCGGTCTCAACAGGATCAGCGACCGGGATATAGACGAGGAAATCCGAGATGTCAGGCAGAAACGGCAAGGGTAAGCAATGCGCGCAGTCCTTGATACGAATGTTCTAGTCTCAGGTCTTATGGGGATTTTTACCTATCCGGCCAGAGTTGTGGACATGCTCTATCTGGGAAGATTTTCCTGCATTTTTGACGACAGAATTATGTCCGAATACAATGATGTTCTGTCAAGACCCAGGTTCGCTGAGGCTGTTTCAGAAAAGGAGTTAAGGGATCTGCTGAAATACATAGCCCGGACAGGCATCCATGTTCTGGCCGGTCCAGTCAAGGGTACGGTCAACCTGGCCCCGGACCCGGACGATCTGCCTTTTGTGGAAGCTGCTGTCGCTGGCAGGGCCGATTACATCATCACCGGCAACCATTCTCATTTTTTGTTTTTTGAAGGCAACACCTTTGGGATCAGAATAGTGTCACCGCGTGAGTTTTACGAGGAGGCGTGCAGGTAATTGATTTGCACCATCCAATTCAATAATAATCACGGGGTATGGGATCAATGATGTCCATTACTCTTTTTTTCAGGCGCTGGGAAAAAACTTTTCTATTGATCATGGACTTGAGTTGTTCTTCTATCAGCTCCACAGGGACCCGGCCCAGAAAGTCCAGGATGGCTGTAATCCACTGCCGGGTACTGTTGTTGGAAACGGTATGTTCAAGATCTGAAAGCAGCATGTCCAGAAGGTCCTGATCTTTTTCCAGGCCACGGAAATAGTGAAGGATTTCAACCTTGAATCTGGCCTGCTCCACATTCTGTGGGGGTCCCAGGTCATTTATAAACTTGATCAGCACATTCCTGGCTTTTTCATTGCCAAGGCTCGTAAGCCCTCCAATGGAGTTGAGACCTTTATCCCGCTTTGACCGGCTGGATGAATACAGATCAGGAAGATAGGGTTCTACAGGCAATGACTTAAAATCTACCTGCTGGAGATCAACATTCTTGTCATTTTCATTCTGTTCAGGAGATTCATCACCATCAAGGAATCCATCAAAATCGATCATTTCTGTTGTTTCAGGGGAGAAATCCGGACAGGCTTCGCGATTAAAATCAAAACGCTTCTTCCGGATCAGGCGGTGACACTTTGCAAAATCAAGCTCCATGATCTCATCCAGATAAGGCTCGAATTCCGGGTCAAGAAGACAGATGCCCATGGAAGTCGGACCTTCGCTGTCCGGAAAGCAGTGTTCACAGTCTATGCATGTTGGTTCAGGCTGCTGAGTCATGATTTGTTCCTTGATTGACTCCTGTTTCAGGTTGATTTATGGGCAGCATTCGCGGAAATGGATCCGGCACTTGGCTTGTCGCATACCGATCGCCCATTAGATATTTTTTTACACATTGGATCGAAAAGAGTCAGGGCTGATGCTGCCTATAAAGATAAGGATACACATATGGCTGATCAGGAGGGGAAATCTCTTCCGCGTCAAGAACAGTTATCATCAGCATATTCTGGTCGAAAATGAAATCCTCATCGATTAATCCCCTGATCAGGACCCATGACTCGTCTTCAAATACATCCATACCTTCACCCCGGACCAGGATTCCATATAATGTCGCATGTGCCGTACAGCATGTGGTTGTGTTTCTGGTCAAAGCCAGTTCGTTGTCGGGCATGGCCCTGTCCCTGTAGACAAAACCGGAGAGCTCAATTTCTTTGCCCTGAAATTTATGCTGATAAGCGGCTATGACCAGCATGGCATCCAGATATGTTTCGTCTTCAACCACAATATTGTCCATGCCCAGGAGCATTTCCGCCAATTCCATATAGTAGTCCTCGTCGTAAAAAAACCCAAGTTCCTTCTTTAGAATCTGCTGCTCGGGAGGCAGAGAGTCATCCGCTGAATCAGGCATTTTGTAATTTTTCCACCATTCGGGATTGATCTCGCAGGGCTCTGCATGGAAGTCAATTTCCTGTTCATCGCAGGTTTCAGTCCGGGATTCCTGGTGAAGGACGCCTCCCTTCTCCTCGGGCGTACAGGCATCCACAGGTTTAGGGGGAATGAGAAAACCAAGAAAGAGGAGCAAAATGATCAAGGCGTAGAAGACTGTTTTCGTTTCCAAATAAGCTCATCCTAAATATTTATGGTTGTCCTCATATGGCTCTCCTATGCGATAAAATATATGCATAAATATGCATTTATTTAATGCATCAGTCAAGAGCAACACGACTTGGGGGGTGAAGATCTTTAGGGTCTGCTTTATTGTACTCAGCACAAACCCGGTAAATGGAAAGCATGTGCCGGACTGAATATGACTGATCCCTACCTGTATGTGTCACGACGATCATCCACCGAAAGCATGAAAACAACCTGTTCAGCCTGATCGACCATGAAGAATACGCGGAACTTGCCAATACGGTAGCGCCATATGGCGGGATCGTATCCCTTGAGCTTTTTGACATTGGGGCCAAAAAAGGGGTTCTTACGGAGTTGGGGATAGACATACTCCGTCAGTTTCTTTTGGACGAATCGAGAAATTCCGGCAGGCATATTGACGAGTTTCTTTTGAAACTCGTCGGTCTCGAATATCCTAAACTCAGACAAAGCGTCCACGTCCTGATTTGGCATCCTTAATCCCGCGCTTCAGGCTCAGGTTAAGTTCGGCATTCTCCTGGATTTCCGCCATTTCAAACTCATCAACGAATTGTTCC
The DNA here is from genome assembly GCA_007125075.1 of Desulfonatronospira sp. Taxonomy (GTDB): domain Bacteria; phylum Desulfobacterota; class Desulfovibrionia; order Desulfovibrionales; family Desulfonatronovibrionaceae; genus Desulfonatronospira. The sequence goes on from SLDX01000109.1 coordinate 3,993, forward strand.
ATCTCGACATAGCGGGAAGCCGCAGTTTCAATAAAGTTCGAGAGGGATCGATTCTCGCGCTCGGCCAGAATGCGGAAACGCTCGTAGGTCTCTTCAGGCAGTCTCAGGGTAACGGTTTTTGACATCATACACCTCGCATCTTTTGTATTTTTAGAGAATACAATAGAATACATTCGATGTCAATAGTGCATGTAATGGATTGAGGTTTGGTTCGACTCTAATTAAGATGACTTACTGAAAATCATATCTTTTTCTTCTTTATTGGCTGGGATTCAGAACTCTTTTCTTCCATAACTTATCCTCGTCTTCTGGCGGTACGCACCCTGTACAGTCGTTCTGTAAATCCGCCTTCTTTTTCAAAAGCCGCAGCCTGTGAAGCAATCTGGCGATCCAGAAGATAACAAATGAGATTCAAAAGCGAGAGAGCACCGTTTGCAGCAAGGCAGGAGAAACTTAAGGACTGACAAGGACTCTCACCGACATTGACTGACTGTGAATGCGCTGTGTCTGTGCTTGTCTGTGCGGGTCCGTGTTTGTCCACGCTTCCAGCTCTTTCTTCTGAAACCCAGGCCTGCACATCTCCCAGCGTCCGGCATTTGCGCGCCTTGAATCGCATCAATGCCGGGTGTCCTGATTCCAGTAAAGGCAACCCCCGGTGGCGCAAATAATCCTCATAATCAAGACGCAACTCTTCAAGGCTTGAACGTGCCACATTGGTCAGCTTAAGTTCGCTCTTTCTGGATGTTCCGGAAACCTTGCTGCCTTCCGCAATGTTCTGCACTCCGCTGCGGGCGGCCTGAACCATCTGATCATGAGTGCGGCTGCGTTTGTCAATATACAGATTACAGAAGCGCACGGTCAGATCATAAACAAGCTGGGCCAGTTGAAAGCTCTTAACAAACTGTTGAAAAAGTCCTTACTCAACAGGGTGTTCAAAAATTTCAAGTGCAAGGAGCAAAAAATGTTCAAGGTCGCGGCGTATTTAGGATACGTAAGAGTTTGAACTTTTTGTAGCGACGCAGCAATTGGGAGATTTTCAACACCCTGTTAAGGTTCCGGTAGCCGCCGTGTTCGGGAATCAAGGTATCAGATTCTGTCAGAAGCAACTCCTCTGTTTCGCTGTAAGCAATTCAAAGTTTAAGGGCTGATCAACCCCCAACCCTGCTTTAATACTTCTTGAAATTCTCAGCCTGCTCAAATATCTCTTTGTAAACTTCATCCCGGTCTACCGGGGGATAGCCGTGCTCAGCCAGAAGGATGATCAGATCAGCCTTAACAGCGTGTTGAAAAGTCCGTACTCAACAGACTGTTATCGCCCATTGATCGATTCCATGATCCGTCTGAAACTCTGAGCGCCGGCCTCGAGGTTTTCCACGATCTCTTCAGCCAGCACGTCCGGGTCAGGCAGGTTGTCCAGATCAGCCAGACTCTCATCCCTGATCCAGAAGATATCCAGGCTGGTTTTGTCCCGGGCGGTGATCTCGTCATAGCTGAATCTGCGCCATCTGCCGTCGGGGTTGTCTTCAGTCCAGGTTTCTTTACGCTGGTGGCGGCTCCTGGGGTTGTAGCAGGCAATGAAATCCTTGAGATCCTGGTATGCCATCAGATTTTTCTTTTTGGTGAAATGGACTTGGGCATGGGGTCTGACCCGCGTAAGGTGCGTATTTTATTGTATTTATTGTTCAAAACAACCTGTATTTCGACCTTAGAATTAAAAAAATCCAGGAAATTCATCCTCAGCTGGACTTAAGA
>SLDX01000142.1 GCA_007125075.1 Desulfonatronospira sp.
GATCCGCCTGTCCGGAAAGGTGCCTGATGAAGACATTGAAATCCGGTACACCGGACTGCGCCCCGGCGAAAAGCTTTACGAGGAACTGATCACCGACGGTGAAGGCATAGTCAGGACTTCGCATGAAAAGATCCTGGTCCTTGAGTCCTGCGACTGCTGGAACGGTTTTCAGAGCCGGCAGAATTACGCCAACTGGCTCTTCGGACAGATAGCTGAACTGGAGGAACTGGCCCTGATGCATGACGGCCGGGCAATCCGCAGGAAGATGAAGGAGATCGTGCCTGAGTATGAAGCTTGGGATGGGAAGAGTGTGTTCAGTAGTCGAGAATGGAATGAGAGGGAGACTTGGCGAGGGGGAGAATTAAACCAGAGGTCAGAGGGCAAGGGAGAGAGGGAGCGACTTGGGGAGGGAGCGAATTAAATCGGAGGTCAGTAGTCAGCCTCCGGCCTCTCCGAGTGTATGCTCTACAAGCAGGAAGCCATAAGGGCCTACGCCCCGTTGGGTGGACGGTTTTTTAAGACAGTGGACAGTAGTCAGTAAAATCTTAAGAGTTGCTGGGATGCAAAAATTGGGGAATTAAAAAAATTAATTGAAATAATTCATACGTCGCTTTAAAAGCATTATTAGACAAAAGCTGAAGTAAGAGATCAATCCAGATTTATGTTCAGCAAAAAATGGAGAAATTCCATGAAGAAAATCATAAAAATTGAAATTTACCATGACGGCGAGTTTTATTGCGCCCGGTGTATCGATTATGACATTTTCACCCAGGGACAAACCCTTGATGAGCTTGTTCATAACATAAAAGAGGCAGTATCTCTGTATTTTGAGGATGAACAAGCAGAGTTGGAAGGTTATGACAGAAGTCCCGCCATCTTTTCCTTGATGGACCTTGGTGAAGTGCATGTCTGAAAAGCTCCCTGCAGTTTCCGGAAAAGTCTTGATAAGATTTCTGGAATCTTTGGGGTATGAAGTTGTTCGTCAACGAGGCAGCCACGTAAGGTTGCTCAAGGTTACACCTGCGGGCAGGCATAAACTGACCATCCCTGATCACAATCCCGTGGCAAAAGGCACTCTTGCGGATATTCTGGGCAAAGTTTCCATATGGTGTCAGATTGACAAGCAGGAGATCATTAATAAGCTCCGCTCATGGTAAGCCCGACGACTCTGGCACCTGACCTTTTTCATTCCTCATAACTCACCACTGTGCAGCTGCAGAAGTCAGAAGCCTGGCTTACGCTGGTTTGGATATCGGTTATTTTTCTGAGGAGCAGTTCTCGGATTTAATGGAGAGGACACAGAAAATTTCCGGACTGTTAAACGGTCTGATCCGCTATCTCCGTAACTCCCAAAGAACACATTGAGGAAATCATAGTTTTACGTTGAACGGGCTTCGTCACGCTCCTGGCGTGATTGAACGTTGAACGTTGAACTTCACAAGTTGAACATGAAAATTATTTTCTGGCTATTCGTGATACTCGTGGTCCTGACTCCCCTGCCCTTCGGGCTGGTCTTTGAGGTCACCCAGGCTTTTTTTGCCTGTGCGGTGCTGGGCCTGGTCATTATTTACTGCGTGCTGCTGCTTAAAGAGAACAAGCGGCCGGAAGTGAGCCTGAAGCGCATCCGGCCGGAGGCGGTGGGGTTTTTCCTGGTTCTTGGCTGGGGGATTCTGCAGATCAGCACCTTTACTCCGGAGAGCTGGCATCATCCTCTGTGGGCCGAGGCCGGCAGGGCTCTGGGCGAGGATATAAGAGGCAGCATCAGCCTGGCCCGGGGTGCCGGTTTTGAAGCCATTATGCGCATGGTCACTTACGGGGCTGTGTTCTTTCTGGCCCTGCAGCTGGGCCGGGACCGGAAAAGGGCCGCATACATGCTCTGGGCCGTTGCCCTGGCCGGGACAGGGTATGCACTGTACGGACTGATCATGCACTTCAGCGGGCTGAACCTGGTCCTCTGGGAGGAAAGAGCTCAGATCGGCAGACAAGTTACCGGAACCTTCATCAACCGCAATAACTTCGCCACCTTTGCCGGGCTTGGCCTTTTGTGCGCGGCCGGGCTTTATCTCTCAGAATTTTTCAAGGCCCTGCGCTCCAGGCGCATCGGCCGGGACAAGATTTATCACGTTCTGCAGCAGGCCTTTGTCCGGGGCACTCCCCTGCTGGCCTGCATGCTCATTTTACTCACCGCCCTGTTTCTGACCAGTTCCCGGGCCGGGGTGACCTCCACCCTGGCCGCCCTGCTGGTCCTGATCGTCTTTCTGGGTCTGTTTCTAAGGCTTTCCAGTGCAGTGTACAGGCTGGCGGCGATAACCCTGCTCGCGGTGGGCCTGGGAGTCTTTTTCATGAGCGGCGAAGGCTGGCTGGAGAGGCTGACCGCCACGGATACTGAGCGCGAAACCCGAATGATCACTTATGAACAGACCTGGCAGGCCATAGAAAGCGCTCCCTGGACCGGATACGGCATAGGCGGCTATGAGCAGACCTTTCCCATGTTCGCCGATCATAGAACTATTCGTTGGGACAAAGCGCACAATGACTGGCTGGAGACCATGTTCGACCTGGGTCTGCCCGCGGCCTTGGTCTGGTTTGGGGTGCTGGCCGGGCTGGGGCTGCGCTGCCTGAGCGGATTTTTCAGGCGGGAACGCGATCATGTCTATACGGCTGTGGGGGTCAGCGCCTGCGTGCTCATCGGGCTTCATTCCCTGGTTGATTTCAGCCTGCAGATCCCGGCCGTGGCCGTGACCTTTGCGGTCATGCTGGGGGTGGGGGTGGCTCAGGGTCAGTCGTCAGTGCGTCAGTAGTAAGAGGTCGGAGGACAGGGAAGGCAGAGGGCAGAGATGAGATTTGAGAGATGAGTGATCAGAGGTCAGATGGCAGAGGACGGAGGGCAGGAGGCGAGAGGGCGAGGGAGCGATGGGGCGAACTAAGTGACGTAAGCGACATGAGCGAGGGGGAGATTTGGCGACTGGAGCGAACTTAGCGACCGAAAAAGAAGTTCAATCACGCGCAGCGCGTGACGAAGCGCGTTCAAGGTTGGAAATACAAAAGTTTAGGAATTCTGGAATTTAGGAATTCAGGAATTTAGGAATTGTGAATCTATAAAGCAGAAATCAGAAGACAAAAACCAGAAGTCAGAGATCAGATGTCAGTGGTCTGAGATGAAGCTGAGTTTTTCTTTTAAATAGGAGAATCCCTGGGAAATATAATAGTTGCGCAGGTCTGGCTCCAGGATGGAGCCGAGGGTGACTTTGAAGTCTTTGTCCCTGAAACTGTTCAGCCGGGATTTAAACTTACGCAAAGAAGCGGCGTCCAAAGAAGGTAAATTTACACCGCGGCGCAGAATAAATTCAATGTCAAAGCAGTCCCGGATTTCTCCGCGGTCCAAAAAGGCCTCGACCTTGTTTTTCATGCTTTGCTCCAGGGTATTCGCCCTTACCGCAACCTGGCGGTTGCTGAACCTGGAGAAGGCGATTTTTTCCTGAACATCAAAAGTTCTTTCTCCCCTGCGGATTTCAATTTTCAGGCGTCGGGGATAAGATGGGGTTCTGAGTTCAAACAGCAGGGTATAATTCTTTACCTGTGAATCCGTTATTTCATAATTTTTTCCGAGTGCTTTTCGTACTTCGGGAAAGAAGCGCTCTTCTGAAACGGGTTTAATGAACCAGAAATCCAGGTCTACTGAGTAACGTCCGAGTTCATGGCAGAGTCTGAGCATGGTGCCGCCACCGAAAACCAAGGGATCAAGGAGCCGGTGGCGGCGCAGCTTGTCTAAAACCTCGATTTCAAAAATTTCATGCTTTTGCAGGATATCCATGTTTTTTTAATAACCTTCTGGTTTTCGAAGGAAATCGGGTACTCATGGCGGCGATTTGATCAAAATTAAGACTGTCAGCGTTGACAGCGGAAAGATCCAGGTAATAGCGGCCGTAAGACATCAGATAGAAAGCATCCAGCATCACCTTTTCCGGAGTGGCGATAAAAAAGCCGTTTTTCCTGCCAAACCCGAAATACAATTCTTCCTTGATCCGGGTATAGGTAAAAACCGTCTGATCGATCCGGATTTCCTTGGTTCGGGTCACGGCCATGGATTCAACAAAGTCTCTTTGCACGTGGGTGGTTATTTCATAGTAATCCAAGGCTGTCAGCAAAGATATATATGACGGGACCTGCCCCATGTTGGCAATTAAAAATCTTTGCTTTCTTCCGGCTTTTTCCCAGGTTTCCCGCAGGACATACAGATTCCTTTTTATCCGGATCAAAAGCCCCTGCCGCACATACCGGCTTGCTGCCACCCTAGCGGAAGCAGATGAAATATCCAGCGCCCCGGCCAGTTCCTGGTAGCCGAAGTATAATTTCTGTATATTGCGGAGCTCTTTTAATTTCATGAGATATATTAAATTAATATTTTTGTTAATTTGCTATATTTGAAAATAGATGTCAAGGAGCTTTTGTCGAAAAACCCTGTGAATCAGAGGGCAGTAATCAGATGACAGAAGACAGATGACGGAGGTCCCCAGTGAAATCCGCTGCGCTGATCTTCGATATTTCACGGGGCAAGCAGAGGGCAGAGGTCCCCAGTGAAATCCGCTGCGCTGATCTTCGACCCCTGATGAAACCCCCATGCACCTATCTTATGGAATTACTGGGTTAATCATGAACTTTTAGTCAGATAATTAATATTAATGGCTCATTCCTTCATGAGATAGGTGCCGGGCAGGCTGCTGTCACTTGACAGCCCAGGGCTGTGTTTCATTGGGTAAATATTTCACCCAGTGAAACGAAAGAAGGTTTCACCGGGCAGGCGGGGCAGGCCTCAATGAAACCCTGCCTTCGGCAGGAACCCTTCGGGTTGTTTCACGGAGCAGGCGCGAATGAAAAAAAGCCATTTCTCTCGTCGGGGTACCTGTCATCTCTATGGCCTTTGTTCTTGTGATCTAAGGTCGACCAGGGATATATCCACTCTTTTGCCTAAAACTAATGCTGCCTTATTAATGGTGTTCAGGGTGACGTTGGAGTGTTCGTCACTTAACAGGCGGTCTAAAGAGGCTCTGCTTGTACCCATTCTGTGAGCCAGCTCTGATTTTTTAATGTTTTCTTTGTGCATGAGCATTTTGATCTGATGGGAGATGGTCTTTTTCAGGGCCATTAGTTGAACTTCTTCATAGATCCCGTTTTCTTGCAGGAATTGATCAAAAGTTTGCCCTATATGCTTTGAGATGGTCATTTAGAATTCCTCCATTTCTTTTTTTCGTTTTTTAGCCAGTTCCAGCTCTTGCCTGGGAGTCTTCTGGGTTTTTTTTATGAAGCCGTGCAACAAAAACATCTCGTCATCCCGGGAAAAGAAAAGCACCCTGGCTGTTCTGCCGCTGGAAATACGGCTTCGCACTTCGAATATGCCATCTTCCAGTGGCTTGCACCGGGGAGGTCCTACTGGCCAGTTGTATTCGATGTTTGCTATGTCCGAGCCAACCTCTAACCTGTCTTCCTTGCTTAAGGACAGCAGCCATTCTCTCACAGGCATTGATCCGGTCGAAGTCGCATAGAACCTGGCAGTGAGAACTTTTTGCCTTGGCATTGATTAGATTTGTACTTTTTATGGTACAATGTCAAGCTGATTTCCAGCAAAAATGTTGTTTTCTTTAGGTCGGAGGTCCCCAGTGAAATCCGCCCAGTTAACTGGAAGAAGGTTTAAGCGACTTAAGCGACTTAAGCGACTTAAGCGA